>JBGSQK010000029.1:0-112622 GCA_041738135.1 Alphaproteobacteria bacterium
ATAGTCAGCGTGTCCAGGACAGTCAACGTGCGCATAGTGGCGATTTGCTGTTTCATACTCAACGTGTGATGTCGCAATGGTAATACCGCGAGCTCTTTCCTCTGGTGCGTTGTCAATCTGATCAAACGCACGGAATTCTGCCCCACCTGATTCAGCCAATACTCTCGTAATCGCCGCTGTCAGCGTTGTCTTACCATGGTCAACGTGACCAATGGTTCCGATATTACAATGCGGCTTATTCCGCTCAAACTTTCCTACAGCCATCTCATAGCCCTTTCTTATATAAATAATACTGGAGCGGGTGATGGGAATCGAACCCACACTACCAGCTTGGAAGGCTGGGACTCTACCGTTGAGCTACACCCGCGAATTTGGTGGAGGGAGCAGGATTCGAACCTGCGTAGACATTACGTCGACAGATTTACAGTCTGTTGCCTTTGACCGCTCGGCCATCCCTCCGGATCAACCATTCATATAGGCGGAATATAGGATACTGAGGTGAATGTCAACGGCAAAACGCAAATTTATTAAAAAAAGTATTGCTTAAATTGGTCAAAAGGTACTAATAAACCTTATGAAACACAGATCATCACAACAGAATTTGATTTATGGAGCGCACGCTGTTTTAGCTGCCTTACGTAATCCCCAACGTATTTGTCACACCTTATGGGCGAGCAAAGGTCTCTCCCCTGAAGCGGAGCAAGCTATTAAAGAGCACCCGGATTTGGATATTAAATCTTGCGATGGCCTCGAGCTAGATCGCCTGGTGGGAGAGCAATCGGTACACCAAGGACTCGTCCTTAAAGCCAGTCAATTAGAGCAGCCCTTTATAGAAGACATCATGAAGGATGTACCCGATGATGCCTGCCTTATCATATTGGACCAGGTGACAGACCCCCATAACATTGGCGCGATCATGAGATCTGCAGCTGCCTTTGGTGCCATGGCTGTTATTCAGCAAGAGCTTAATGCGCCAGACGCTAACAATCCAACCATTGCCAAAACCGCATCTGGTGCCGTAGAGGAAATTCCATTGGTCAGTGTTACCAACATTGCCCGCACCATGGAAGACATTAAGAAAGTTGGATTTTGGTGTATTGGTCTTGACGAAATGGGAAAAGAACAGCTACACAAAGCCAATCTTACAGGAAAAGTGGCTTTTATAATGGGCCGTGAAGGCAAAGGCTTGCGTCCTCTTATACGCGGCACTTGCGATATCTTATCGCATCTACCCACATCCGAAAGCTTTTCCACATTGAACGTTTCCAATGCGGCAGCCGTTTCACTCTATGAATGGAGAAGGCAGAATGCAGCACGTTAACAGGGCCACGAAAATCTTTTTCTTTCTTTTTCTCGTGGTTCTTAACATCAGCATTTTAACTTCAGACAACCATCATTTGGTGCCATTGTGTTTTGCTGCCTATGGCTTAGGATCCATCCCCTTCGGTTACATCCTATCCAAATATGCAGGTCACGACCTCAAGCAAATAGGATCAGGCAGCATTGGTGCAACCAATGTGCTGCGGACAGGCAACAAAAAGTTAGCCGCACTCACTTTAATTCTTGATGCATTTAAAGGATGGCTAGCCGTCATCTGGTTGGGCGCATACGGTAACTTAGAAGCCATGCCCTATATTATTGCATCTGCAGTAATAATTGGACACTTGTATCCCGTATGGCTAAGTTTTAAAGGCGGCAAAGGTGTTGCCACCGGCCTTGGCGTTTTGTTTGCTCTTCACTGGCCTCTAGCACTGATTACATTGGGCTTATGGCTACTTTTTGCTTATTGGTTCAGGATATCATCCCTTGCAGCATTACTAACCGTCACCGCCCTACCCTTCATTTCCCTCGTTTTTATCAACTACCAAATGGCAATTTTTTGCCTAGTCCTCGTACTTCTCATTTTCAGCCAACATATAGAAAACATAAACCGTTTAATAAGCGGAAAGGAGCCCAAGATTGGCCAACGCTAGTCCGAAAGTTTATTCTACCCCAACAACAGATGCAGATCGCCTAGACTGGTTACGTCTCGCCAGAAGCGAAAACGTCGGACCCATCACTTTCTACCAATTACTCAATCATTTCGGATCTGTGAAGAATGCACTTGAAAATTTGCCGGACATGGCCAACAGAGGCGGAAAAGCTAATCCTATTCATGTGATAAGCCTTGCAGAAGCAGAAAAAGAATACTCGGCCCATATGAAAGCGGGCGCGCATTTATTAACGGCACTGGATTTAAATTACCCTAGACTGCTTGCAAGCCTACCCGATGCCCCACCCGTATTAAGTGTATTTGGTGACCCGAACATGCTTGGCAAACGTTCACTCGCTGTTGTGGGTTCAAGGAACGCTTCTTTAAACGGCAAACGTTTTGCTGAAAGCATTTCAAAGGATTTAGGGCAACATGGCTGGATCATCACCTCTGGCCTTGCCAGGGGCATAGACACCCATGCTCACAAAGGCTCACTTCCCACCGGCACCATTGCTGTGCTGGCCGGAGGTGTTGACCATATTTACCCCCCAGAAAACCAAGTTCTCTATGATGCCATCAAAGAAAAAGGGGCCATCATTTCGGAAGCACCATTCGGCGCAACGCCCAAATCCCATTTCTTTCCGCGGCGAAATAGATTGATTTCTGGCCTTTCCACGGGCGTCATCGTAGTTGAGGCTGCTTACAAGTCAGGCTCCCTCATCACGGCTCGATATGCCCTGGAACAAGGCCGCGAAGTATTTGCGGTACCTGGCTCCCCATATGACCCCAGATGTCGCGGCACAAATTCACTCATCGCTCAAGGCGCCACTTTAGTGCAAAGCGTTCAAGACATCACAGATGGAGTGATCCATCACCTACCAAAAGGCACTTTACAAGAACCAATAGCTTCATACGAAGATGAACCAAGAATAAATAATTTCGCGGAAGTGACTGATAAACAAAGGCAACTGGTGGAAGAGAACCTAAGCCATTCACCAGTGGGGCTTGACGAATTAGCCAGACAGTGTCAAATCTGTACTGAAGAATTGTTATGCATCATTTTAGAGCTAGAGATGGCCGGGAAGATCGAGAGATCCTCCGGCAATCAAATAGCGCTTATTACATCATAAAGGATTGTTATGAAACTTGTCATAGTTGAATCACCGGCGAAAGCCAAAACCATTAACAAGTACCTGGGCAGCGACTATCATGTGCTGGCCAGCTTTGGACATGTGCGAGATTTACCCGCAAAAGATGGCTCAGTGAAGCCTGATGATGACTTTTCCATGCTTTGGGAAGTGGATGCACGATCTGAAAAACATCTGAAGGAAATTACCACTGCAGCAAAGAACGCAGATGAAGTGTTGCTAGCAACCGACCCTGATCGTGAAGGGGAAGCCATCTCATGGCACGTTCTGGAAATTATCCGGAACAACAAAGCATTAAAAACGATCCCTGTAAGGCGTGTGGTTTTCCATGAAATCACCAAGAAAGCCATCAACGAAGCCATCCAAAAGCCACGTGATTTGGATATGGACCTGATCGATGCTTACTTGGCCAGACGAGCACTGGACTATCTGGTTGGTTTCACACTTTCACCTGTTCTCTGGCGCAAATTACCTGGTAGCCGCTCAGCCGGTCGCGTGCAATCGGTTGCCTTAAGACTTATAACAGATCGTGAAGATGAAATCGAAGCGTTCACAGCACAAGAATATTGGTCCCTTCTGGGTGATTTCTTGGGCAAGCCTGACAAAAAGGTCAAGGCACGTCTTACCCATTTGCGCAGCAAGAAATTAACCAAGTTTGACATTAACAACGAAACACTTGCCCTGGATGCTGTTTCTGAGATCAAGAAATACGGCTACAGCGTTCTAAAGGTTGAGAAGAAACAAAGCAAACGTAATCCTTCCCCTCCCTTCACCACGTCGACCCTACAACAGGAAGCCGCACGTAAGCTTGGCTTTGGTGCCAGTCGCACCATGAAGACAGCCCAGCAATTATATGAAGGTGTTAACCTAGGCGGTGAAACCACCGGTTTGATCACTTACATGCGTACGGACAGTGTCAACTTAGGTCTTGAAGCACTGGATGGCCTTCGCGTACATATCGATAAAACCTTCGGCAAGGATTATCTGCCGCCAGAAATGCGCGAATATAAGACCAAGGCAAAAAATGCGCAAGAGGCGCACGAAGCCATTCGCCCAACCGATATTGCCAGACATCCAAAGGATGTGGAATCCTTCCTAAATGCAGACCAAATGAAGCTTTATGAGCTCATCTGGAAAAGAACCATCGCATCGCAAATGGCCAGCGCCATCTTGGATCAAGTGAGTGCCGACATTTCAAACCCTGAAAAATCAGTCATATTCCGTGCCAATGGCTCAACCATTCGCTTTGACGGTTTCTTAAAGGTTTATCAAGAAGGCAAAGATGAGGAAGCTAACACCGAGGAAGAAGAAGACGAAAAAATTCTTCCGCCACTGGTAGAAGGCGAAGGGCTAGATCTCAATCAAGTCACACCAAACCAACACTTCACACAACCTCCGCCACGCTATTCGGAAGCAAGTTTAGTGAAGAAACTGGAAGAGCTCGGCATTGGCCGCCCGTCCACCTATGCATCGATCATTAACACATTGCAAGATCGTGGCTATGTAAAATTAGAAAAGAAACAATTCTTCCCCGAAGACCGCGGCAGAATCGTAACTGCTTTCTTGCTGAACTTCTTCGAAAAGTATGTGGGATATGGCTTTACGGCAGATCTTGAGGAACAATTAGATGATATTTCTGGCGGTCGCCTGAAATGGAAAAGTGTTCTCAACCAGTTCTGGAGCAGCTTTATTAAAGCCATCGATGAGGCTAAAGGCTTAACCATTACGCAAGTGATCGACCGCTTGAATCATGACTTAGATTCCATGCTATTTCCCGAACGCGAAGATGGTTCCGACCGCCACATTTGTCCGAAGTGTAATGTGGGCAAACTCAGCCTAAAACTAGGGAAATTCGGAGCCTTCATTGGTTGCGCCAATTACCCAGAATGCCAATACACACGTAAACTCAGCACAGCAGCAGACGCACAATCAGAGGTATCTATGGAAGTCATGAACGAGACGAAAGAACTAGGCGTTGATCCAAAAACCGGATTGATGGTTACTTTACGTAAAGGCCCTTACGGCTTTTATTTCCAATGGGGTGAGCCCGTAGGTAAAGAAAAGCCAAAGCGCGTTACGCTACCTAAAGGTATGCAGCCACAAGACGCAACTCTTGAGAATGCTTTGGAATCAGGCGCCCTCCCCCGCACAGTGGGCAATCACCCCGGCACGGGCGGCGAAATATTAGCAGGCATAGGCCGTTATGGTCCATACCTCAAATATCAAGAAAAGTTCATATCTCTGAAAGCTGGTGATGATCCCATCTCCATCGATTTGGATCGCGCCGTCGAAGTGATCGATACAGCTCCTGAAAAAAAACCAAGAAGGTAGCCCCATGACACAACACTATGATCTTATATGTTTAGGTGGCGGCAGTGGCGGCATAGCTGCTGCCAACAGGGCTTCAGAGCATGGTGCAAAGTGTGCAATCATCGAAGAACATCGCTTAGGCGGCACTTGCGTTAATGTGGGCTGCATTCCTAAAAAAATCATGTGGAACGCCAGTTCCATAGCCGAAACCCTTCAGGACGCCAACGATTATGGTTTTGGGGAAATTCAGCCTCAATTAAATTGGGAAAAGCTTGTCACAGACCGCGAAGACTATATCGTCACATTAAACCAAGCCTACGGTAGAATTTTAGATAAAAACAAAGTGGACGTAATCCCCGGCAAGGGTCGTTTTGTAGACCGCAACACCATTGAAGTGGGCGGTTTACAATATTCTGCTGATCATGTAATCATTGCAACCGGCAGCTCCCCCATTTGGCCCCAAATTCCAGGTGCTGAATTTGGCTTAGATTCCAACGGCTTTTTCGCACTCAAACAGCAACCCAAAAAAGTGGCCATTGTGGGCGCAGGCTATGTGGCCCTTGAACTGGCAAGCGTCTTAAATGGTCTTGGATCAGAAACCCACCTCATAATCAGAAAAGAAAAACCCCTAAAAGCTTTCGACCCGACCATCATAAATGGTTTGGTTGAACTCATTTCCTCACAAGGCATGCACATTCACAATTGGTGCGAAATATCCAAGCTAGAAAAAAGAAATGGAAAAATAACAGCCTACGCGGGGGTGCAGGTACTCTTTGATGATTTGGATTGTGTCATATGGGCCATCGGCCGCAAACCTAAAACCCACGATCTGAATCTGGATATAGCTGGTGTTACCTTAAATGACAAGGGCTATGTATCCGTAGATGCATACCAAAACACATCTACCGCCGGCATCTACGCCGTAGGCGACATAACCGGCCATTTTGAATTAACCCCCGTCGCCATTGCAGCCGGCCGCAAGCTTTCTATGAGACTGTTCGCTGGCAAAAAGGACTCAAAACTCGATTACAGCAACATCCCCACAGTGGTCTTCACGCACCCCCCCATAGGCGCCATAGGCATGACCGAACCCGAAGCAGTAGAAAAATACGGAAAAGAAGCCATTAAAATATACGAAAGCCGCTTCACCCCCCTCTTCCACGCACTCACAAAACACAAACCAAAAACCACAATGAAATTAATTTGCGCCGGCAAGGAAGAAAAAGTCGTAGGGTGTCATATACTCGGCCCAGGCGCTGATGAAATCCTTCAAGGCTTCGGAGTAGCCATAAAAATGGGCGCCACAAAAGCCGATTTTGACAACTGCGTCGCCATCCACCCCTCCAGCGCCGAAGAACTGGTAACGATGAGATAAAGTTTGGAGGTTTATTCCGATAGAATTATTCGTTTATTTTTTATTTATTTGAATAGATCTTGACAAATCAATAGCATGTTATTACATATGCCATATAGTGATATAGACATAACATCATTATGTTTTTTTATTTTAGAGGTTTTTATATGTTTAAGTTTATATTGTCGGTTACCACATCAGTTTCATTGCTAACGCTATACCTTGAGACATCCCATGCCAGTTACTTTGACGCAAATAATAACAACAATGCACCAGTCGTTGCCAGAACACTTGCACTGACTCAAAACGCCATAGGTCCCCGAAATCATGCTTCTTTGATTCCAAAATCAAAAGCACAGGAAGTTTTGACAATGGACAGCGTCATAGTTGAGGATGAGGAGATAAATGACTTTATAGCAGCCAAAAGTGTCTTTATAAGCTCACCAAATTATATGGACTGTTACAAAAAAATGTTTGCACAAGGTGTAACGTTCTTTGATCAATTCAAACAAACCTTTCCCCTTAAAAAAGAAACTTCCGCATATTGCCTTGCCTTGCTTCAGAGCTACATCCTTGAGTGGAAGATCTTGGTGACCATTTGCGAGCAATATTTCGGAGATGTAACAGCCCTCCAAGGACGAATCATTGAAAACAATAGGATCCTTGATCATATCCGAGAAAACTCATCTTCTTTTCCTAAGAATAGGAAGGCTCACATTGCTCTAGTGGACGGCCTCTCGAGTCAAAGAGTTAATGATATTGGCCTAGACATTTTCATGGAGCCATCAACAACAAATAAGCATATGCTTAATAACTGGGAGCAGGGTTTGCAAGAAGTATCCTCTCGTTTAGCTCCCATCAGAGAAGAGCTGTCAAATCCACTTAAAACCGGAGTTGAAGCATTTAAGAAATTCCTGAAAGAAGAAAACACGAGACATGCCCTAGAAATTAGCCCCCTGGTTGTAGAATATAAGAAATACGCAGAAAGACTTCAACTTATTGCCGTTGAATTGGGCACTGAATCTATGAGAGAGCTAATGACGAGAGCGCTCATAATCTTGTCTGGACAAATAAATGATGCTGAATCTCAAATCAGATCTATTGAAGATAGCTCTACATATACGACGAATATAAGAGAAATACATGAGGATATAAGGTGGCTTAAGGACAGGGTGAATAACCGCAGGGATGACAGTCCTATTCTTAAGGTATTCTATGCAGCCTTTGACCAACCTTGGCATGAACTTTTTAAACGTTACACCATTTTTAAAGATGAAGTTACCAAAATGTTTGATAGGGGAATTCGCTTGGACAATTTTGGTGCAGTGGAAGCCGACTACAATAGACTTCAAAGTCTTAGCGTAAAAGAGCTCATCGAGTTTTACAATGGGAAATGCATATCTGAGCTTTTCAGCTTTTATAATAATCAAGAGGTTTTAGATTACTTGATAAATCTTAAGAATGATAGTAATGCACCTTTAATGCTCCAAAGCATGAATCGCAGCTTGGAAAAGTTGGAGCTATGGCGTTCATGGCATCAGGGCGCAAATGAGGCTAGATCTGTTCTGTCTGTTAGATCAGAGCAAAAAGACTTCATCAATGGGATGGGCTCACTAGCTACTTCTAAGAATGAGGAATCATCATTTTTGGTGAAGAAAGCTGTAAGCCAGACGGATGCTATTGACTTTCTGATTGCTAACCATTCTAGAGAGCAATTATGGAAGGCATACGAGGATCTTAAATCAGATAATAGAACACAAGCGATTCTTCAAATTGTACGTCACCTTGTTGAGGAGAAAGTGACTGGATTTGCAGGCGAAGCGTTTACCCGTTGGATACTGGTTACATTCGTCATGCCGAACCTTGTTCCTAGTGCCCAAGAACTACTTGATATGCTTGTTGTTAAGATTGCCCAGAAACTAGGGGTAGATTCTACAAAGCCATTTGAGCAAGTTGTGATGGTTAGAAACAACAACCAGGCTGATACTGAAGTGGTCAGAGAGTTTACAACCCATTTCCCGGGGGTTCCCGAGCTGCAAAGAACCAGGGGGATATTGGGCGACGATTTAATTTGTATCATTAAAAACCTACCCGTAGATTTTTTTGGTGAATTTATGCATACAAAAGTAGAAAACGTCTTAGCAGGCCGCGATAATTTCTTGAAAGAAAAAGGCGCTAATTTAAGCCAAGCTATCGTCAAGAAAGTTTCCAAGATATTACAAAGAGTCATAGTTGACGCTATAAGAAAGTATTTTGCTGCTCCCAGCTTGATGACCATCAGCGATCCAAAACTTGAAGATCATTTGAGGGCTAGAATTGGGGAGGAAGACGGTGACTCAATCTCAGAATTAAATAACTTGAAGCTTAAGGAACAAAATTTGGCTGACAAATTAGCCCTATTCGGCTCTGATAAAACCACTAAGGGCGCTGAGTTAGTTAAGAAGATAGACGCCAAGGTTCAGAACGCGGCGCAAGCAGTTCGTATGGTTGAGCGACTAAACTTTGGTTTTCGGCTACTTAATGAATCGATTCATTGCGTTATAGACCCTGCTTATGCTTGCACACAACTGTTTGCAGCTGCAAGTGTAGGGTTGAATTTGGCTGCTGACTATGCCTTGAAAGTAGCTTTCGATGATTTTGAAGATGATAGTATGGATGGAGACATGGACCAACGCAAAGATGTCGCACCAGCAGAACTCGTCCAAGCAACAGACTTACGAGCGCTGTTTCTGGAACTCATTCACGCACAAGACCAGTTTAGGCTTATGCTGAATGGCAATGAGAGCACAATGAATTAATGCTAAGCCCAGCATCCATTGGTTAGCTTTTCAGAATTTTTATCTATTAGATTTTTTTTATTCTTTGCCCACTTGTAATTTGACAGATCGTCATTACATAAGATATAGTAAGCAATTATAATTATTTAGGAGTTTAGTTATGCAAGTTATGAAGAAAGTATTTTATGGGCTTATGTGTTTTTTGATCTTTATCCTGATCCTGGAACATTTTTTTATCTCCTCCCTTATCACATCCACCTATAACCGCATGAACAATGCCAGCTATGGAGCGGGCGATCACTCGCAGGGGATGGGCCCTCTAGCTCCCGATGATGATTATAGCGAAAAACTCGATGCCTTAAAGAAATTGCCGGTTGTCTATGATAAAGCCAAAAAGGAACTTCGTGAACTGGATGCATCCAATCCCATGTCGCCTGAATCTTCTCAGATCCGCAATTACTTGGACTGGTTGTTCAGCATGCCTTGGCTCAAGACGGACAAGACAATCATCGATTTGGAAAAAGCAAAGAAAATACTGGACCGTGACCATCAGGGCCTTAAAAAGGCCAAGGATCACATTCTTGAATATCTTGCCGTACAAAAACGTGTTCCCAATGGTAAAGCCCCCATCTTGTGTTTTGCAGGCCCACCAGGTGTTGGTAAAACAACCCTTGCCAAATCTATCGCCGAGGCCACAGGACGCAAGTTCGTGCGCATTTCCTTAGGCGGCGTTCGCGATGAAGGTAACATTCGTGGATTCCTAAGAACATACATCGGCGCCAAACCAGGTGACATCGTAAAAGCATTGAAAGAAGCAGGCACTTCAAATCCTGTTATTCTTTTGGATGAAATCGATAAACTAGGCATAGGTGGCCATCATGGCGACCCCGCCGCAGCTCTCTTGGAAGTTCTGGATCCATCTCAGAACAGCAGCTTCAAAGACCACTTCCTTGAAATCGGCATTGATCTGTCCAAAGTGATGTTTATCGCCACTGCCAACAACCTGGAAAACGTTCCTCACGCACTCATGGATCGTCTTGAGATCGTGGAAGTAACCAGCTATACACTTGAGGAAAAGCTTGCCATCGCCAAAAATAATCTCATCCCTAAACAGCTCAAAGAGAATGGTTTAAAGGCTGATGAGTTTGAGATTTCCGATGACGCAATCAAGAAGCTGATTCAAGAATACACTATGGAAGCAGGCGTACGTCAGCTAGACCGTGCCATTGGAACTCTGTGCCGTAAAGTGATCAGAGAAATTGATGATGGCAAAACAGCACCCGCAAACCTTACTCCAGAATCCCTAGAACCATACCTTGGCCAACGCCTGGTCCCTCGCACACAGAAATTACAGGCAAATACTGTTGGCGTCACGCAAGGCCTAGCATGGTCAGCGGTTGGTGGCGGCGTCACAGCCTTTGAAGCCGCAATCGTTCCAGGTACTGGTAAAATCCATAAGACTGGTAATCTGGGCGAAATCTCCCAAGAATCCATCATGGCAGCCTTAACCGTTGCCCGCAAGATGATGCCCGACTACAAAATCGGCCATCGCTTCCTGGAAGATAAGGACATCCACGTCCACGCCCCTGCAGGCGGCAAAAAAGATGGCCCATCCGCAGGTATCACCATCGCCACGTCGATCATCTCTGCCATCACAAACATCCCCGTCAACAAGGATGTGTGCATGACCGGAGAAATCAACTTACACGGCGATGTACTACCCATTGGCGGCCTGAAAGAAAAGCTAATAGCCGCTCACAGCATCGGCCTTAAAATAGCAGTCATCCCGTTCGCCAACGAAAGCGACCTCAAGGAAGTTCCTCAAAGCGTCAAAGATGACATGCAGATCATCCCGGTCAAGCACATAACAGAAGTGCTTAAAGTCGCGTTGGTGAAGTAATAATCGAAGGGCCACCCATCGGTGGCCCTTTATTTTTCATCTAATATCTCTTAGGCAAACAGTAAACAACTCGAATCCGTCATTGCGTGCCCCTCTTGGGGCGTGGTAATCTACTTTTTTTATCGCAGAAAACTTACGTTACCGCCACTTCGCAGTGAATTGCGTAGCAGACTCGCAATGATATTTGTATTGTCATCTATTTTACTGACTAAGCAATACATAATGCATTGAAAACCAATTTTGTTTATAACATAATATATTTATGATACTATAGTATGTATGTAAAGATCTAATATTGAGATTTGTGAATGACATTTCTAAAGAAACGCTTATCTATAGTTATGTTGATAGTGCTAATCTTTCTAGCCTTTATGGCTATTGGTACTTACGATGAAATGACCTCCATAGACGGCGATCAACCCAGTGACAACTCCTATGCCGTAGAAAATCCGAAAGGGGAATACGAAAAAAAACTCAAAGATTTAAAATCCTTGCCTGCAGTGCACAAAAAAGCAAAAAGCGAACTTAATGAACTTAACACTGGTTACGGTCAGGCCTCGGAGCAAGCAGAGATCAAGAAATACTTGAACTGGCTGTTCAGCATCCCGTGGCTTACAATTGATAAAACAGAAATTGATTTAGCAAAAACCAAAGAAATATTGGATCGTGAACATCAGGGCATGGAGAGAATAAAACAACATATCTTAGAATATCTAGCTGTACAAAAAAGGGTTCCCAATAGCAAAGCACCTATCTTATGTTTTGTCGGACCACCAGGCGTTGGCAAAACAACTATTGCCAAATCAATTGCTGAGGCGACCGGCAGGAAATTTGTGCGCATCCCCCTGGGCGGTATCCGCGATGAAGCCAACATCCGTGGTCACATGCGTACATACATTGGATCAAAACCGGGCGATATAATAAAAGCACTTAAAGAAGCAGGATCAATGAATCCTGTTATTCTTCTAGATGAGATTGACAAAGTCGGAGCAGGTGGAGGATGGACCGGCGACCCTTCCGCCGCTCTTCTAGAAGTTCTGGACCCAGCACAAAACAGCGACTTCAAAGACCATTACATAGAACTGGGCGTTGATCTATCCAAAGTCATGTTCATAGCCACAGCCAACGATCTAGATGCCATCCCCCTACCCCTATTGGATCGTCTAGAAATTATTGAACTATCCAGTTATACAGCCGATGAAAAATTGGTAATAGCTAAAACGAAGCTTATCCCGAAACAAATGATAGAAAATGGCCTCAGCGCAAAAGAATTTGAGATCACAGACGAAGCCATCAAGCAACTCATCGACGGCTATACTGTGGAAGCAGGCGTACGACAGCTCAATCGCGCCATTGGAACCTTATGCCGCAAAGCCGTCACTGAAATATCTAAAGGCAAAACCGACCATATAAATGTGACACCTGAAG
Source organism: Alphaproteobacteria bacterium (assembly GCA_041738135.1). Lineage (GTDB taxonomy): Bacteria > Pseudomonadota > Alphaproteobacteria > JAGOMX01 > JAGOMX01 > JAGOMX01. The sequence goes on from JBGSQK010000029.1 coordinate 12,890, forward strand.
TTCTGCTAAAGTTGTTGGGAACCCCAATGATCCTCAAAGACAAACCCCTACAGAACGACGCCGTCGGATTAGCTCAAGGCCTCGCCTGGTCACCTATCGGAGGAAGCGTAACCGCCATAGAAGCTCTGGTTTTACCAGGAAACGGGAAAATCATGATGACTGGCAATCTGGGTGAAATGTCACAAGAATCAATCACAGCCGCCCTCAGCGTTGCCAGAAAGCTGCTTCCTGACTATAATATGGACCCCCTCTTTCTTGATAAAAAAGATGTACATGTGCACGCCCCCACAGCCGTAAAAAAAGACGGGAATTCGGCAGGAATAACCATTACCACCGCCATCATATCAGCTATAACAAATAAACCCATCCGTAAGGATGTTTGCATGACAGGTGAGATAAACCTTCACGGAGACGTCCTTCCCATAGGAGGCCTGAAAGAAAAACTAATCGGCGCTCACAGGTTAGGCCTGAAAATAGCCATCATCCCTGAAGGCAACATACCTAACCTGGAAGATGTTCCGCAAAAGGTAAAAGACGAGCTACAAATCATTCCAGTGAAGAATATTTCTGAAGTTCTCAAAATCGCTTTGGTTAAGTAGGAAATGGGCCCATACTGTTTTCAGTATTAGTCATTTAATGACCCGATGCAACCCAGAGCAGTTACAAGATCAGTACATTTAAATATCCTGGGGACTAGGGGCAAAGCCACCTAAGCACTATAGCGCGGCATATCCGCTTCATGCCATTTTGTGAAACCGAGAATTTGACCATCTCATCATCAAAAGTGCATTTGTCATTTTGATGATAAGACAGAAGAAGTGAAAGAAGAAAACACCCAACCCATCAATGATGGATAAACAAAGACACTTCCGAGCTTTTCAGTAAATGTTCTGTCGTTGACCCGAACAAGAACTCACGTATGCCGCTGTGGCCGAAGGCGCCGAGAACGACCATGGTTACACCCAGTTCTTTTGCCTTTTTCTTGATCACTTCTTCGGGCGAGTTCTTAGACGTAACACCTTCAATTTCCGCTTCAACCCCATGCAATCGGCACATTTCCTGGGCCCTCAAAGCAACGGCTTCTGCATCCTTCTGATTTTTTGCGATGCTGAGAATATGAACAGTTTGCCCCTTACCAATTCCTAGGAGCAAATACATATGCAAAGCACGAGCTGCTTGCAGACTACCGTCATATGCAACCAAAACCTTTTTATCCACATCCAACTTAGAAGTTACAACAAGAATGGGACGGGGGTTATCTCGAATGATATGTCTGACTGTTAAATCCGTGTCCACATCTAGTTCAAAATTAAAATCAGTGGTTCGGCCAATGATAATCAAGTCATGCATTTCAGCAAGTTTTTCAATCTCGATCGCGGGAAAGCCTTCAAGCTCGGATACGGAGTAATTAATGTTATTTTCTGCACACAGCGTCTTAAACTTTTCAAGCATATCCTTAATACGTTTATGATTCTGCTTAATGATTTCTTGATCCCTGTGAATTTTAAAAGCAGCTCCTCCTAGAGGCTCCGCCTGTGAAGCCGTAATCCATGGCAAGTCGATAATGCCTACGCCTGTAAGCTCAGCCCCAATCGCTTTGGCAATTTTGATAGCATATCGCTTTGCAACACTTGATGCTTTAGATCCATCTAGAACCACTAAAATGCGCTTGAGCATAACTTAACAGTCTCCTTCTGTGCAATTCCCTGTATACTTAATATTAACACGATAATTGTTAACAATAAATAAGCACTACAGCATAATTTATATTTTTTCGTACTCTAACTCGCCACCCAAAGATTTAATCAACTCAACCACTTGAGAAATGGTTTCATCAATAACCTGTTGATCTTGCCCACGAACAACTAAACTTGCCCCAAATCTGCCCATTTTCCAAAAAGGATAACTGCCTATATCTAGATCCGGATGCAGGTCTTGAATCTCTTGCAAACCCTTCGCTATTTCGCTCTCTGTCAAGAAACAATGAACAGCAGAAGAAATGATGGGATCACCAGGCGTAATTGTATCCAAGGCAAAATCCAGCATCCCATGCATAACTTCCGGAATGCCCGCAAACACAAACACATTCTCAATCTGAAAACCGGGAACGCTGGTTACAGGATTCTTAATGAGTTTAGCCCCCACAGGCATCCGAGCCATATTCTTACGACCTTCTGTCAGCTCTATGTCACCATATCTGGCCTTCATGATTTCTAAAGCTGTTTGATTAAATTCAACCTCGCGATTAAATGCCTTGGCCAAAGATGCAGCTGTAATATCATCATGTGTTGGACCAATACCCCCTGTAGTAAATACATAATCATATGCCTTACTATAAGCCCGCGCAGCATCCACAATTCTGTCTTCCACGTCCGGGATTACAACTACTTCCCGCAAGAAGATACCAAGTTTATTGAGTTTAAGCGCAATATGCTGTATGTTCGCATCTTGAACGCGGCCAGATAGTATCTCGTTCCCAATAATAATGATGCCAGCGGTGATGTTTTTCTGATTCGCCATTAAGATAACCTCTAATTTGTACGAAAGTAGATTAGCACATGAGATTCAGTAATTCACTGGTAAAAGGTAAATTGATTCAACGCTACAAACGTTTCTTAGCCGATGTAGAGCTCGAAGACGGATCCATTGTCATCGCCCACTGCGCGAACTCTGGCTCCATGTTGGGACTCAAAGAACCGGGCAATGAGGTATACCTCTCCCCCGCCACCTCCGGCAAACTCAAATATCGCTGGGAACTGGTAGACGTGAACGGCACTCTCGTAGGCATCAATACGTTCCACCCCAACAAACTAGCCGAAGAAGCTTTAATCAACAAACTGATCCCAGAGTTCGCCCAGTACGAATCAATCAGACGAGAAGTTAAATACGGAGAAAACTCTCGTATCGACCTACTACTAGAAGGCCCCAACCTGCCCCCATGCTACCTGGAAGTTAAAAACGTCAACACTAGACGACGCATCCATGCAGAGTTCCCAGATGCAGTCACCTCCAGAGGCGCCAAGCACCTGCGCGAGCTAACATCTATGGTAAACCAAGGTTCACGAGCCGCTATGCTCTACGTGGTCCAACGCACCGACTGCAACACCTTCACCCTAGCCCACGACATTGACCCCACCTACGCCAGCGAAGCCAAACTAGCCTTCGAAGCAGGCGTTGAAAAGTATTGCTACCAATGCGATATGTCCTTAGAAGAAATCAAGCTCGCAAAGCCATTGGAAATAGTTGAGCTTTAGCACGCTGCAAAGAAGAATAGACAACTGCCAAACCCAACCCCATGCAGACGAATTTTCTGAATGGCGCAGGGGCATGTATTTGCATATCAGGTTGCAGTCGCTAATTCATATGAAGCTGGCATCCAATTCTGATGCAACACAAAGTTCTCATAAATTATATAAAAGGAAAAGCTCATATTTATCTTAACTATAATTTTATCTAATAATGTACTAATATAAACATCATAGATTTATGATTATAGATCTAAAAAAAACATTTAGGCCAATAGGATGAGTTTATTAAGCACGAGTGCTTACCAGATTAAACAACTATGTTCTAAAGGAATGATAATATTTTCCGTCATCATGATGGATATTTTATCAGGGATGGAGTTCGACTTGTTCTCTCCCTCGCTACCTGATATTCAGAATCAATTTAAATTAACTACTTCTGAAGTTGAGGCTGCTCTATCCATTAATTTTATAGGATATTGTATAAGCTTATTTCTAGTTGGCGTTTGGGCAGATCGGTACGGGCGAAAACCAGTCATTTTAGGCGGTTTAGTTATTTTTACAGTTGGATGCCTCCTATGTCTTAGCGGGATTTCTTATCCTTTCTTACTTCTGGGCCGTTTCTTACAAGGCGCGGGCGTCGCTGCTCCTGCAATTCTAAGCTTCTTGATTATTGCTGACTCTTATGGACTAAAAAAGCAACAATTTTACATGGCAATGCTCACTGGTTTGCAAAATGTTTGCATTGCCTTAGCACCAATCATGGGTAGCTACCTGACTTTATATTTTCATTGGAAAGGCAATATTTTATTGCTATTGATACTGGGCATATCCACTTTTCTTATATGCTTGTTTTATATACCCCACAATCAATCCATAATAAAACGCAAAACAAAATTTATAAAATCTTATACATTTATATTTAAATCCAAACCACTGTTTCTACTCTTTCTATGTTTATCTTTCATTTTCGTCCCTTATTGGGTATTTGTAGGCGTTTCACCCATTTTATATATGAAGGATTTAGGCGTAAGCTTATATCATTTTGGATTTTATCAAGGAACATTGGCTTTATTATTTGCTCTGGGAAGCCTTGTTTTTGGTTTATTTATTAATTACTTTGAACAAGAAAAAGTGATGTATTTTTCCGCCCTCATTTTTATTGTAAGCATATTTTCTATCGGCATTATTAGTTTTATAGATTTGCATAACCCACTCATAATCACTTTGGTAATGATAAATTTCGTGATAGGGCAAGTGATACCAAGCACTCTTTTATATCCGTTAAGTCTTAGTTATGCACCTTACGCTAAAGGCAGGGTAGCTGCAGCTACTCAAGCTGGAGGTTTAGTTCTGTCGATTCTAGGTATGCAGCTTGCAGGTTATTGCTATTCCGGATCCTTTAGAAACATAGGCATCGTTCTTATAATTTTTATATCCCTGATTGTGCTCACTTTATTCCTACTTATAAATAATCGAACTTTAGTTAGCCCTGAGCCTTCATAAGGGGTTTTTTCTATCCTGATGATTACCTTGATATAGTAAAATAATTAAAAGAATCTACCCAACACAATACCGGCTAGCACAATCCAACCTGCATACGCCTGTCTTTTAAACGCCTTCAAACAATCAGCGGGATTATTGTAATCTAGATAAAACACTTGATAAGCTATCCCCATAAACGCAACCCATATGGCCAAGAAATAGCACCCTTTGAGCTCCTCCCGGAAACCTACCCAATAGAGCATCAAAAACATGAGCACCGCAAATCCAAGTAGAGCATAGGCCGTATGATCACCAAACTTAAGAGCTGTTGATTTAACACCTATCAATAAATCATCTTCCTTATCCTGATGCGCATAGATGGTATCGTAAATCATCGTCCAGCATATACCGGCCCCATATAATAAAAATGCCGTTGTAGACAGCCTGAAATTTGCCGCCGACCAACCCATGAGAGCGCCCCAGTTAAAAGCTATGCCCAGCATGACTTGCGGATAATAGGTAACACGTTTCAGAATGGGGTAAAAAGCAACTGGTATGAGAGCAAAAAACCCTAGAAAAACAGTAACTTTGGTCAGATTTAATAGTAAAAACAACGCCAGAATCATAAGTACAGTTAAAAAAATCACCGCATTTTTAAAAGGCAATTGCCCACTGGCGATGGGCCGATTTTTCGTTCTGACCACCATTTGATCAATATCAATATCGATCAGATCGTTATAAATACACCCAGCGCCTCGCATGATAATCGCGCCCAAGGTAAAGACTAGCACTAAAAAACCAACATCTTGTAACTGAGCTGCCATAAAGATCGACCACAACCCTGGTATCAACAACAGCCATATACCAATAGGCCGATCCAAGCGCATAGCCTTGGCATAAGGAACCCAAGCCGGCGGCATCATACTATCCACCCACGATTGCTGAGGGATATCTGTAAACTGTTCTGGCACTTTTTTGTTATTTGGCATAAGTTATATTGGATTTATTCGAACAAATTTGCAAGGCAGGAAATGATTCCAAGAGTATATATTACGCAAGCGCTAGGCCAAGACTGCTCTTTACAGCTAGAAGACGAGCAATTTCATTACATTAAGAATGTTATCCGCCTTCCTTCCGGCGCGCCCATATTGTTGTTTAATGGCACTGATGGCGAGTGGCAAGCACACATTGATACTTACTCAAAAAAAACCGCCAGCATAGTCTGCTCAAAAATGACTCGTGCACAAACTTCAACGAACCCTTTGACACTAATGTGCTCGCTGATCAAACCCTCACGACTAGAAATCTTGATCGAAAAAGCAACTGAGCTTGGAGTTTCCCATATAGAGCCTCTCGCTTCCGATCATTGCAGCTACAGAAAAATCAATACGGAACGACTCAATTCCCACGCCATTGAAGCGGCCGAGCAGTCAGAACGCCTTACAATTCCCATAATCCATCATGTACAATCTTTACGTGAGGCCATTCAGAATCACCAAGGCGAGATCCTCTGGGCAGACGAAACAAGAGATCAAGCTGGCTCCCTCTTCGATACACTCAACAATCACAAAATCACCGCCCTCCTGGTTGGCCCAGAAGGCGGCTTCTCCCAAAAGGAAAAAGAATTTTTAAGAGCCCAACCAAAAGTTCACCCCATTCACATGGGAAAGTTAATCCTACGTGCAGAAACAGCGGGCATCGCCCTCATTTCTGCCTATCAAACATATTCTGGCGCTTGGCGTTAACTCATAAAGTTGCTAAGCTTAAATCAAAAAATTAAGGACACAAGATGACACAACCGCTTTGGAAACCCACAACACAACAGGTCGAATCCACAAATCTTCATGGGTTTATAGAACATGTGAATCATACCTATGGGCACAGATACACCACTTATGATGAACTTTATTCATGGTCACTAGAAGAGCCTGATCAGTTCTGGCAAGCCACTTGGCATTTTTGTCATGTGATTGCAGGCTTACAAGGCACAACGGTCATCGAACACCGAAATCAAATGGAACAAGCGCGCTTTTTCCCGCAAGCTCGACTCAACTATGCTGAGAATTTATTGCGTCAAACCGGCCCCCAAGACGCCATCGTCTTTTGGGGAGAAAACAAAGTTCGTCAAAGACTCTCTCATGATGACCTCCGCCAAAAAGTGGCCCAAATGGCCAGCGCCTTGCGTAGCAACGGCATAAAGCAAGGAGATTGCGTCGCCGGCTTCGTACCCAACTCCCCAGAAGCCGTCATCGCCATGCTGGCTGCCGCAAGCATAGGTGCTGTTTGGTCATCCTGTTCCCCAGACTTTGGGGTGCAAGGGGTTTTAGACAGATTCATCCAAATCGAGCCAAAAATTATTTTCAGCGCCGACGGCTACTATTACGGCGGCAAATCCTTTGACAGCACAGCCAAATTAAAAGAAATAGTCGATAAATTACCCAGCGTACAAAAAACCATCATCTGGAACTACGCAGGCGGAGATTTAAAACTTTCAGACATCCCGCATAGCTGCACCTGGGCTGATTTCATCCATGGTCACCAAGATGCCCAACTAACATTCGAGCCGCTGCCCTTTAACCATCCGCTCTTCATCATGTTTTCATCGGGCACCACCGGCAAGCCAAAATGCATCGTACACGGCGCCGGTGGCACACTCTTAGAACACCTCAAGGAACACCAGCTCCACTGCGACATAAAGCCAGGCGATCGTGTCTTTTATTTCACCACCTGCGGCTGGATGATGTGGAATTGGTTGGTCAGTGCCCTTGCATCCAACGCCACTCTGCTACTATATGATGGCTCCCCCATTGAGCCCGACGGCAACACTCTCTTCAATCTGGCCGACGAAGAAGGCATGACTTTGTTTGGAGGCTCCGCCAAGTACATCGACGCCTTGGCAAAAACCGGCATCAAACCAATTCAAACGCACAAACTCAACACCATCAGGATGATCACCTCCACAGGCTCTCCTTTGGTTCCAGAATCCTTTGATTATGTTTACTCCAGCATCAAAAAAGACGTATGCCTAGCCTCCATCTCAGGCGGCACCGATATCATCGGTTGCTTTGCCTTAGGCAACCCCACGGACGCCGTTTGGCGCGGTGAACTGCAAACTAGAAGCCTCGGCATGGCCGTCCATGTCTACAATGATCAAGGACACCCCGTCACCCAAGAAAAAGGCGAGCTGGTCTGCACCGCACCCTTCCCGTCCATGCCCATTTGTTTTTGGAATGACAACAATAATGAGCTATACCACAAAGCCTACTTCAACCGTTTCCCCAACATTTGGTGTCACGGCGATTTTGTTGAACTCACAGAGCATAACGGCTTGATCATATACGGACGCTCCGACGCCGTCCTAAATCCGGGTGGCATCCGCATAGGCACAGCCGAGATTTACAGACAGGTGGAGCAAATAGATGAGATCCTGGAAAGCATTGCCGTCGGCCAAGACTGGGAAGGCGACGTCCGCGTAATCCTATTCGTTAAACTGCGACCAGGCTTCAGTCTTTCAGAAGATCTTAAAAAACGTATAAAACTGGAAATCCGCGAAAATGCTTCCCCTCGTCATGTGCCCTCAAAGATCATCCAGGTAGCAGACATCCCCAGAACCCGCAGCGGCAAAATCGTCGAGCTGGCAGTGAGGGAAGTCATCCACAACCGCATGGTCAAAAATCTAGAAGCCCTTGCTAACCCAGAAGCACTGGACCTCTACAAAGATCTGGCCGAACTCAAAAACGGGACATCATAAATAGTGCAGCCCATAGGCAAACTACCTCCCCAAGATTGGATGACCTTCACTGAAACGGTAAAAGTCATGGAAGCCATCATGGCTGAGGGCAATGTGGCCCGTTTCGTTGGCGGTTGCGTTCGGGACGCCATACTGAATCGTCCTATCACCGACGTGGACATCGCCACCAACGAACCACCCACACAGGTGGTTCGCCTATTGGAAACAGCCGGCATTCAAGTTGTCCCCTTTGGCTTAGACCACGGATCTGTCTTAGCCGTTCAGCCAAACATGACCTTTCACATCACCACGCTGCGAGCTGATTTAGAAACATATGGACGTCACGCCCTAGTAAATTACATCGACGATTGGCAACAAGATGCCATCCGCCGCGACTTCACCATGAATGCCCTCTATGCAGACCTGGATGGCAAACTGTATGATCCCGTTGATGGCCTGAAAGACATTAAAGCCGGCGTTGTTAAATTTATCGGGGATCCGCTAGAAAGAATACACGAGGACTATTTACGTATCCTTCGTTATTTCCGCTTCCAAGCCTATTACGCGCAAGAGCCTCCCGCAAAAGAATACCTTGAAGCCTGCCGCCTCACAGCCCAGCACTTAAGAAAACTATCAGGCGAACGCGTTTGGTACGAGCTTAAGCGCATACTGCAAGCTGACAAGCCTTACTCAGCCATCAAAAACATGGATGAATACGGCATATTGTCTGAAATTTTTTCATCCCCAACGCAAATCAAACATTTGCCCAACCTCATTAAACTAGAACTAAAGATCGGGGCTCCCCGATGTGCAGTCCGGCGCTTGGCTTCTTTTTTTGACGGCAATGTCACTGCTGTGCAGCAGATTCGCCAAGACCTTCCCGTTTCCACCAATGAGCTCAGCCACCTGATCAAGCTCACCAAACTATTGCACGACGAGCCAGACCTCAGCAGCCCCTACCAAAACTACAAAATACTTTATGAGCACGGCACAGGAATCTACCAAGACTTCATACTCCTGAACGCCGCCTATGATGAACAGAACAATTTAGAACAAGGTCTAAAATATCTACAAGAGTGGACATCCCCAACCTTACCCATCCGCGGTCAAGACTTACTAGATCACGGCATCTCCTCCGGCCCCAAAATGGGCCGCACCATCCAAGAAGTAACAGACTGGTGGCTGGATCACGCCTGCAAACCCAATCGCGAACAATGTTTGCAGTGGTTAAGAAATCGAAATCTAGTTGGCTTTAATTAGCGGCATTACCACTCTTCAGACTCAACTTCCCCCATATCCCCATAGATCCAATCGTCAGGTATACGTTGAGTTTCGTTCACTTCGCCAATCAGCTGTGAAATAATGTCTCCATTCCCCTTAAATTCAACCAATTTCTCAAGAATACGAACGATCTCATACGGCGTCTTAATTGTTATTACATCAAACAGCATAGCCAGATCCTCATCACTAAGTTGAAGTTTATGCATAGAAAACATCACAGAAAGCATATTATCATGGGTCCAAATAACTTGATTTGTCCCCCAAGCATCGGTTTTACTTATTTCCCTTATCAAACCACTATCTTTTATCATGCTGTTCAATTTGACCACATCAGCACCTGATTTTTGAACCTCATTTAAACTACCAAAATATTCAATCACATCTTGAGGCTTAGACTGACCACCATTAGAACTCGTCACAAAAATAGACTTCTTAAGGATTTCGGCCAAACAGCCTATATCAGTAGCCTCGTCGCTTTTGATTTTATTAAGCACTATCAACAGATCCATAACATCCTGAAATTGCCATTGGTCATGAAGAATACCTGAATCCCCCACGATGCTTATCAAAGGCTCAACATCCGAACCCGTCAACTGGTTTGATATATCTTCCAAACGATACAACAGGGGATCATACTTCACGGCACCCTTATGTGGTATAAGACTCAAGACTCTTAACTTTAACTCTATCTGATCGTTACCTAAAATCCCAATACGTGCGGCAATCCGCACAAACTCCGGCAAATAACGCTCTTCAATATCCAGCATACTTAGCAATTGTCGTAAAGTTAATCCGCTATTCGCTTTTCCCCGACCGCTGAATTCGTATGATAAATCCTCAAAGATTAGCCCCTCTTCCAGTAACTCTGGATTCGCCTCCAAATGCTTTACAACAGAAACCCCGGCATTTTGTGAACACAGTTTTGATAGCATCAAAGGAGAATTTATGCTTAGCACAGCAGGTGCTTCGTAGACTGAGTGTTGCGATACAAGCTTGAACAATTTTGTAGCCCTATTGGTGCAAGGCAATATAGATGATGCACAGCTGTGAGCTCCGTCAGACATCCATCTTGTCATAAACTGAAGTGCTAACTCCTGCACATCATTTTGATACTCAAGAACACCATTTTCATGACCTGTATACTGAAATACTTTTATCTGCCCCATACGCTCAGGATTGTAAAAGACGCGCGCTTGCATCGTTGTTACACCATCGCGGGCATTGATAGGGTTGTGTCGCAGAATATGTTGGATGCTTTCTATTGTTTCACCTGAACCATATTTATGAGCATAGGCATGCGAAAGATAAGCTAAATCCGATGTTGCATGCTCAGGAATAAACATCTGCAACAATCTGGTTTGATGCGTATATTCTTTGTGCTTCTCATATAGAGCCTCTATTTCAGCAATAAACTGCCCCACATCTAAATTGGATGGAAGACCCGATGAAAATAAGTTGTACAACATTTCCTTCCAACGAGGTGGATACATTCCTTCAAAATCTGTAGCAAACATATGATAAGTTGTTTCGCCGGTTTTAGGCATAGCGTGCGAGCAACCAAATAACGCAATAGTTGCCGAATCAGCCATACCACGGAATCCATTGGACTTGGCTCCAGCTGAATCGTTGCTTCCTTGAATTACATAATGCTCTGCAAGATCCGAAGCTGTCAGATTGTCTTTTCCAATTTCGCATTTCATCACGCTAAAGGGGTCGTCAAGTCCCCTCATCCAACGGCTATGGCCGTTTACAGCAATTAAATTACGTATGGCAGTGAAAAAATCGTGCATAAATGCAACCTTAGGACCGCAAGCATTGTAAATGACGGACATATGCGATGGCATTTCACGTTCGGTTAGAATGCAATTGACGTATGCATTTATCACCTGTGGTGTAAATCTTGTATCGTTAGGGTCATGAATATCCAGAAATCTACAAACATTTGTATATGCTATTTGTCTCACCACCTCCGGATTTGCATCAACAGGCACTTCCATATACTCATCCTGAAGCACCTTACGCAAATACCCTTCTGTGGGCGTGTAGGGCGTCATTAAATTATTAGCCAAAGCTTCCCGAGCGTGCTCCGCGGACGTGGCTTTTTGCTTTATTTCCGCCATAGTTTGCACATGCAAAGCCAACTGCCTTGCTCCCATGGCATTTTTGCGAAGATCATCATTATGATGTGAGGCCAACATTTGTTCAGAGAACAACAACATTAAAGAAAAAGAACTCAGAACCCTTAGAATCAATTTATCCACAGACAACATTTTCACCTCATTAAATACCAATCTTAGCTACTATTCTATAGGTAAGTTATTTTGACAAAATTTCAAGGATTTTTTATTGGCATTATTTAACCTCTCCCCTTGTGTGAGAGGTCCGGAGCGAAGCGCAGGGGTCAGGGGACTTACAAGCCACTTCAAACCCATACGCCTATCGACCCGTAACAAACTGTAACATAACCATAGTTGTTTTTGTGACCCCCGACCACTATCCTTATGATAGATAAAACCTTACGGAGCAATACGTGCTGAATATTTCTACAAGCCGCCAACTAGCAAGACCAATGCCATGGGCAGCCATCGAAGGCTACCAGAACACGCTTGCGTCATCAGTTGTATTTGAAGGCATCGGCACCCATTCTGCTCAATCTATCACCATGACCATACATCCGGCCCAAGCGAACAACGGCATTACCTTTGCTCGCACGGACCTGAGCGATGGTCCCCATATTATTCCTGCCCGTTGGGATCATGTGTCAGACACATCATTCTGCACCACCATTTCCAACAAGGACGGCGTTTCAGTTGCCACCATTGAACATATCATGGCAGCCCTTTACGCCTGCGAGATTGACAACGCACACATCGAGATCAACGGCGCCGAAGTTCCCATCATGGATGGCAGCTCTGACGTATTCATTGAGCCGCTAATGACCGCCGGTGTATTCCCATTGGATACACCCCGCCGCGCTATCGAGATCTTAAAGACAGTCATAGTCCGCGATCAAGCTGACCGCTGGATTTCCATTTCGCCCCATGAAGAATTTTTCATCGACTGCGAATTCCATTTCGCTGGCCGCGCCGACTTTCCAACCCAACGGTTCACAGGTGTCATGACACCTGAAATCTTCCGCCAAGACATCGCCTCCGCCCGCACATTTGGTTTCGTAGAAGACGTGGTAAAACTACGCTCCATGGGCCTAGCCCAAGGTTCATCCCTAAAAAACGCCATCGGCATTGAAGACAACAAAGTCCTCAACCCAGAAGGCCTACGCTTCGAAGACGAATTCGTCCGCCACAAAGTCCTGGACGCCATCGGCGACATGTGCACAGCCGGCTTTGCCTTCAAAGGCTGCCTAAAAGGCACCCGCACTGGCCACGGCATGCTAAACCAGTTGCTACGCGCGGTGTTTTCCAATCCATCTAACTGGCGCTATGTATAAAGCTAAAATTTCAAAATCGGTAATAGCTAGAAAACCTCTATAAAGACCCAAAAGCCCAAACATAACTAAGGTTATGGGACATAACCAATTGGCATTATTTTAGGGACAAGGTTTTGCAACGACACTCTATGGTCGAAGAACAGCAGCGGTTTCAGCTTTTAATGTGCTCCATAATCTCCTGATTTTGGGCTTGAATGGCCATTGTGTGATAGCGTGGCCGAACCAAGAAAATTTCAGCCTTGCTCATTTATTTTTTGTATTAAAACCTTATCTATCCTGTTTCCATCTAAATCCACAACTTCAAAGTTAACCCCCTCCCAAGAAATGATCTCTCCTGTATGTGGTATGTGCTTGAACTGTATAAGCAAGAACCCTGCCAAAGTACTGAAATCTTCTTCCTTAAAAGAGCTGACAATCTCCATATCGAGCAGGTCTTCAATGTCATCTATGGGAGTAGAACCATCGCAAAGCCATGAACCATCCTTACGTTCGGTGATCATGCTTGGCTTTCTATTCTTAAGATCCGGCACTTCTCCTGCGAGGGTCTCGAAGAGATCGGTAAGACTTATAATGCCCTGCATTGCACCGTGTTCATCCGTAACAAAACCAAGATGTGTTTTTTTCTTTTTGAATTGATCAAGTATCTCTGGGACTATTGCCTCTTCCCCCACACATGGAGCTTGAATAATCAATGGTGATAGGGAGAATTTTTCTCCCCTCATTTGTTGCGCTAGCACATCCTTTATGTCTACAACACCTAACGGTATGTCCCTTTTTGTTTCAAAAACTGGATAGTAACGATGAGGATGCTGTAAAATCTTTTTTCTATTGATTTCGTTATCTACCCCTAAATCTAGGGAGATAACTCGAAGCCGTGGTGTCATCATTATGCTGGCGTCTCTTTCATTAAATTTCATAACACGCTGAAAGAGCTGTCTTTCAAAAAGGTCAATCACCCCACCTTCAAAGCCCTGTTCAATTAAGAGACGTATATCTTCTTTAGTCACCAAAGAATCATTTACTTTATTTTGACCAAACAACTTCAAAATCAGTCTTGTGGAAATCTCAAGCAATATCACAAAGGGGCGAACAATTTTATTTAGAATGTTTATAGTTCTAGCAGAAATACAAGCTATTTTTTCCGGATTCGAAAGGGCAATCCGCTTCGGCACAAGCTCGCCTATGACAAGGGATGCGTAAGTGACCATCAGTACAATTAAGGCAAATGAAACGGTCTCCCCGTAACCATATGTCCAGTAAAAGTTATCAAGCCACTTACCCAAAGGTTCAGCGAATTTTTGACCACTAAATGCACCAGAAATAACCCCAATAACTGTTATTCCTATTTGAATTGTTGAAAGAAATTCCCCAGGATTCTCCATGAGCTTCTGAGCCGCCTTGGCACTATTGCTTGTTTTGGCCAAGAGCTTAATTCTATTCCTATTAGATGAAATTATAGCGAATTCGGTCATCGCCAAGAAGCCATTCGCGGCAATCAGAAAAATTATGATCGTAAAATCCAATAAATGCACCTGAAACCTCTCTTAATTAAGTATTGCCTCGTATTGGTCACACCATATTAACTAAGCGCCATGGTTAAATATTTTAGAAATAATTCTAACAGAGATACTCTCAAATACCAATATGCTTATACACATCTTTCGTATCTTCAGCGGAGCAATACCTTCAACGCTTAGTTTTTTTTATCTCAATCCATATGCCCAAATTCATGTCTATAAGATACACAAAACTGCTTTATTCGCTAAACCTTTAATCTCAACAACTGCAAAAGATAGCAGTCAATCCCCAAAAAGTTGACATATTGAGGCATCTAAAATATAACATTTTAAAGTTGTTGAACATTTCAAGGTAAACATAGATGAATTTAGTATTATTAACGAACACTTTTTTTGCTTTCGCAATTGGTTTGTTCGCAACGCTACACTCCCTAGCCAGTTGCTCTAACATCAACCGCCCCCACGACCATAGCTTCTTATACGATAATTTTCCGCAGTTAAGAGAACAAGCAGCAAAACCGGCCTTTATCGATGATGATGAAACACTGCTTGCCGAGGTAAAGAATAGCATCAGCCCGGACCTTCCCATGGAAGAGTTCATGTTCAATGAGTGCTTCTTGCAAGAAGGTTTATTAATGACTAAAGCCAAATCCACGAGGTTGGGTGATGAACTTCTTGCTGTTCTTGCTGATGTTCAGATGACTAGACATAAGGCTACAAAGTCACGTTCTGCATTTCATGAATTAATATATAGCTGCAAACTTGTAAACCCAGATTTAACTGTTCTCGAAGACTTTATTCTGAGCACCATGGATATGCATCACAGCATTCAGGAAATTGCACCCGACCCAAATTACAGCGCAGTCGTCTTTCTGGGGCGCAGCCCCTGCCTATATCAGGTTGCCATGGAAGAGCTAAGCAAAAAATACCCCCAAGCCATCAATCTGCCCCTTGTTCACATACTCTATTCTGGCCATGCGGATGCTTTGTCGAAGAGAGCCGCAAAGCTTCATCATGGCGACAGAGGCGTTGAACTTAATATGATTACGGAAGATAAACTGAATTTCTATATGGCATATTTATCATTAAAAAAATTGCCGTGCTATAAGCAGTTGTTCCTTGTCGATATTATCGGTACCGGAGGTGGCATCAGAAGCTGGTTGGGACTACTAGAAACATTAGTGAATAGCATGGGTCTATCCATGCCAAAAGTTCACCTCTTTGTACTCACACCGTTCGTGCGAACCATTGCAGCCTTTAACGAAAGGACCACTGGATTTTATATAGATGAGACGAGACTTTTTGCTTATTCCAGCCCAAACAAGAAAATTATCTTTGACGAAAACAAAGAATTGAATGTAAAGGCCATGGAAGTAGATGTAACACCCATTCATATCAGCACTATGACACAACACGTTATAGACTATAATCCTTTACAAAGGCATTGCACCCATGGATTTTTCTTTCCGGCACAAATGTGGACTGACGAAGGCTACGCAATGGCGAAGAAAGGCGGTGATTGTCATAATAAAATATACGCCAAGCTTAGATCAATGCTCGATGAGATCTTAGATGTTTATCTTTCAGGCTTACAACAAATGGAAAGCACTTGTCTTAAAAGAACCTAATCTTGACACACTTGTATCAAAGCCGATAGCAGATAAATTTTTATTGGTGATATGTTTAAAGCTTAATTACTCTTACCACAAAATTTTCAGCTAATATGGAATAGATTTCCAGATTAACCGAACAGCTTAGGTAAGATTTCAAACCATATTTTCTAGTCCATTTTTGCTCGTCCAGCACATCTTTATTTGCGGATATTTGCTTTCGTTCGCGATTTACTATATCATTATACTTATGAAGTAATTCACGAGTCTTAGATGGATGATCTGAAAGCATATAAGAAAAAGAGGGATTTCGGGAAAACTAAAGAACCCAAGGGCGAAAAACCTCGTAAGAAGTCTGCAGGATTAAGTTTTGTCGTTCAAAAACACGATGCTTCACATTTGCATTATGATCTTAGACTTGAAGATCAAGGCGTTTTGAAATCTTGGGCTATACCAAAAGGACCTTCTTTGGACCCAAAAATCAAACGCTTAGCAGTACAAGTTGAAGATCATCCTTTGGAATACCAACATTTTGAAGGCATCATACCAAGTGGTAATTATGGGGCTGGAACCGTGATTATCTGGGATAATGGAACATTCGAATTAGTAGAATCATCCTCTTTATTTTCTGATCTATACAAAAAAGGTCATTTAAAAATAATCATGCACGGAACTAAACTAAAAGGTAGATTTGTTTTACAAAGAATAAAGGCCCAGGAAAAACCCCTGTGGATTCTAATTAAAGAAAAAGACGAATATGCCGATGAAAATCATGATATCACCAAGAAAAATAAATCAGTGGTGAGCAAAAAAACTTTAAAACAATTCAATAAAGATTCGCATAATGATTGATCTTTTAAAATATCTACAGCCTCAAGAAAGGGATTTGTTACAAAAATCCTCTTTTCCCCAATGGACTAATCCTATGCTCGCGACCCTTACAAATGATCGCTTTTCACGTGAGGATTGGCTGTATGAATGTAAATTTGACGGAGAAAGAGCCCTGACTTTCTACCAAAAAGGTAAAGTCACATTATTTAGCAGGAATCAGCATAATGTTAATAAAAAATATCCAGAATTAATTAGGGCGCTTCTGAATCAACAACACAATAACTTCATTCTCGATGGAGAAATCGTTATGTATGATCATGGGGTCACCAGTTTTTCAAAACTTCAAGGCCGTATGGGGTTGCATGAAATATCCTTGCAAGAGGCCCTAAAGATTCCTGTTTATTATTGTATTTTTGATATTTTGTTTTTAAATGGATATGATTTAAGACAGCTTTCCTTAAAAACACGACGAGATATTCTTAAGGATGCCATTGTGTTTAAAAACCCTCTTCAATTTTCAAAAAGCATCGTTAAAGCGGGTGAAGAATTTTTTAAGGAAGCATGCAAAAAAGGCTGGGAAGGCATCATAGCGAAACGTTCTGATGCACCATATCAGGGACGACGCTCGCGGGACTGGCTTAAGTTTAAATGCCATAGAAGCCAGGAATTAATCATTATTGGCTACACCTCGCCCCAAGGTCAGCGGGAGGGTTTTGGGGCACTATTGGTTGGTTACTTTTCAGGAAAAGAACTTCGTTTCGCCGGCAAAGTAGGTACAGGATTTAGCACTCAAACCCTAAAATCATTAAAAAAAATAATGGATAAGCATGTCACTCTCATATCGCCCATCGAGGAAAGAATTCATGAACCGAAAACCATCACATGGCTAAAGCCTGTACTGGTAGGTGAATTTGAATTTGCAGAATGGACGCCCGATGGGAAATTACGACACTCCCGTTTTAAAGGTCTACGGGATGACATGTATGCCAAAGATATTATAAGGGAAAAACCCCAATGAATTCTAAAATAGTCAATATTGATGGGCATGAAATCGCACTTTCTAATCTGGATAAAGTTTTTTTTCCCGAAAGCGTTATAACGAAAGGGGATGTGATTTCCTTTTATGAAGATATAAGTCCTCTAATGCTTCCTTTCTGTAAAAACCGTTTTTTAACAATGTGGCGATGTCCGGATGGAATTCAGGCTCAACAATTTGTTCAAAAAAATGCCTCTCCGTACTTTCCCAAATGGATAAAAAGGCGTGCTCTCAAGCAAGAAGGAATAAAATATGTACTGCTAAACGATACCGCAGCTTTAATTTATTTGGCAAATCAAGCCTGCGTCTCGTTTCATATCACGTTATCGAAAGTTGAAAAAAGTCATTACCCCACTTATTTAATCTTTGATTTGGATCCATCTGGGGCTGATTTAATGGTCCTTAAAAAAGTTGTAAAAATGGTCAAAGCACTCCTGGATGAATTGGGCTTACCATCATTTATACAAACGACCGGTTCCCATGGGTTTCATATTTATGTACCGCTCAAACAAGATACAACTTTTAAAAAGGCTCATGATTTTGTAAAAGCATGCGCCCAATATTTGATTAATAAGCATCCAGAATTTATAACCATTGAGCAACGGAAAAACAAAAGGGGCAATAGAGTACTAATCGATTATGCACGAAATTCCTTTGGGCTCAGCTCGGTCTCTCCTTATAGTCTCCGAGTCATAGAAAACGCACCTATAGCAACGCCCATACATTGGGGGGAATTTGATGATAAGCATCTCACCTCTCAGACGTATAACTTGAAAAACATTTTTAAACGTTTAAGTCACGTAGAAGATCCTTGGAAAGATATGGAAAATCATCGAGTTTCCCTTAAAACAATTCAAATTCCCGGCATATAAGTTACAAGAAAAATTTACATTTCATCAGGGTATGTTGCCGTAACAGGAAAGGAAAAATTAATGAATGGAGAGTATAAATAAGTATTGAACTATTTTAGGAAGCGCCATGACCTCATTAGCCGTATGGAAGGGCTCAATAAATTTTGGTCTCGTTTCAATTCCCATTGAACTTTATTCCGCTATACAACCCCACGTTATCGGTTTTAAGATGTTGCACAACCGATGCAATACCCCTATTAGCAATAAACGGTGGTGTGCCAATTGCGATAAAGAAATTCAATGGGAAGAGATTGTTAAAGGATTAAAGCTTCCTGATGGTAGTTTTTTTGTTATTACAAAAGAAAATCTTAAAAAACTCAGGCCGGAAAAAACTGAAACTATCACGGTGGTAGAGTTTGTGGAAACCCGCTCCGTCCCTCCTATTTATTACGATCAGCATTATTATGTAACCCCCCAGAAATCCGGTCAAAAAGCATTTTTTCTTCTAGCTGCGGCTTTAAAAAAATTTGATCAATCGGCGGTGGCTCAGTTTGTTCTTCGAGATAAAGATTTTGTATGCCTTCTTCAGCCTTATGAAAATGGCCTACTTATGACGACTCTTCACTATGTCTATGAGATTAAACAATTGGATATTACTAATAAGATTAAAGCTCCCGCAAAACTGAGTGAAGAAGAGCTGAAACTTGCGGAGCTGCTTATGAGTAAACTATATAAAAAGAAATTCGATATTAGTCGCTTTAAAGATACCTTCGCCGCTCGATTAGCCAAAGCCATTAAGTCAAAACAAGAAGGCAAAGTTGTTAGGGTGAAAGATTCAAAGCCCGCAGGCACGCCAGAAGTATCTCTGCTGGAAGCATTACGCGCCTCAATAAAAAATTACGATAAAAAACCCCCGTCCAACCGATTGCATTAATTCAAAAGCTATCAACAATCCTCTCCAAACTTCCCATTCACCAACTCACCCAAAGCCTTCAGCGCATCTCCCGCATCCTGCCCCCGCGCTGTAATGGTAATCTCCGTCCCACAACGGGCAACTAGCATCATCAGGCCCATGATGGAAAGTGCCGAAACTTCAATATCACCACGTGTAACCTTGATGTCAGATTTAAACTTCTCGCTGGCTTTAACAAATTTCGCTGCCGCGCGCGCATGTAGACCTTTGCTATTTTGCAGCGCGATAATCAGACTTAAGGCTTCATCCATTCACAGCAATCAACTTCGATGCCACGTTGATGTACTTCTTTGCAGCTTCCTGCGCCTCAAGCACTGCTTGTCCCACAGTCATGGTTGCGCGAACTGTGGCCAGTTTGATAAACATAGGCAGGTTAAATCCGGCAATCACTTCTACGTTTGGGCGATTCAGCAATGAAATGGCCAAATTAGAAGGCGTTCCGCCAAACATGTCGCTCAAAATGATCACGCCTGAGCCATCGTCAACCCGATCCACAGCCGCCACCAGATCTGCGCGTCTGGCATCCGTGTCGTCTTCCGGTTCAATACATACGGTTTCAATATTCTCTTGCGGCCCCAGCACATGGATAATAGCTTTACGCATTTCCTCGGCCAGCCGGCCATGGGAAATTATAACCAATCCGATCATGAATATCTCCTGTTGTTTCCCTCATCATACGCCCTGCCCTGCAGGTGAACAATGAAAAAGAGAGGTCAACACCCCTCTTCCTTTTATTTATCCTCGCTCAAGTCGTCCCTAATACTACCTAATAACTGATTTTCCAAAGAACTATCTAAGGATAAGAACAATTCTGTGCCAGAATCTTGCTCTGCCTGATGTTCGTGATTAATTTCATCCAACAATAATTGCTCTGCCGAGGATAATGACCGCAAACGATTGGGATTATTACCATCCCCAATCCCAAGACTATTCTCGCCAGATGAACTAAGACCACCAGATCCACTGAGCGACCTTCTTTTACACCCAAACAAATCTATGGGTTCAGAAGTCGCAGGACTAGATGTCATCGAAGCGCCCAAAGGATCCAATTCTTCATCATTGGGTTGACTGGGAATAACGCCATCATCTTCGATCATATACCAGTCTTCACAATTGGCCAGTTCAGTAATCTCTGGCGATTTCCTATCAACGGCGAGCACTGACACCTCTTCAAAAGGAACGCTTCTGGTGTCAAAAGGCGCCACATCAACCTCATGTTCCTGTTCTTTTAAAGCCCTTAACCGCTGGGCTTGCATGCGGACCAGAATTTTACGCATATGAACTTCCCGCATTATCGTATTGAGAGAATTCAGCGCGATCAATTGGGCTTCGCTAAAATGTATCAACGCTAATAAAGACAGGCCTGAATCCTTAAGCGAAGGGAGCAAATCCAGAAAACACATAATATTTCGATTCAACGTCTCCGACACATGCTGATTTTGCCTAACAATCTTTCTTAACTGGAACTCTTCGTCACCGGACAATGGCCATTCGCACAACTTAGCCATATCCAAGAGTGTATCGACCACCCCCACGTCGAACACCATAAACTGTATCTTCTGATCCAGACCCTCTTTTTCCGCAGTACGTTTTGACTGCTCAAGAGCTAGTGTATCTAATAGTCCAGGAGTTACTACCCCCACTTCATCTTCACTGAAATGCTTATCAGATAAAGCAGAACAAACACTTGCTTGAGCATTAATCACGCGGTCACATAGCTCATTATCACTAGAGCACATCCCAGACTCAACTAGCAGCCCAAACATACACAGCACTAGAAATTTCCTTAAATTCATTTATCCCTCCTCATTATATATTATTCTCGTAATTCTATTTCTTTTCAGAAGCCATATCTTTTTGCTGATTATCGTAGGCTATACGATAGTTTCGACTCCAATTACGCTTATACTCTGGAATACGGGATAGACCATATTTCTGCATATCACTTTGAATACCTTGCAGCAGCCTCACCATATCATCTAGCATCGCCCTCTCTAGATCCCTATCATCTTTTGATGGTTCAAGGATCTCGCCAATACCAGTATCAGTATCTAATATAAGATTTGAAAATGGGCTTAGCGATTTTTTCTTTGCCATGTCACTGAGCTCAGGCTGCGCAGAGGTAGCTTCACGGCTTTGCATAAACTGCTTTAAATTCTCAGCCTCCACACTCATATCAAAGCAGATGGCCGGCTGGGGCTCACTAGCTACAACAGCTCCCCCTTTCAAGATCAAAGTTACAGTCATAAGAAAACATTTGGTCAATCGCATTTTTTAGTCCCCCTGAATGTTATACAATTCTCAGACTTTTAACGCCTTAACGCAACAATTAATTATTTGTACTTCTGCAATTTTCGCAAATTAACTTTCAACTGCAGTCACCCTGTTTTAAGTACAGGTATTTCTCGAATTCGCAGCAAATCAGACCAAAATCTCAAAAAAAAAGGCCCCCCGAAAGGGCCCTTTGATATGCAACCACACTATCTTAAACTTCTAAACATTAATCTTCTTATCAATAAAAGCAGTCCTGCGCAAAGATCTCAATTCTTTATCATTAATGGTATTAATCTTCTTCTCACGGAGGATGTTTCTGATTTCCTTCTCATCTGGCTCATGAGGTTTAACGATATCTTTATCGCACATCATAAACATAATTAGCCCATCACCGGTTTGCATCAGCTGACTACGCTCGCCAGGCTTTAACTTCTTTAAGATTTTCCCTAATTCCGGATGCATCTGTCCCGTTTGCACGTGCTCTACAAACTGATTCTTTATGCGTGGACGACCGTCCGTCATTTTTTTCATCATAGAACAACTGCGGGCTTTTTCACGAATAGTGCTTGCTGTCAGTTGCATCTCTTCAACACCTTCTTCTCCACCGAACATGGGGAACTTAAATTCAATTTGTTGAAAGGAAACATATTCCACTGATTCACCAAGACTGCCCACTCCATGGCGATCTCGTACGCCTACGATGCGATATCCGCCTTTAACAGGGATAGGATTCGAAACCTCACCGCGATTAATGGTCTCAACCACTTTTTTAACTTCCGGCTCCATTTCATCTAAAGACACCCAGCCGATGTCTCCGCCCCTAGCAGCACTCGCTGAGTGTGAATATTGCTGAGCAATCAACGGAAAGGCGGCTCCTGAACGTAACTTCGCGCTAGCTTCTTTTGCCTTTTTTTCCACTTCCCCAGCTTGCTCCGGGTTATCATAGCTAAACACAATCTCTGACAACAAAGCTTGGTTCTTTTGCTTATTTTTTTCTATACGAGCAAGCTCTTTTTTAACTTCAGTATCGGATACTTGAACATCCTTACCATAACGCTCAGTAATATACTTCTGCCAACCTAAGGCCGATTTGATTTGATTTTTTACCACATGAATCGGAATATGATTCTCCTTCAAGTAAGCATCAAGCTGACCTTGAGGCACGCCCAGACGCTCTGCCATCATACCCCAAGCTGAATCTAACTCAGGCCCTTCAACAGTTATGTCAAACTTTTTCATGATTTGCAGCTGTAAAGCCTCATCAATCATTTGTTCCATAACTTTTCGGCGAACCTCTTTCATCATATCAGGTGTGATTTTTACATCCGCTCCCTTGATCAATAAATTGACCCGATGATTTAAATCAGAACTTAAGATACTCTTATCGTTAACGATAACAGCAATTCCTGATTCGCCCTTTTGTTCGGCAAACGTTTGTTCGATACTTAAAAAGTAGGCAAAAGCTAAAATATATGTTAGAAACTTCATTAGTTGAGCACCCAAAATGTTGTTCATGTTGTAACTTCGTACCATGGGGTACGAACATAGATATCCAGTGATAGATCTATATGATGTTAAAAATCACATATTACATATTTCGTCAACTGAGTTTAACAACTTTATTTTTGACGATAGTCCTTACGGCGGCAGTCTGGCTAACACAGTCCTTGCGCTTTGTCGATGGTGTGCTGAATAAAGGCCTGTCTATTAAGACTTTTTTCCACCTCATTTCATTTTTGCTGCCGGAGCTAGTCAGCATTGTATTGCCAGCTGCCTTTATGATCGCTGTCATTTATACCTACAATCGTCTCATAGCAGATCAAGAACTTGCAGTTATGCGTTCTGCGGGCTTAAGTCATTGGCAATTGGCAAAGCCCACTTTGCTTGCAGCATCTTTGATAACTCTTATTCTTTATTCCCTGAATATGTATTTTCTTCCCAATGCCTACACACGAATGCACGATATGGAACATAGCATGCACAACACCATTTCCTCTTCCATGCTTCAAGCAGGGGAATTCAACAATCTTAAAGGGCTGATGGTTTATATACGCGCACGTCAAAATGAACGCGATATGAAAGGCATCCTCATTTATAACAATCGGGATAAAGCCCAACCATTTCTTATCACTGCTGAGGCAGGCTCAATTATAAAAACCGATGAAGGAATGAAATTAGTTCTAGTAAACGGCGCCAGACAAGACATGGATAAAAAGACCAGCAATCCGTCGATGCTCTATTTTGACCAATATATGGTCGAACTAGAAGCCCCCAACGGACAGGGTAAAAACCGCAAGAAAAACCTGCAAGAATTTGGCCTATGGGACCTATTATACCCCACCGATAACATTGCACAAACCTCTCACCACAGTCGGTTTAAAGCACATGGTCATCAACGCATTTTGAACCCATTACATGCACTAGCCTTTTCATTAATTGCTCTTTCAATCATGCTCTATGGACAGATCAACAGACGTCGGCGCACAAAAAAGATACTAACAATTGTTGCAGCTGCTTGTATTTTACAATTGCTAACGCTCGCATTCATAAATCTCTCTGAACATTTTTGGGTTACCATTCCTTTGAGCTATTTAACCCTATTCATAGCCATCGCACTACCTTTTGCCTATATCAATGAATGGTTTGATTTTTCACGACCATCAAAACCAGAACATATGAGTAAAGAGTTATTGCAATGATGATATTTTCTACACTTCCACGCTACTTCGCTCGAACATTTCTGACTTGGTTCGCTGTTTTTACTTTCGGAGTTACCTCACTCATCTTGTTGTTTGATTTTTCAGAACTTATAAGAAGAGCATCCACAAAGGATAACGTTAATTTTGATAATCTTATCAAGATGACGTTTCTTAAACTTCCCCATCTGCTGGAAATGCTACTGCCATTTATCGTTCTTTTTTCTGCCATGTTTGCCTTATGGAAACTGAATCGTCAAAACGAAATAAGTGTTTCGCGAGCCGCGGGCCTCTCTATTTGGCAATTGATCTCGCCCTTTATGATCGTCGCCCTATTTATCGGCTTTTTCGATTTGTTTGTGATAAATTCTGCATCTTCTGGGATGCTCGCCCAACACAAAACCATGGTGGCTGAAGTTTTTCATAACAACAAAGGCGGAATTTCCATATCTAAAACAGGTATATGGCTGAGGTATGCCTCAGATACCGGCCCCATAGTGTTACGAGTCGGTCATATAAATGTGGAAGAAAAAATCCTTTCAAACCTAACCATTCTGGAATATGACGATAAAGATATGTTACAAGTAAGAATCGACGCCACAACCGCTAATTTTGTGGGTGAGGGGCTAATGTTGAATAATGTTTGGATCTACCCTTACAAGGCAGAGCCTATTCATCACGAAAACCTACCCTATAATACATCTTTGTCGCTCAACCACATACAAGACAACAAAAGGGACCCGGAAACAATTTCTTTTTGGGAGTTACCCAGCTTTATAGATTTGTTGGAGGAGTCGGGGCTTTCTTCCGTAAAATACCGATTATATTTTCAATCCATAATAGCTAGAGCTTTTTGGCTACTCTCTATGATTTTATTAGCGGCTACTTGTACTTTAAGACCCATCCGACAAGGAAAACAATTCTTGTTTATGCTGCCAGCAGCACTAATAGGCTTTTCCTGGTACTTTTTACGTGATATTACCTATGCTATGGGACAATCATCCACTCTGCCAGTCACTCTTGCCGCTTGGTCACCTGTGGCCATTAGTGCTATGATCGGTTTAGTGACGTTGCTACATATCGAGGAACATTAGGTGATCACACGCGCCATTGCTATAAGTACTTTATTAATTCTGAGCCTAACTTCAACAGGTTATTGCCAGAAAAAACAATTAAACGAACCCGTGTTAATTCATGCGGACGACCTGTCATTTGATAAAGAAAAGAACACTGTCACAGCTTCGGGAAACGTGGAAGTCTACCAAGAAAAAGAAGTTTTAACCGCTGACACAATCACCTATAACCGCCTTCTAGATAAAATAACGGCTACCGGTCATGTGGTCTGGCAGCGAGAAACAGGCGATGTGTTTTTTGGTTCCGTAGTGGAATTAGAAGATCGCATGAAAGACGGTGTTATAAAGGAGTTTCGCGGATTATTAATAGATGAATCACGTTTAGCTGCCAATGTGGGAACACGCAAAAATGGCAATGAAACACAAATGAATCAAGCGGTCTACTCACCTTGTAAACTATGCAAGAACGATCCTACACAAGCGCCCTTATGGCAAATTAAATCTGAAACGGCACTTTGGGATGAGACCAATCACGATATCATCTATACGGATGCATGGATGGAAGTATTGGGTGTTCCCGTGCTTTACACCCCATACATGCGACATCCTGATCCCAGTGTGAAGCAAAGAAGCGGTATTTTAACACCAATCATTAGTACATCTAAAGACCTGGGCTTCTACGTAGGCCTGCCTTATTATTATGTGATCAGCCCTGATAAGGACATTACTGTAACGCCTTTGATAACAAGTAATATGGGCCAGTTTTTAAGTGGTGAATATCGACAATTGTTCTCAAATGCCAGATTAAATTTGGGTGGCAGCTATGGCTCGTCCAAAAGAAAAGTAAACGGCAGAAATAAAGATGCATGGCGCGGCCACGTAGACAGCGATGTTGAATGGGACATCAATGATTATTGGCGTTTCGAAGCCAATGCCTTACGAGCAACGGATAAAACATATTTGAGAAACTTCCCTTTCTACGGCTATGTACATGAAAACGTACTTACGTCCAAAGCAAAGGTAGAGGGATTTTATGGATTAAACTATTTCCGCACACAAGGTTTTCTCTACCAAGGATTGCGTGATACAGACAAGCAAAAAACCATACCCATTGTCGCTCCAGCTGTAGACTTAAATTATTTGTCGCCTCAACAATTCTGGAATTCGAGATTTACCGTTGATGCCAATGGCCTCGTTATTACTAGAAAAGAAGGAACCAACGTTCAACGATTATCATCAACCGTCGGTTGGAATGTGCCTTTCGTCTCTGTTCTAGGTGATAAGCATAAAATTTCTCTTCTCATGCGTGGTGACGGTTATAACAGAGAAAATTTTACACGTAACAACGATGGTACAAAGGCAAGAGCTTTCCCACAAGCCTACTGGGAATGGGAATATCCTTGGATCCAAACACATAACACAGGTAGCACAGTCATATCCCCTATGGCGAGTCTTGTGGTGGCACCGAAAATTGGCAATCAAAATAATATTCCTAACGAAGATTGTGATTACATAGACCCCAATGATGACTATGTTTTAAGCAATGATCGTTTCCCTGGATTAGACCGGATCGATGATGGAAGCAGAATAAATTACGGTCTAAAAGCTTACACTCAAATCTCTAAAGATTTGAAAGGCGGAGCGTTTTTTGGCCAAACAGCTAGCTTTACAGCACCCAATAGAGCTTTTGCTGGCACTGGTTTCGAGAAGAAATATTCGGATATCTTTGGCCGCGTAAACGTTACCTTGTTTGAATATTTAGATGCTCGCTATAGATTTCGTCTTGACCACTCCAACTTCAGTGCTATCAGAAACGAGTTACAAACCAGCATTGGCGTTCCAGAATTTAAAGTAAACGTTGATTATCTCAAACTACCTCGATTTGTGGGTGACACACAAAGACAAGGAGACGAGCAAATCTCATTGGGCATCTCATCTGTATTTGCTAAAGGATGGCTTGCATCCGTTAGTACGGTTCGTGATTTAGGCAAAAGCAGCCGCACCCTGGAAAATGTTGGAAATATAAGTTATGAAAATGAATGTATCAACGTGGCCCTGCAGTTGAGCCAAACCTTTTATAAAAGCAGAAATGGTGTATCGCCTGATCACGGTTTTATGTTTATTCTCACATTTAAAACCATGGGCGGACAAACATTGCATAAAATTAAATGGAATAAGGAATTTAAGGCAATACACGGCAATGACACAAATAATTAGAATTTGACAATGTCATTGGTAAATTGCGATGAATTCAATTGATTTTTGTAATGTTTTCTGCTCAATATATGTACAGAGTATTAGATCGTAGGTTGAGCTCCCTCACCCACGAGCATTAAAAAGTTATGAGGAAAACCATGAGACGCATTTTTGCAATTATTTTGGGACTAGGCCTGACTAGTTCAATCGCTAGCGCACAAAACGCAGGACAGGGTTCGCTGTCACAGTTACAAAGCCAAATAGACAAGCAGCAAGACGAAATCCGTCAATTGCGCGGTCAAGTGGAAGAGCTCCTGTATTTGGTAAAAAAACAACAGCAACAGGTGGAACAGTCAGCTGCATTTGATAAGTCTGCACCTAAGCCCCCCGTCATACCACAAAAGCCACATCCCGAAGAAGTCCCTTTGGTTTCTTCCAGCATACTCGCGGGTCAATCCACAAGCAGTGGAGGGTCTCAACCCCAAGGCTCAGGCAACAGTGTCAACGACTACAATGAAGCTCGCACCTTGCTGGAGCAAAGAAATTTTGCGGAAGCTGAAGTAGCACTCACCCATTTCATAAAAAAATATCCGAAGGATCCTATGCTCGTCAACGCAACCTATTGGCTAGCAGAAACTTACTATATCCGTTCGGATTACGCGCAAGCAGCATTAAAGTTTGGAGAGGCTTATCAGGCCTATCTTGACCATAAAAACTCACCTTACAAGGAACAAGCGCTCAGCAAAGGCCCTGAAATCATATTCAAACTAGCATCTTCTTTGTATAACATCGGCAAATATAAAGATGCCAAGCTTACACTTGAAGAACTCAATTCGGAATTCCCGAAGCTCCCAGGAAACATCCGCAGTCAAGTGGACGTACTGAAGAGAGAACTGTCCCGTAAAGCGACGCAAGGTTGATTACTCAAGAACAATTTTCTAGATCAATTGAAGACCTGCTCCCCAACCGATCAAGCAACCGACTAGCCGTAGCTGTATCGGGTGGGGCCGACAGCATGTGCCTTTGCCTTCTCATGAACCTATGGGCTCGGTCAAATGGTCTATGCATTGTCGCATTAACTGTTGATCATCTACTACGCGCCGAATCCACTGCCGAAGCTGAAAAGGTCCTCTATTGGATGCAGCAACGAGGGATTGAACATCATACTCTCTCATGGAAAAAGGAATCTCCACCAGCGAACCTTCAAGATTCAGCTCGACAGGCTCGCTACAAACTCCTTATAGAGTGGTGTAGTCAGAACCATGTCAAGTATCTAGCCCTAGCGCACAATCTAGACGATCAATTTGAAACAGTCATGCAACGATTGGCCCACCACAGCGGTCCTTCGGGACTTGCAGGCATACCTCTGGCCAGAAGCACGGAGCATGTAAAGATTCTTAGGCCCCTGCTCAATTATTCTAAAAGCCAAATCATAGAAACCTTGCGCCACCTCAATCAAGAATGGATCGAGGATCCAAGCAATCAAAATACCAAATTTACGCGCATAAAAATCAGGCAACAACAGGAACGTTGGTCCAGTTATGGCCTTTCAAAAGAACGAGTTTTACAGCTAAAGCAGAAAATGGTTCAACAACGTATGCTGAAGGAAAGTCAGGTTCAGGATTTTTTGGCGCAACATATGACTTCCCACGCAGAAGGATACGTATTGCTAGATTATGAACATCTTATAGCGCAGGATTCGCAACTACTGGAATTGACCATAATTCACTTGCTGAAATTCGTGTCAGGTCGCATATACCCTCCCCGCCAGGAAAATCTCAACCACGCCATTTACCAAATAAGCTTACGCCATAACACAACAATCCATGGTTGCATTCTACAACTATGGCAAGGGAAGTTATTGATTTGTCGAGAAGCCCACAATATGGAGCCAACGAAAAACTTTCAAGGGCTCGAAACGGTAATATGGGACAATAGGTATCAAATTACACTGAAAGATTCGCCCGAATTGGATGATGCAAGAATACAATCTCTAGACAATAGCTGGCTAGACTTGAAATCAAACCCCCATCTTATGTCGCTACCAACAGCTGTTAGGCCCACTTTACCTAGCATTTGGTTAAAAGAACGATTGCTATGTGTCCCGCATTTGGATTATGATGGCAATCTAGATGTGGTCAAAGAATGCAAGTTATTGTTTTATCCCAGTTTAAATTTTGGGTAGCCTTCATCTTTAATTAAACTTCTCGGGCCATAATATATTTATGGGTCGAACTATTATGTAAGCATTTTACGGAGAATTAGCCAATGAACAATATCAACCGCAATATCGCATTATGGGTCATCATTGGCTTGTTCGTCATTATTCTATTTAATGTATTTCAAACAGGCGGTGAAAAATCCAATCGCGAAGTATTGCAGTATTCCGACTTCTGGAAAATGGCCACCGAGAAGAATCTTGTGGATGCAGAGCTTAAAGGTAATGTGGTTACCGGTACAACAAAAGACGGTAAAAAATACAAAGCTTATGTACCTGCCCAAGATGGCACTTTAGCCCAGCGCCTTACGGATCAAGGTGTACGCGTAAATACACCTGAAGGCGATGAAACCAATCCTATTCTCGCAGCATTGCTGTCCTATTTCCCCTTCATTCTACTCATCGGCGTATGGCTATTTTTCTTGCGTCAGATGCAATCGGGAAGCAATCGTGCCATGGGCTTTGGTAAGTCGCGGGCGAAACTGCTGACCGAAAAGCAAGGTCGCATTACCTTTGAAGATGTAGCTGGCATTGATGAATCCAAACAAGATGTAGAAGAAATCGTTGAATTCTTACGCGATCCTCAAAAATTCCAGCGCTTAGGCGGTAAAATACCCAAAGGTGTGCTGTTGATAGGCGCACCAGGTACGGGTAAAACACTACTGGCTCGCGCCATTGCGGGTGAAGCCAATGTGCCCTTTTTCACCATATCCGGTTCGGACTTCGTTGAAATGTTCGTGGGTGTAGGTGCATCCCGTGTTCGCGATATGTTTGAGCAAGCCAAAAAGGAAGCGCCTTGCATCATCTTCATCGATGAAATCGACGCTGTAGGCCGCCATCGCGGCGCCGGCATGGGTGGTGGTAACGATGAGCGTGAGCAGACCCTGAACCAATTGCTTGTTGAGATGGATGGATTTGAAGCCAACGAAGGCGTTATTCTATTGGCCGCCACCAACCGCCCTGATGTATTAGATCCTGCATTATTACGTCCCGGCCGCTTTGACCGCCAGGTCATCGTACCTATGCCAGACGTAAACGGTCGTGAGCAAATATTAAGTGTGCACATGCGTAAAGTACCTCTTGGTAAGGATGTGGATAAGAAGGTCTTAGCTCGCGGAACCCCAGGTTTTTCTGGTGCAGATCTTGAAAACTTAGTCAACGAAGGCGCCTTAACGGCTGCCCGTCGCAATAAACGCGTGGTAAGCATGACTGAATTTGAAGAAGCCAAAGACAAAGTCATGATGGGTTCAGAGCGTCGTTCACTGGTTATGACCGATGAAGAAAAAAAACTCACCGCCTATCATGAAGCCGGACATGCTGTGGTTGCCTATCATATGGAGCATTCCGATCCTATTCATAAAGCCACAATTATCCCCCGCGGCCGCGCATTGGGTATGGTGGTACGTTTACCAGAAAACGACCGAGTATCTATGCCAAGAACCAAGCTGGAGGCTGACCTGGCTGTAGCTATGGGTGGACGCATTGCTGAAGAGCTCATCTTTGGTCGCGAGAAAATCACCACTGGCGCATCCTCAGACATTAAGCACGCCACAGACATCGCTAGACGCATGGTAACTGAATGGGGCATGAGCGACAAGCTAGGCCCACTCACCTATGGTGAACCGCAACAAGAAGTATTCCTTGGACACTCAGTAACCCAAACCAAAAGCATGTCTGAAACCACAGCGGAAGTGGTGGACAGCGAAGTACGCCTCATTATCGACAAGGCATACGCTCTAGCTGAACACACGCTTAAAAAGCACAACAAACATCTGGAGATCGTAGCTAGAGGCTTGCTAGAGTACGAAACCCTAAGCGGTGAAGAAATTAACTCTCTGATCAAAGGCGAAGGCATCGATAGACCGTCCATTAACAAAGAAGCCACTCCTAAGAAAAAGCGTAAAGCTTCCGTACCGGGCGTAGAAAAAACATCCAAGCTAACTCCAGAGCCTCAGGAAGGCTG
This sequence comes from Alphaproteobacteria bacterium, assembly GCA_041738135.1. Lineage (GTDB taxonomy): Bacteria > Pseudomonadota > Alphaproteobacteria > JAGOMX01 > JAGOMX01 > JAGOMX01. The sequence goes on from JBGSQK010000029.1 coordinate 45,317, forward strand.
AGCCCCTCAGAAATAATTGACCAATGAACAGCTCTAGACTCTTAGTCTAGAGCTGTTTTCACATAAGCATAATTCATTTTCTTCAGAAGATATGCTCTAAAACTCTCCTTCCTTAAAAGAAAATTAATCATTTGACCATATATTAAGTATGGTACAATTAATTATACGAACAAAAAGTGGGACGCTATCATGCTGATTCTAAATCTGGGATTTCTAATACTTGTAATGGGCTTACTTCTATACACTAGATCGTCCTTTAGGATTTGGGCTTTGTTTTTAGTAGGATACATGCTTGTCCTAACTTATTTTACTTCGCATTCAGTCATCTTACTTGGCGTATTATGGCTGCTGGTTTTAGGATTGCTCGCCCTCATTGGCATATCCTCTTTAAGACAGCAAATTATCACCTCCAGGGCCTATGCTTTTGCTAAAAAGCAGCTGCCCACCATTACCCCATCTGAGCGTGAAGCATTGAAGGCCGGCAGCGTCACGTGGGACGGCGAGCTGTTCAGCGGCATGCCCGATTGGAAGAAGTTATTCGCCTACGAACCTGCAAAGCTGTCTCAAGAAGAAAAAGACTTTATGGCTGGCCCCGTCATGGAGTTAGCTGCTAATGAACACAGCTCATGGGACATGTGGCACAAGGACTTATCGTTCCGGCCCGACCTCGTAGAGTTATGCAAGAAAAACGGTCTCTTCGGAATGATTTCAGCCAAAAAATACGGCGGCAAAGGGTTTGATGTGACTGCTGTTTGGCAAATCAATATGATGCTTGGTCACAAATTAGGCACTATTGGTCATTGGATTGGAATTGCTAACTCAATCGGGGCAGGTGAATTAATCGAACGTTTTGGCTCGGAAGAACAAAAAACCTACTATCTCCCTCGTCTAGCCAGTGGCGAAGAAATCCCATGCTTTGCTTTAACAAGCCCCATCGCGGGCTCTGACGCCACTGCTATAGAAGACAATGGTATTGTCTGCAAGGGAGAGGTTGACGGCAAAGAGGTTTTGGGCATCAAAATTAATTTTAACAAACGCTATATTACCATGGGCTGTGATGCCACTTTAATGAGTTTAGCCTTTAAGCTATATGACCCCGACCATTTAATAGGCAACAAAGAAAATAGAGGCGTAACAGTTGCCATCATACCCACTAAAACTAAAGGTATTAAACATGGACGTCGCCACTACCCCGTTGGCGGAGCGTTTCCCAATGGTCCACTGCAAGGCAAGGATGTATTCATCCCCATAGAGTCTATCCTAGGTGGCATTGAAGGCGCGGGCATGGGCTGGACTGCCCTCACTCAATGCCTGGCTACAGGCAGAGCTACTAGCCTACCCACAGCTGCTGTGGGAAGCATTAAACGCAGCTTTTATACTACAACCGTCTACACAGGTATTCGCCGACAGTTTGGTCTGCCGGTTGGCGCGTTCGAAAGTGTGCAAGAAAAATTGGCTGAGCTGGCAGGATATACATATATCTCTGATGCACTCAGATTGCTAACCTTTGCCCAAATCCAGGCAGGAGAAAGACCTGCTATTCCGGCTGCCATCAGTAAATATAATTCCACTGAATTGGCTCGTAGAGGCGCCATTATCGCCATCGATCTGCAGGGCGGCAAGGGCGTAATGAATGGTCCTAACAACTTTGCAGCTGATGCCTACGCTAGTGCTCCAGTCGGCATAACAGTTGAAGGCTCCAATACCATGACTCGAGGCCTTATCGTCTTTGGTCAGGGCGCAGTCAGGTGCCACCCGCACATTCTTCCGCTTATGTCAGCTCTGGAATCCGATGATCAGACTTCTTTTGATAAGCTCATTATGAAGCAAATTAATTTCACTATGAGCAATCATGTGCGCTCCCTAGTGCTAGGCCTGACCAATGGAAGATTTGCGTCGGTACCGGCCCATCACAAAGATATGAAAAAATATTTGGGCCAATTAACGCGACTCAGCGCAGCTTTTGCTTTGGCTGCAGACATGTCCATGATTACTTTAGGTGGCAAACTGAAGCGTATGGAAGCCTTATCAGGCCGTTTTGCCGACGTGTTCAGCATGCTCTATATGGCGTCAGCTGCCATAAAGCATTTCCATGACAAAGGCTATCCAAAAGAATTACAGCCCGTCGTAGAATGGAGCTTACAATGGTCCTTGAACATCGCAGAACAACAATTATCCGAGACATTGGATAACTTCCCCAATGTATTATTGAGGGGCTGGTTGAGGCTCTTTATCTTCCCGCTGGGTCGTTGCAATAAGAAGCCTAACGACAAGCTAACCCTACAAGTGGGTATGCTAACCCAAAGTTCAAAGGCCATCCGTGAAGTACTCGCCGATGGCATTTATTTCAAAGACCTGGATCATATGGAAGAAGCTCTTGCATTTACAAACAAGGTAGCCCCCCTCAATAAACGCATCTCTGAAGGGGTTAAATCAGGAACAGTGAAAGGCTATACCTATCTGTTACAAGTAACAGATGCGTTAAAATCGGGCCTTATCACAAAAGAAGAAGAAAAACTGTTACAGCAAGCACACGTTTCTATCATGAGCATTATCAATGTGGATGATTTCAGCGTGAAGGAATTGCACGAGCAAAAATGAGTATAAGCGGGCACAAAGATGAATAAAAGTAATAACCTAAAAACCTTTAACGAGCTGCTCTACGAAAACGAAAAAAAGTGGGCAGATGTGGTTTATTTGCGCCAACCCATAGCTGGTGTTTGGCACGAAATCACCTGGAAAGAAGCCATGTTGCGGGCTCGCAAAATAACGACTTTCCTTAAGGGTCTAGGGCTGAAAAAAGGTGACAAGGTTGCCATCTTTTCAAAGAACTGCGCCGAGTGGTTCCTGGCCGATTTTGCCATAGCTATGGGTGGGTTTATCAGCGTTCCATTATTTCCAACCCAGCACAAGGATAACATTCATTACGTGCTGGATCATGCAGAGGTTAAGGTTATCTTTGTAGGAAAACTAGACAACTGGGAAATCCAAGAAACGGGAATTCCGGACCATATTATTCGTATAGCATTCCCATACGAACACCCCATGCCTGCAAAATATCAATGGAATGACATCCTTGCAGAGACTGAACCGGATACGAGCAACTATGTGCCACAATTGGACGATGTATATACGATTGTATATACATCCGGCACCACGGGCAATCCAAAAGGCGCTATGATACCTTTCCGATCACAAGCAAATATCAAATGGGTTATAGATGAAGAACAACGAACGCTTTCAGGATATACGGTGGATCATAACTTCTACATATCATACCTTCCGCTTGGACACATAACTGAAAGAATGGTCATCGAGTACGTAAGTGTTGTGCAAAAATCCACCGTCTCATTTGTCGAATCTCTTGCCACGTTTGCACAAAATTTACGGGACATATCCCCTACCAATTTTTTTGCAGTTCCACGCATTTGGACTCAATTTCAAAAAGGTGTTTTGGCTAAAATACCGCAGTCAAAGCTCGACTTTATATTGAAAATTCCCATACTCAGTGGCTATTTTAAGCGAAAGATTAAAGAAACCTTAGGATTGAGCCGTTCTCTTCAAAATGGCTCCGGCTCAGCACCCATTTCACAAGATTTATTGAACTGGTATGAAAAACTAGGGATCACTATACTTGAAGGGTATGGCCGAACAGAAGACCTGACGGTAGTTTCCCGCGGCCTACCTGGTCAAAATCGAGCTGGAACCGTAGGCAAACCCCGTCCTGGCGTAGAAGTAAAAATCTCAGAGGAAGGCGAGATTCTTACCCGCTCCAACATAATGATGGCCGGGTATTATAAAAACCCAGAAGCCACAAAAGCCGCTTTTACAGAAGATGGATTCTTGAAAACAGGTGATCGAGGCACTTTCGATGAGGAAGGCAATCTCATTATTCTAGGACGTGTAAATGACTCCTTTAAAACGGACAAAGGCGAGTTCGTCAACCCTATCCCCATCGAAGGCAAGTTCGGAAGTAATGGCTATATCGAGCAATCATGTCTCATTGGCTTGACATTACCACAACCTGTCTTAATAGTTGTCTTATCAGAAACTGCTCAAAAGTTAGATCGCAGTGAAGTCAATCGAAGCCTCAAGGAAACCCTAGATGCCATAAATCCGGATCTAACCAAATTCGAAAAAATCAGCCACATCATCGTAGCAAAAGAAGGATGGACACCAGAAAACGCCATACTGACTCCCACCCTCAAAATGAAAAGAAATGTCATCCATACCAAGTACATCGACTTAGCACAAAAGGCTATCCCTAATCCCGAGGTCGTAATCTGGGAAGATTAAAGAACGCCAATTTCGGAAATATATCCTACAGTAACCACCCCCGTGCCTCCCCGGCCTTGAGCCGGGAAGCACGGGGTATTAAAGCATCAATTGTTTCGAAGAATCGCCATAATCACAAATATCAATTTTCTCCTATTTTAACAGTATCTTAATCTTTCTCCGTCACAATTAATTATAGACTTTATTGCAGTGGGCAAAATTGGGGTAAGTCATGAAAAACGATCTTAAAACCTTAACTGAATTCATGTACGATTGTGAAAAAAATGGTCAGCTGTGGTTTTTCTACGACAAGCCATCAACAGCGGGTGTTTTAACCACAGAAAATGAACTGATCACAGCCACACTTAAGATGAAACGTAATGTGATTCATGCTAAGTATATGGATCTTGCGCAAAATGTGATTAAGAGTTTAGACCCAGTCGTATGGGAGGAAGAGTTAAAATGGAAGATACTATGGCGTTAAAAATAGAAGCAACCAATGACGTAAATCCTGTTCCCATTGAGGAAAGGTTTTTGAAAAACAGTTATATCAAGCAAGCTAATCTCATAAGTATTTCACTGCCACAACCTGTATTGTTAGTGGTTTTGTCTGAGGTAGCTTCGAAGCTGGAACACAAGGAAGTGATCAAAAGTCTTCGGAAAACGTTTACATCTGCCAACAAAAATTTAGTACAGTTTGAAAAAGTCAGCCACATCATTGTGGTGAAAGAGGCGTGGGCCACCAACACGGATCGTGAAGCGATCCATGAGAAATATACGGATCTGGCTAAACAGGTTATCACGAGACCAGAACCTATTGTTTGGGAGTAACGGGACAGTTTAAGCAAGGAGAAATTCAACCTATCCCCGTCATGGAGAGCCCTTTAGGGCGTGCCATCCAGCGAAAAGTGTGCCGCTTGCGGCTCAGTAAAGTTTCGGAGCCGCAAGCGGCACATTATATGCTGGATGGCACGTCGCTAGCGCTCCTCTCCATGACGGGGGTAAGTTATGTAACAACAGGTAAACCGGCAAGGAACAGCAAATGAACGAACTCAGATGGCAAATGGCGCTAGTGATACTAACGTTGGGTGCCATTTCGCTTGGTCTGATTTCCATGTTTTATTCTTTAGGCACCCTATACGGCATCCCAACGGCAACTCTGGCGCTCATGATCGTGGCAGTTGCTGGCGGGTTGCCGCTCATCCTGCAAATCTTGCTTAAGCTTTTTAAAGGCGAATTTGGCGCTGATTTTTTGGCCGCCATCGCTATCATTACGGCCGTTTACTTGGGCGAGTACATGGCCGCTAACTTGATTGTCCTTATGCTGGCCGGGGGTCAGGTTTTTGAATCATATGCTGTTCGTCGAGCATCATCCGTTTTGCTCGCTCTGGCTGATCGCATGCCATCTACCGCACACAGAAAAGTGGGTGAAGAAATAGAAGAAATCCCGCTCATGAACATTAAGGTAGGCGACTTGATCGTCATATACCCCCATGAAGTTGCGCCTGTGGACGGCGTCGTTGTGGAAGGTCGGGGATCAATGGATGAATCCTATCTCACAGGTGAGCCTTATGGCGTCGCCAAAGTTCCTGGCACCATGGTCATCTCGGGTGCACAAAATAATATCGTACTGCTCATTATCAAAGCCGTTAGCCTACCGCAGGATTCCCGTTACTCCAATATCATGAAAGTCATGGAAGATGCCGAACAACGCCGCCCCACCTTGAGGCGGTTAGGAGATCAGATTGGCGCCATCTTTACGCCATTTGCCTTAATTATTGCTTTTGCAGCATGGTATTTTACCGATGATTCAGTAAGGTTCCTGGCCGTATTGGTAATTGCCACCCCCTGCCCCTTGCTTATTGCCATACCCATTACCATTATCAGCGCCATCTCGCTTGCTAGCAGTCGTGGAATCATCATAAAAGACCCCGTACTTCTAGAACGGCTACCTACCTGCAGAACAGCCATTTTCGACAAGACCGGCACTCTCACCTATGGCCAGCCTGAACTTGTAGATATCACAACCGTTAAAGGGTTTGATAAAAATGAAGTGCTGCAACTCGCAGCAAGCTTAGAACGCTACTCCAAGCATCCTTTAGCTATTGCAATCCTTAATGCTGGAAAGAAGGCAAAGCTAGATTACTTAGAAATGGAGCGGGTATCAGAGCCTCCGGGCATGGGGCTTACAGGAGAGACTGCTGATAAAATGATTCAAATTACCGATCGTAAACATCTCGCCAAGAACTTGCCAAATCAGGTCAAGAAACTATCCAAAATGAAACCCGGTCTCGAATGTCTTGTAGTGATTGACAACAAGCTGGCCGCCACCTTTCAATTTCGTGATACCTTACGTGTGGAAGGCACTTCATTCATTAACCATTTATCCCCCATGCATCATTTCAGTAAAACCATGATCGTCTCAGGGGACAGAGCAGAAGAAGTTGAATACCTGGCCAAACAGCTGGGAATCCACGAAACCTATGCCAGCCAAACGCCTGAACAAAAAGTCGCCATCGTCCAAGCAGAAACACTCAAAAATCCCACGTTGTATATTGGTGATGGTATCAACGATGCCCCAGCCCTTCTCACTGCAACCGTCGGCATTGCCTTTGGCCAAACCAGCAGCGTGACAGCCGAAGCCGGCGGAGCCGTCATCTTTGAGAGCAGTCTAGCAAAAGTGGATGAACTTCTACACATCAGCGATGCCATGCGACGCATTGCACTCCAAAGCGCCTTGGGCGGCATGCTTCTCAGTATTATCGGCATGGGCTTTGCGGCCGCAGGCTACATCCCTCCCGTAGCCGGCGCCCTCATACAAGAAGGCATCGACGTCCTAGCCATCCTCAACGCCTTACGCCTAAGCCTACAACCCAATATTCAAGCGCATATCAAGGAGCCAAAAGACTAATCTCACATAATCTCACATAGGGGTATATGGGGTTATTAAAATGGAGCTGCAAGTACAGCACATTGTTCAAGCGAGACTCCGCCTCGCGCTCCGGGATATTTATGAAAATAACATGAAGATCACGGCTTTAGGGAATCTATACGCATACCTCAATGAATGTAATTGGATATCCTATTGTAAGAACTTGCACTGAGAAAATGTAAACTCCATACCATTTCTATAAATATCCGGAGCGCGAGGCAGAGCCTCGCCTGAAAAAGCGCTGCACTTGCAGCTCAAAATAATAAAGCCTAAACCGTCTTCTCAGCAGATATATGGAAGAAAATCGTATAAAGAATCGGCACCACAAATAAAGTCAGAACGGTCGCAAAAGCTAGACCTGACATAATGAGCATGGCCATACTGACGAAGAATGGGTCCAATAGCAGCGGTATAACGCCCATGATTGTAGTAAGGGCAGCCATACTGACTGGCCTTGCTCTTGTGACAGCAGAGTCTATCACAGCCAGCAACTTTTCTTTTCCTTCTGATATCTCCAGATCAATTTGATCAATCAAGACGATTGCATTTTTTATAAGCATGCCGGTAAGACTCAAAAAGCCAAGCAATGCCATGAAATCAAATGGCAGGCCAGCGATCAGCAAGCCCGCGGTTACGCCTATGATCGAGAGGGGCACAGTCAGCCAAATAATCAACGGCTGCTTGACCTTACTGAAGAGCAAAATAACCACCAGGATCATGAATAAGAAACTGACAGGGAGCTTGGACCCCAGCGCCGTTTGTGCGTCTCTTTGTGCTTCGTATTCACCGCCCCATGCGAGTTCATATCCCAAGGGTAGTTTAATGGCTTCAATTTGGGGGCGCAGCCGTTCAAATACAGTTCCTGTAGGTTCTGAAACAGGATCTGCGGATGGTGTAATGGTCCGTTTACGGTCCCTGCGGTGTATGCGGGTATCCTCCCAGGACGAGTTGAAACCTTGCACCACTTGCTGGATAGGGATGTTGGTGTTTTTCACCGGGCTCCAAATGAACATGTTGTACATAGCACTGATGTTGTCCCGTTCTGTTTCAGGAAGACGAGAAACGATGGGAATCAACTCATCTCGTTCGCGATAAAGTCCCACTTGCTGACCACCGAAGGTCATCTGCAAGGCATGACTTAGATCAACCCTGCTCACACCGGTTGTCCTTGCCAGGGATTCAGAATACATAGGCCTAGAAAGGAGCACCTCTTGCCGCCAATTATCACGCACGCTTTCTGTAAACGGATCTTTGAACATGAGCATTTGAGCTTTATTGGAAATCTCGCGTAAAACACTAGGTTGCGGGCCGCTAAAGCGTGCTTCTATTTTACCATCCTTGCTAGGGCCCAACATGATCTTTTTGTATTTAGGATCAGAATTGGGGAACTCTGCAGTCAAGTATGACCGGATATCATTTTCGACGGCCGGTATCAATGCTGGGTCCTTGGTTTCCACAACTAGCTGAGCATAGCTTGAATTTTGAACTTCGGGCGTATACACCAACATAAATCGCGTAGCGCCCTGCCCTATGAAGGATGACACTTGCTTAACACCATCCATAGCAAGAATGTGTTTTTCTATTTTTTCAATATCTTGCGTCGTTTGCCTGATGTCCGTCCCTTCCGCACGCCAATAATCTACAAAGAAAATGGGGGTGGTTGAATTGGGAAAGAAGCCAGGGGGTATATAAGCAAAGCCAATCACAGCAAGAGTCATCATAACACCTAAACCAGCAAGGGTTTGCTTTCTATTGCCAATACTTAGCAGTAGCAACTTACGAAATATCTGGTAAAAACGATTCCCATAAGGATCCACCACATTATCGGCCGATTGAGGCTTAAAGAATAAATCGGCCAACATGGGCGTTACAGTCACAGCCAAAAACCAACTGAAGAAAAGTGAAATAGCTATAACCTGAAATAAAGACCGCGCGTATTCTCCGGTTTTGTCCTGTGACAAGCCAATACCGGAAAAGGCCAGAATGCCCACTAAAGTTGCACCAAACAGAGGCCAAATGGTTTGTTTGACCACCTTATCGGCAGCACTAATTGTATTTTCGCCCTGTTGGGTTCTCACCAATATACCATCAACCACTACAAGGGCATTATCAACCAACATACCCAGCGCTATAATCAGGGCACCTAAAGAGATACGCTGCAAGTTGATATCATAAAGGTACATGACGCAGAAAGTACCGAAAACAGTTAACAGCAGTACGATACCTATGAGGATACCACTCCGCATTCCCATAAAGACGAGCAGCACCAGAATAACAATAACTAAGGCTTCCACAAGGTTAATGATAAAGGCGTTGATCGAGATGTCCACTAAAGCTGGTTGGTTATAGATAGGTGTTAACTGTACACCCACTGGGATCTTATCCAGCATGGATATCATCTTATCTTCAACAGCTTTGCCTAGATTCACGATGTTACCACCTGATACCATTGAAATGGCTATGGTAAGCGCTGGCTGCCCGTTGAAATGAATTAGGTGAGACGGATTTTCTTCATATCCGCGTGTAACTTTTGCAATGTCCTTAAGATATATGGTTGCACCTTTGACGCCCGGAATGAGCAAATTTTCGATGGCCTCTACCGTATTGAGATTGCCTGAAGGCTGGATTCGTATTCTTTCATTACCTATGACCACCTGACCGGCAGAAACCACTTGGTTTTGGGTCTTAAGCAGGCCTGAAATAGTGTCTGGAGACACCCCAAATTGAGCCAGTTTGGATTGAGACAATTCGATAAAGATCTGCTCTTCCAAGTTTCCACTAATGACAACTTTGGCCACATTGGGCACCAATAGCAACTCTTTACGTAAGTCTTTTGCTATCTCTTTGAGCTCATTGTAGCTAAAACCATCTCCAGTCAATGCGAGGTAGATGCCAAAAACATCACCATAATCGTCATTCACGATACTGGGTCCCGCCCCTGGTGGTAAGCGGCTTTGCATATCATTTACTTTACGGCGAAGCTCGTCCCAAACTTGGGGCAAAGTGGTTTTGTCGTAATTATCCTTTATCGTAACCGTAATGTCAGATTTTCCAGCCGTGGATACGGAAGTCACATACTTAACTTGACCTAGCTGTTGCACAGCGCTCTCGATGCGATCCGTTACTTCTTGCTCCACCTCAGTAGGACTTGCCCCCGGGTAGGCTGTTAGGATTTTTGCATCTTTGATGGTAAATTCTGGGTCCTCATAGCGGCCAATATTTTCAAATGCCATAAGGCCACCGGCCACGATGACGATAATGATAAGCCAGCCAAGAACCCTATTTTCTATACAGAGACGACCCAAGTCCACGGCTTATTCTCCTTTCTTCTCATAAGGAGTAACTTTCATGCCCTCTTTAAGAAATTTAACACCAGCCGCCACTATATCTTGGCCCTCGGCAAGCCCTTGAGTCACCAGAACTTTATCTGCAGCCAGTTGACCTAAGGTTACTAGCTGTTTTTTGAGAGTTTGTGTGGATGGGTCTATAACCCAGACGTTGCTCTTACTTTCCGCATCAGCAAACACTGCTGAAACCGGTATCTGGAAAGAAGTTTCAGCCCCTTTTCCGGCTGCCTGTTCTTTAACATAAATGGTTGTGGTCATACCAGGAAAAAGATTTAACCCTTTGGGGGCAGGCAAAGTCAGCGTTACCTTGTATGTTTGAGTATCAGGGTCCGCTTGTGAAGAAACTTCTTTAACAGTGGCAGCATAACGCTTGCCAGTAGCCGCATCAAATTCGGCTTCAATCATGATGGTGTCTTTTCCCTTCGTGTGCATCGCCAAGCTTTCCGGGATTTGAACGGTCACATCGATATTTTCCCGATTATGCAACCGTACAATGACCTCTTTTTCTTTCACATTTTGGTAGTTTTCCACATAGCGCTTTGCAATTTCACCGTCAAAAGGGGCAAGTAGTTGTGTATATTCAAGGTTCTGCAAGGCCGTATCTAGATCCGCCTTTGCCTTATCGGCGGCCGTTTTTTGCGCATCATATTTGGATTGGGAGGTTACCTTTTCAGCCAATAACTTAGTATACCGCTCTAGCTGGACATTGGCATACTCCGACTTAGATTTTGTCTCATCAACAACGATTTGAAAGTCTTTGGGATCCAGCTTTGCAACCAGCTGACCTTTTTTAACCTGATCGCCTTCTTTTACGGGCAATTCAATAATGATTCCTGAAACACGGAATGCTAAATCAGCTTTTTCCGACGCTTCCACCTTACCGGGGAAACTGCGGGCCATGCCTTCATCGGCTTTAGAAATATGCAAAACCTTGACAGGTCTTACGACTTCCGGCTTCTTTTCGTCGGATTCCCCACAACCATTCAATAGTACAGCTGCTGTTAACAGACTGAATCCCGTTATATATTTTAGCACCTAGTTCTCCGCTAGACTTTTTGATCAACTTGCCTTCTAATAATAGTAGATCACATTCTAACAAAAAGAAAACAAATACCATGCATATAGAAAATCTTTTACCCCGATATAGCTATCTTGGACTCTTGTTATCCTTGGTATTCTTTTTCTTAGTAGCTCCTTTTTTTAGTAAAGGAGAATATGGCAGACTCGCCTTGGACCTATCTGTCCTTAGCATCTTAATTATATCCGTCTACATGTGCTCAGAAAGAAAAAGAGAGGTGATCATTGCAGGAATTCTAGCTAGTCCTGCCGCACTGAGACTAGTTTACCCAACTATCCAAGTAGATGAAATAAGCCTTGCTTTTAACGCTATATTTTTCTTATTTGTCATATACATTCTTCTTCGCAAACTGTTTCGCACATCACAAGTAACTGTGGATGCATTGTATACTGCCGTTTCCGTCTATTTTTTAATCGGTATATTCTGGGGCATTACCTATACTCTGCTTGAGTTTAGAGTTCCGTCATCATTTTCACTTAGTCGCGAACAAATGATGGATGGCTTTTATACGGATTTTGGCCAGGATCTTTTGTATTACAGCTTTGTAACCCTGGCAACTATAGGATATGGCGACATTGTTGCCCTGTCTAAACCGGCTAAATTTCTATCCGTATTGGAAGGTGTTATGGGGCAAGTCTATCTAGCCATTTTGGTTGCACGTTTGGTGGGTATGCACATATCGCAAAATAACCGTTCGTGACCTTACAATTCTTACTAGCCATGCGCAATCTGCAAGCGTATGATGTATAGATGGTTAAAGTAAACTCTACATCATCTGTACAAAAAACAACTCTCCGCAAGCTTACAAAAGCTGGCGCGGATAGCAGCTCTTTTACCTCATCCCTTGCACAAGGGGGAAACATAGAGGAACTGGTACATGTTTCTGCCCCTTCTGCAACCAATTCGTTATTTGTACTGCAAGAAATAGACGAAAGAGTAGTGGCCAAAAAACATGGGGACAAGATTCTTCAATTGCTTGATGGACTCAGGATCAACCTCCTTTCAGGGGACATGCCTGATTATCAACTGAAGTCTTTACAGCAGTACCTTACAAAATACCAAACTCGCTTGTCAGATCCTAAACTAACCGAAATTTTGGCTCAAATCGAACAGCGAGCACATATTGAACTCGCAAAACGAGGCTTGATTTAGGACGTTAGAGGGTTTATATTCTCTTACACTACGTAGTACCATAAATAATAAAAAAATAATGTACTGGGAGGACAAATGGCTACTGATATCAATGAACAACTGGTTCCGCCAGAATACAAACCGAACGATAAAGAATCTTACATGAACCCGCTCATGTTGTCCTATTTCAAAAAGAAATTGGTTGAATGGAAGGCTGATCTTTTGTCAGGTTCGTCCAACACAATTCATACGATGCAAGCTGAAACCCATGAAGAACCAGACATTGCTGACAGGGCATCGACGGAAACCGATAGGGCTATTGAGCTGCGTGCTCGGGATCGCGAGCGTAAGCTCATCAGCAAGATCGATGAAGCCTTACAACGCATCACTGATGGCGAATATGGCTATTGCGAAGAAACGGGTGAGCCCATTGGCGTTGCACGGCTGGAAGCCAGGCCCATAGCCACTCTCAGCATAGATGCGCAAGAACGTCATGAACGCAAAGAACGGACGCAAGTGGATCAGCGTGTATAAAACCATACATTTTAGGTAGAGTCTATATTTGTGAAAAAACATGTTATTATAATTTGGCAGTAATTTAAAAACTATGCTACGGTGCTGCTGAAAATTAGGATTAACATGATGACATTTTACTTTGTTACCCCAGAAAATCGGTCAGACTTTCGCGAGCTGATGCAGGCCTATTTTGATCGCCTTGCAAAAGTCTGGGGCATCATTGGTTTGGATGATTATGACACTCAAAATTCCAGTTACGTGGTTTGTGTGGATGAAGAATTTGGTGTCATCGGAGGATTGAGATTACTACCAACCCTGGGTCCAAAACTCTCGGACGACTCACTCACTGAATCGGGTGTTGCTCTTCATGACGAGCAAACCTGGGAAGCCACAAAGCTATTCTTCTACCTACCAGAAGACCATGACATCCAAGATTCGCCAGTGGAATTTGATGAGCTCTGCTCCGACTTTTACATCGGCATGTGGGAATTTTTGCAAGAATCCTGCCCCATTGAGATGATCGTCACATTGTTGCCTGAATGCGAACATACGGATGTCCAATTTTTCGGCAGATGGCCATTCATGCTTGAATCCACCGTCAAAAACCCATTCGACCACGACGAGGAAGAGTACATCCTGGGCGTCCTGCGCATGAATGATGAAGAGGACGATGTGGCCATTGCTAGCTAAGAGCTAGCCCGCCCTCAAACCACATTATTGTGTTTATGAGAACGACCTATTCAACTCCGTCACTGCGCGCCCCTCTTGTGGCGTGGCAATCCACTTTTGTGTGATCGTTATACCTAAGTTTGCCGCAACTGAAAAAGTAGATTGCCACGCCCCAAGAGGAACTAGCAATGACGGGCGTGGAGGCGCTATTTCACTTATTTAAACCCTTTTGGGGAGTTCAACTACCCCTCCATCCTACTCAAAATACGACCTAATCGCAGCAATTATTCTGTCCTGCTGTTCTTTCGGTAGATATGCATGCATGGGCAAGCTTAATACGCGATCCGATAGATACTTGGATACATCCAGGTTTTGGCCTGCTAGATAGCAGTCTTTGTATGCTACTTGTTCTTGCAACGGCTTTGGATAATAAACAACCGATGGTATGTCCTGCTTCTTTAGATGAGCCTGCAGGCCGTCGCGTTGCTGTTGATCTGAGAGAACTATGGTATATTGCGCCCAGACGGAAGTAGCATCATCAAGTACTCTTGGTACAGTAACCACATCTTTCAGGCCTTCGTTGTAATAACTGGCTACTCGATTGCGAGCTTCGATTTCGTCGGGGAATATCTTTAGTTTTTCGATCAGAACGGCAGCTTGGATGGTATCCATGCGGGCGTTCAATCCGACACGGATATTGTCGTATTTATCGACGCCTTGACCATGCACACGGATTGACTTTAAGCGATCATACATTTGATCATCATTGGTGAACACTGCACCGCCATCACCATAACAACCTAAAGGTTTGGCTGGGAAAAAGCTAGTTGCGGTAGCAAGCCCGATGTTACCTACTGACCTGTTTTTATAAGTTGCACCGAAGCTTTGTGCTGCATCGCATACGATCCATAAGTTGTGTGCGTGAGCAATGGGTTCGATGGCATCATAATCAACGGGCTGTCCATAAAGATCTACAGGCATAATGGCTTTAGGTGTCAAACCCGCTTCTTGGGCCCGAAAGATAGAATCTTCAAGACAGGTGGGGTTCATATTAAATGTATCGGGATAAACGTCCACGAATATGGGGTGAGCGCCCAGCAGTGAAACGGATTCGGGTGTGGCTGGAAAAGTGAAACTTGGCAAGAATACGGCGTCGCCTGGGCCTATGCCTTGAGCCATCAGCACAAGAAGCAATGCGTCCGTACCGCTGGAACAAGAGACCGCATATTTAGCGCCACAAAAAGCCGCCAGTTCCTTTTCAAGAACAGCCACTTCAGGGCCCATGATATATGTGCCATGATCAAAAATGGCTTGAATCGCTTTCTGCACTTGCGGGAGAACGCGATTTTTTTGTGAAACCAAATCGATGAACTCAATTTTATCATCTGCTACTAGTTTAACTGCTGCTTGACTCATAAAAACCTCTATTTAAATGTCCTAAATATAGTGAGAGTTTACTACATACGGCCTAAATGGCAAGAAAATGTTATTTTTAGGGGCTAAACTATCAGGATAGCAACTTACTTAGCGGCACGAAAATTATAGAAGTCAAAAAGGATAAGAAATAGGTCCTTGTAAAAAATTCAGGACCTCTCAATAAATATTTATTATCTCCTATATAAATCATGCCCCCTCTCGTGTCATCCTGATTCCAGGCCGTTTAACACGGGAAGGGTGCAATAATTAAGGCTATAATTGCACTAAATTATTAACGTAAAACTCATAATTAATTATATGATCGCTTGCTATTACTCAGGGATGTGATAGCGTCTTTTTATAAGTTAATCAATGAGGTACAAAAATGTTATCACTTAAGAAGAATATTCTACTCGGATCACTTTCAGCAATCGTTCTTTCAACCAGCAGCATAGCAACTCCTGCGGCTGACGAATCTCCAAAACCCAATACACCAACTGTTGCAGAAGCATCATCAGATCTTGGCAATGCTGTTGCAGATAAAGGTAAAGAAGTTGGGCACGACATCAAAGAAGCAGCCAAAGATGTTGGTCATGCCGCTGCAGAAAAGAGCGAAGAAGTTAAAGACCGGGTAAAACCAACTGCGGAAAAAACTGGAAAAGATATTAAGGAAGCAGCATCTGATGCTGGCCATGCAATTGCAGAAAAAAGCAAAGAAGTTAAAGACGAAGTAAAGCCAGTTGTGGAAAAAGCTGGAAAAGATATTAAAGAAGCAGCATCTGATGCTGGTAAAAAAGTTAAGAAGGCTGAGAAAAAAGTTGAGAAAGCTATAAAGAAACTTTAATAGTCTCAGCCTAGTACCGCGAATCATTAACTCTGCTCCACAGTGTCATCCCCGCGCAGGCGGGGATCCAGCACAAGAAGTGGAGCAACGCGACTCAAAATAGTCTATATAGTAGCAGCTACGCTGCACATTTGCACTGGATTCCCGCCTTCGCGGGAATGACACAAATGGGCGGCATAATTAATGATTCGAACTACTAGAATCGAATAGATGTTGACGGCGCGTATAAAACCACGTATATAAGTTCACATATGAATTTATGGCTATAAGTTATTAAGGAGCATTCCATATGAAACGCACATTTCAACCAAGTAACTTGGTACGCGCACGTCGACATGGCTTCCGCGCTCGCATGAGCACCGTGGGCGGCCGCAAGGTGTTGTCTTCACGTCGTGCTAAAGGACGCGCACGTCTGAGTGCTTAAGGTACAAACGCTTAAAAAGCGAAAAGACTTTCTAAGAGTTGCAGCCCGGTGTCACAAATACGTGATGCCGGCTTTTATCATGCAGATTAGTGAAAATCCTGAGCCCAGAAACGAACTTGTTAGAATCGGTTTTACCGCTAGCAAAAGGATCGGGGGAGCTGTGGAACGCAACCGCGCTAAACGCCGGTTACGTGAACTGGTACGAGAGGTTTTCCCTCAACAGGCCAATAAAACCTTCGATTATGTCTTGATAGCTAAAACCTATTCCCTCACCCGTAATTATGAAAAAATGCGAAACGAGTTGAAAAGTGTACTGACTCGCCATGAGGGTGAGAACCATAGTTAAGCTCATCCAACTCATTTTATTGTCATTTGTCTGGTTTTATCGTAAGTTGATATCGCCATGGACAAAATCCAGCTGTAGGTTTTTACCTACATGCTCGGCATATGCGGTTGATGCTATACAAGAATACGGCCCATTCAAAGGAAGTATGCTAACTGTAAAGCGTTTAGCCAAATGTCATCCCTGGGGTGGCAGCGGATTTGATCCGGTTAATAAAATGAATTTAGAACAGTAGAGAACTCAAGATGAACGATCAGAAAAACTTGGTATTTTTCGTCCTTATTTTTATCGGCGTAATGGTGGGTTGGAATTATTTCTATGAGGCACCTAAAGCTCAAAAGGCTCCTGTAGCGCAGACGCAGCAAACAGCTTCGGCAATACCAGGGGTGCCAACAGCGCCTGCTGTCCCGGTTATTACCGATCGAAAAGAAGTGATTCAAGCTTCGGCTCGCGTGCAAATTGACACCCCTTCCTTAAGGGGTTCTATCAATTTGAAGGGTGGCAGCATTGATGATTTGAAGTTGGAGAAATACCGCGAGACCATTGAAAAGAACAGCGACAATATCGTATTGCTCACCCCTTTAGGAGCTGAGAAACCTTATTTTGCTCAGTTTGGTTGGACAACGGCGGATAAGAATCTAGCCATGCCGGATGAAAACTCTGTTTGGACTGCGGATCGCAAAGAGATCACCCAAACATCCGGTCCGGTGAAACTGACTTGGGTAAATCCGCAAGGCATTCAGTTCGAACGGTTGATCAGTGTGGATGAAAACTACCTATTCACGGTTCAACAGACAGTAACAAACAATACAAATCAGACAATACAATTGGTACCGTATGGCCAGGTGAGCCGTATTGGCACACCTGAAGTCCAAGGCAACTGGATGCTACATGAAGGGCCTTTGGGTTATATGGATGATGGCTTAAAGGAATACAGCTATTCTAAGCTGCAAGAGACCAATGAAATAAAAAGCGTAAGCCAAGGTGGCTGGATTGGAATTACGGATAAATATTGGCTCACCGCTATCATTCCGGACCAGAAAACCAAATCAGAGTTCTACTTCAAAGATAATCGTCTCGGTGCACAAGACGATTATTTGACAGGCTATTTAGGCGAGCCAATTAGCATCGCTCCTGCTCAGAAGGCTGAAGTGCAATCACATTTATTTGCGGGCGCGAAAGTCTTAAGTATTCTAGATACCTACGAAGAAAAGCTGGGTGTCAATCACTTCGATAAGGCCGTTGATTTTGGCTATCTGTACTTCTTCACCAAGCCCTTGTTTTATGTGTTGGAAATGATTTATGGCTGGCTAGGTAACTTCGGTTTGGCTATTTTGTTGCTGACAGTGATTATTAAAGTATTGTTCTACCCCTTGGCTAACAAGTCTTATCGCTCTATGGCGCGCATGAAGGAATTGCAGCCTAAAATGGAGCGCATAAAAGAGCGTTATGCGGATGACAAGATGCGCATGAACCAAGAGATGATGGAGCTGTATAAGAAAGAAAAGGTTAATCCGGCATCCGGTTGTTTACCTATTCTTATACAGATCCCGGTATTCTTTTGTTTGTATAAGGTATTGTTTGTCACCATTGAAATGCGCCAAGCACCGTTTTATGGTTGGATACACGATTTGTCGGCGCCTGACCCTACTACTATCTTTAACCTGTTTGGCTTGATTCCTTGGGATCCCCCTACCCTGCTCATGATTGGCGCGCTGCCTATAATGATGGGTGTGTCCATGTGGGTGCAACAGAAGCTGAATCCGGCGCCTATGGATCCTGTGCAACAGAAGATGTTCATGATCATGCCCGTGATGCTGACCTACCTGTTAGCGCAGTTCCCGGCTGGTTTAGTGCTCTACTGGACATGGAACAACATCCTGTCGATTGCTCAGCAATGGCTCATTATGACATCCACTAAAAAAACGGCAAAAGCGAAGGCGTGATGTTAGATTCTGAAGCCGTATTGAAAGCCAACCATGTGTTTGCACAGACCTGCACGTTTGTGTTGGGCGCTGCCAAAGAAAGTGATCTGCCGCTGACCACGCTGCCAGAGTTTGCGTTTGCTGGCAGATCTAATGTGGGTAAATCTAGCTTGATCAATGCGGTTTTAGATCGCAAGACTTTGGTGAAAACATCTAAGACACCGGGGCGCACACAACAGATTAACTTCTTCGATTTGGCTGGCAGACTTATGTTGGTGGACTTGCCAGGGTATGGTTATGCCCGTGTACAAAAGACTAAAATCCTCGACTGGAACCATCTGATCAACGATTATTTGCGCGGTCGCGTTCAGCTAAAACGCGTTTACTTTTTGATTGACAGTCGCCATGGGCTGAAGCCTATCGATTTAAAAACCATGTTAATGCTTGATGAAGCTGCGGTTTCCTATCAAGTTGTTCTGACTAAGATCGATAAAATCAAGAAACCTGAGCAAGAAAAGGTGCTGGCAGAAACGCTCGAACAAATGAGAACGCGACCTGCAGCGTTCCCACAGGTAATCCTTACCAGCTCCGATAAGAAATGGGGCTTGGAAGAGCTGAGGGTTTCAATGATGTCTTTGGTGCTTTAAACGTAACACTCATCACCTCCCGTCATCCAGAGCAGCATAAGCGTAGCGTTGCTGCGTGGGATCCAGCGCGAGAGTGTGAGCGTATGCGAACTCGATCGTATTTTAATCCGGAGCTCGCATGCGCTCGCACACATTCGCTGGATCCTTCGCTTCCTCCGCTATGCGGAGGCGCGCTCTGGATGACGAGGTTTTTGGTGAGTTGTGACGTTTAAACTAAAAATACGGTATGGGATCGTCCGGCCCGATACTCTCCTTATAAATCAACCGACCCTTCATAAACAACATTAGTAAAGTATCATAAGGATTTAGGTGGTTCTTTTTAACAAGAGCCTCGTCATCGGATGCTAGATAGAAGTTTGCGCCAGGTTTTAATTGACCTATGCATGCTTGCAATTGGGGCGTAGCCTTGCTACTCAAAAATAGACAGTTGCATTCGGCGGAGAGCATTTCGTCTTCGTCTAAGAATTGATTCCTGTTCATAAACTGGGAATAAAACGCAGTCATCCGCTCCACAGATTCTGAATCTTTTTCAGGGACATATAATACGGCCAGCATGGGCGAATCTTTATAGGTTTCGTAATAATTGACTAAATAAGAATTTCCATAACCTTTGTCGTAGAACAATCTGACCTTGGTCCAGGGTAGATTTGAGTTGGATTCTTCGTAGGCTGTGTAGTCTGAACAGTGGAGTGACGAGATTGAACATAGCAGGACCAGAACGTTTAGAAGGCTTCTCATGGCTATCACCTCTTTTTAAACTTCTACAGGTCTATTATAGCTGAGTCGGAAGCTAGAAAAGTTAACAAAACGAAATTTTTTTTAAACCATTTTTGTAATCTAGTCTTTATGCAAAACCCCTTACAATTGCGAGCCCATTTGGGGCGTGGCAATCTACTTTTTAAGTTGCAGCCCACTTGAGTAAAAGGCCGCCACAAAGTGGATTGCCACGCCCCAAATGGGCTCGCAATGAATTTGGTTAGCATTCCCTTTAACTTAATGGCAGTGGGCTGAGAGGTAAGGACAAGCAGTATTTACCCCTCACCCGGCCTTCGGTCGACCTCTGCCAGGAGGGGAGAGGTAAAGTAGGGTTATAGATAATTCAACACTGAATCCGCTTTGCTGACTGTGCATGCGAGGGAGTTGGGTTCCACGTCTAGGTGCTTGATAATGCCGTCGTCTATGATGGACGTATAGCGTACAGATCTGGTGCCTAAGCCTATGGCACTGCCGTCAAAAGTAAGCCCCATAGCGGTTGAGAAATCTGCATTCCAATCAGCGAGCATGGAGATTTTATTGTCAACTGCTGAAGCCTCTTCCCAGGCCCTCATGACGATGGGGTCATTGACGGAGACACAGATGATTTCATCCACGCCTTTGGCTTTGATGGCTTCGGCCATTTTTACATAACTGGGTAAGTGTTGTTCGGAACATGTGCTGCTAAATGCAGCAGGCAAGGCAAATAATACAACTTTTTTGCCATTTATAAGTGCGTGCAGATCCACATCGACAATGCCGTCGGCGGTTACACGTTTGAATGTAGCGTTTGGTACTTTGTCACCAACTTTTATCATTTTAGCTGCTCCTGTTAAAATATCATTATAGCACAATTTATTGCAGCTAAACGATAATTTAGAAGCTCTATAAACACTATCTTAAATCTACCACTCTTTCCTTTTAATAAGTGGTGGAAGCCTTTAGATGTCCTATTGGCGGAGATATCTTCCGGCTTCCACCGGTGTTATTTTTTAGGTTGTTTTTGGCTTATAGGGATACCTTCCTCGTCACCTTTTTGCATTAACCGTACGGTAGATATGGCATTTTACACACCATATCCCTTACTTGCTCACCGCGCCGCTCATTTCCAGACTTGCTTGGGTTACGCGGGGGCCCAAGCGCCGGATGCCTTTCGTTTTTGTGTACACGAGGGGGAGAGTTTTCTTCTCTCACCCTATATGTGTAATATAGGTACAATAGTTTGTTTTGTCAAGAAAAAAGTTACTATATTGTCAAAAAAATATTATATATATGATGGTTATTACCATTTGTTGCAAAACCATTGCTGCGCATAGGTTTTAATGACTTAGGTAAGGCATAATGATGATACAGACGCTAACAGAAACTGCAATTTTTTTGAAATTATTGTGCAATTCGATCGATATTTTTTGTGAATCATTCTATTTTTAAGCGATAGATATGCCTACTGGAAAGATTTCCCAAGTATAGCCATCCATCTTTTTCAACGGCGGCGCTGACGTTAGGTATGACGCCTTTGCCATCTTGTAGGTATTTTAGAAACTTACCTTGGCTATCTATGGCCACAACGGCTGAATCCCTGGGGGCTGTGTATTTATTGATAAGAAGCCAGGCGGGGAGTTTTAGTAGCATTTGGCCAACAAATGCGGAATTGGCGCCCAGATCCAGTGATTTTCCATTGTTAAAGAGTGCTATCCAGAAAATACTGTTGGGGCCGGCATGCAGATTATCGGGCAGACCGGGCGCTCTTTTTACGATCACTTCCGATTGCCCTGCTTTCGGTCCTTTGATGTAATAGACCAGTAGTTTACCTGTGCCGGATTCACCATATAGGAAATAACTTTGATCGGGGCTCATGACTATGCCATTGGACAATCTGAGATCGTTTATCAATGCTTTAGATTCTCCGGACCTAGGGTCGTAAGATATGATTCTACCTTTGGCCTCGAGGATCACACCAGCCGAACCGCCACCACCTACTGTTGGCGGGTATTTATAGGAGCTGTTAGTAAAATAGACTAGGCCATCATCGGAAACGGCAACACTGTTGGCAAAAATTGTTGACTTGCCATCTACCTCGGTTACCAGTGTTTTGATTTGTTTATCTTTGGTGACAACCTGTAGCCCTTTTAAGCAATTGGCTATGTAAAGATTGCCTTCCTTATCAAAATTAAGCCCTAATGGCCAGCCGCCCACATCTGCATAAACTTGGTATGAGGCTCCATCGGGGCTCATTTTGATAATCTGACCATTGGTCAGACCCGTATATATGTGCCCTTCTCGATCAAAGACTATATCTTCAGGGCCATCTGCGGGAAGTTCGACGCCAAAGGGCTCGGCTTTTGAGAGTAAATCGTTGGGCGCTAAGACGCCTTCAGCTGCTGGAAGAGCTGATAGTTCCCACGTGGTCACTTTTATGTCTACAGGCCAAAAGCAAAGATAGCCTGCATAAGCTAGGATCAATATAAAAAGCAACATAAGGATGCGTTTAATGAATTTCCACAATTGTTTCTTTCCCAAACTATATAGGTGTTCCAGCTCCGTATAGCTATAAGGAGCCGCTTTCGCGGCACTCATTCGCTGGATCCTTCACTTCCTCGGCTTTGCCGAGGCGCGTTCTGGATGACGGAACTTCAGCGCCCATTTGATTACCTTAGCAATTACTGTATCTCAACTGAATTAACAAAAGATTGATCAAACCCTTTTTGATCCTAGCCGTATAAAGAAATCAGAAACGGCCACCGGTAGGCATTGCATGAACCTCATAAAGATGAAGGGTATGGTGGGAAAAGCGATAATTGCTTTTTTCTTAGCCAGGCCCTTGGTAATGATGTGGGCAGACTCATCTGCTTCTAACAAAAACGGCATTGGATGAGCGTTGCGGTCTGTGAGGGGTGTTTTTATAAATCCTGGGCAAATAGTTGAAACTGCAATGTTGAATGGCTCCAGCGACAGACGCCAATCATCGCAGAACATCTTGATCGCTGCTTTGCTGGCAGAATATGGACCTCGACCAGGGAATGTTTTGTAGGCGGCCAGTGAACTGACCACAGCCAGATGACCATTGCGACGATCCCTCATAGGCGGGATTAGGGGTAGAATCGTATTCAATACACCATCAATATTGGTCTTTAGCACATTCTCCATCTCATCTCGATCAGGAAATGCTGACCGAGATGATACTCCAGCGTTGGCGATGACCAGATCAATGGGATGAGTAGCATCTACTTCCATAAGCCACTTTTCCATCTGAACGCGATCTTTTACATCTATGGCTTTGATGACAACGACGGCGCCTTTGGCAGAACAGGATTTTTCAACCTCTTCCAGTCTCTTTTCATCCCTCCCGGTTAGAAGAAGAGTAGTGCTCGGAGACGCGTAATGTTCAGCCAGGGCCTTGCCGATACCACTGCTTGCACCGGTTATGAGTATGCATTTATACATGTGCGACTTTAGTTTATGGCTATATACTTAGCATACTAGCACAAAATATTTAGAGGTCTAATGACCTCTTTTAAGAAAATTCAACATGACAGGGACCCAAGCATTTAAGCTATAACCACGTCCGTTTTGCCCTTTAATGAGAGATGCACAACAATTTACATTGTCTGCCTGGCGTGTCATGGGATTTACATCGACTCCGTAAGTGCACAGGATGCCTGCAATCCTTACTCCTTCAGGTGTCATTACTAACATAGGCCCACCGCTGTCGCCTGGAGGTGAGCCACTGACTATACCGTCTTTTGTATCAAAATCTCGTTTACAGAAAAGATGTGCAAGTTCTTTAAGGACTTCAAATTTATTAAAGTGCCATTTTTGTTGAACATCGCCCTTCAATTGTCCTTGATCAACGAGCCACGGCAAATTGTTATGTGCAAGCAAACGGATCACGTCATACTCAACCATTTCAGGATCCACATCTAATTTCATGGCTATGCGATGAAGTTCAGGGCGTTGTGCATTTTCTAGCTGCCCGTAACCATAAAGAGCGCACATCTGATAGAAGTTATTCACGCGGCCAATTAAGGGTATTGTCGGATGCGTAGCCGGCATGCTGTTTTCTAACATGAGAAAAACCATGTCATATCGTGTAATTTTTTCAGTAGGATCGCGACCGGCTAGCTCATGAAGCAGATGAATATATTTGGCATCTACAACCATGGAACGTACTGGTGCGTTATTCCACGTTACGCCTCTGCCTCTCAAATCTATAAGCACAGGCCCATTCTGTTGCCTTAAGGTATTTGCAGCGGGGAGAACTCTATGAAATACATGAGCCGCTGAAATAACAATATTTGGTTCGATCAACGTACCCGTGCCGCAATGGTAGGCCCCCGATTCGTATTGAACAATTACCTGCCCAATAGCCGGGATAAAGTTAAGGATGGGTAAATTTGGGATGGCATTTTTATTTGCCTCTATAATAGCCGCCGCGCTTTCAGCATCCAGTTCCCTTTGCAGCTGCTCTGCATAAGCAAGCTCAGCCATGTCACGAGCATTTTGCTGCTCAAGTTCACGTTGAACTTGGGCAGCATAAGCTCGATCGTTTACATAAGGTTGTCCTTGTTGTGCCGGGATCCTGGGTTGGGCGGCCAGCATGGATAAACGCAGAGCTTCTTGAAACTGAGCTTCCTCAGGATCGATGTTTGCATTCTGTGTTGACGCTCTTTCCGAAGCCAAGCGAGAGGCCTCCAATACCTCACGAAGCTGCTCTTCCTCAGGATCATAAGAAGCCGATGATTTAGAAAGGAAAGCCATAGAGATTGAAAGGGTTAATGATAATATGGTGATGGACTTAAATTTAAACATTATACGATCCTATTAATAAACTACATATACAAGACTTTTTTAGACCACTGTTGGAGTTCTGTCAACATTTTTTAGATTGTTAATTCGGCGTGTAGATGTGGCCTAGATATAATGTTCTTGATACGATATAATGATAGTATATTCATTAACTGACGAGAATGAATAGAATTATGAAAAATTTCATCTTCTCTTGCCTCCTGCTCAGTTCCTTTACTGAATGTTCTCACGGAACTCTCTCCTTGTGCGATACAGGTGAATCGGGAGTTATGAGTTCCAGTCGATCCGGTTTTAGACCGGCAAACCACATCAATTTCAAGCGGCATGAGATTTCTCTGGCTGCAAAACTTGCAGATTTGGCTTATAAGGTTTATGGCGACGTCAATTTGAACCTTGAAGAATTTCAAGAGGATGGCTATTTGGCCACCCCGTTTTATGGAGAGACGGGCCACACAGCTTTAACTAATTACTTTGTTGCTCGATCTAAAATGGGATTGATGGTTGAAAGTGAAACCGAGATAATCGTTGCCTTGCGAGGCTCCGTTAGCAAGGCGGATATGTTAACGGATGCTTACATTTGGAATTCTTGGTTGCAAAAAGAGGCTTTTAATGGGGAAGAAAAAGGTAGAGTTCATGTGGGGTTTAATAGGACATTTGAGTCCTTTAAGGATGAACTCAGTCAACTCATTTTATCCGCCTTATGCAAGGGGAAAAGACGAGTTACCTTTGTGGGCCACAGTATGGGAGGAGCCCTTGCTAATTTGGCAGCACTTTATTTTGCGCGACTTGCTCAGGAAAAGGAGATGAGTGACCTGGAAATTAAGCTGGTTAGTTTTAATGCGCCACGATTAGGAAGCAAGAATTTTGCTGATAAACTCCATGAGTTGATAGGTAAGCAAAATATTGCACGGTTTACCACGGGAACGCGTGAGGGAGTATCAACTTTTATTTTAGGGTCGTTTGGGTTCAAGCATGCTGGAACAAATATCGTTGTGACCAAGGCGAGCAACAGCTTACTATCTGACCATAAAATGGCCTGTTTTCTAGGAGGGGCCGCTGAGCTGGCGTTTGCATTGCATAATGCTGTGCCAGAAAAGGTTAATGGGTTTAAGACACAGCTGAGTATGAGCAAGATTACAGCTGTAAAACAGGCTAGCTTTTATCACATTGTTGTAACACGTGTGGTTAGCTCAAATTACCAACTGTTGAAAGATAGATTTTGGGCGTTGATGGGGTATGGAGCGACAAGTCGCACATGATTATGGTAGGGCTCTGCCCTACAATCTGGGATATTTGTGATAATAACATTAAGGATTAGTCATGGCTAATTGGGAAGATTAGTCATGTTATTTTCATATAAATCCTGGGGTTTGGGGCAAAGCCCCAAGAATTGATCCTTACCTCTCCCCTCGTGGGAGAGGTCCGGAGCGCAGCGTAGGGGTGAGGGGTCTTACGGCTGCTTCCGGCGAGCTGCAGCACCCCCTCACCCGGCCTTTGGCCGACCTCTCCCACGAGGGGAGAGGTGAAGAGAAGCCAACCTTACTTTAACCTCTCCCCTTGTAGGGGAAGAGGTAAAAAAAAAGCCACGGTATGAACCGTGGCTGATTTTTTGTATCCGAACAAAACCGATTAACGCTTTGAGAATTGGAAGCGCTTTCTGGCTTTTGCGTGGCCGTACTTTTTACGTTCAACAACACGGCTGTCGCGGGTGATTAAACCTGCTGACTTCAGCGCGCCGCGCAAGTCGGGCTCTTGATATGTTAGTGCCTTGCTGATTCCGTGACGTACGGCACCGGCTTGGCCTGATAGTCCACCGCCCGCAACTGTTGCGATTACGTCGTATTGACGCTCACGACCAGCTACCTTGAAGGCGTGGTTGATAATCATTTGTTGTGCAGGACGTGCAAAGTAAACCTCAATGGTCCGCTCGTTCACGACGATCTTGCCATTACCTGGCTTAATCCATACGCGAGCAACCGCATTCTTACGCTTACCTGTTGCATAGGAACGACCTAGCTTGTCGATGATGGGTTTGCGCTCAATGGGCACATTGCCTGAATCGGACAGGGAAGCAGAGATTGCTGCTGCAACACCGGCGTCGGCTTTACCGCTCAACGCTGATTTTAAATCTTCTAAACCTTGGGTTGTAGATGCCATAATCTAAGCTCCTAACCTAATTGACGTACGTTTTTTGGATTCATACCGGCCACATCCAAAACCTGTGGGTTTTGAGCCTCATGGGGATGCGACGGCCCTGTGTACACACGAAGGTGTGTCATAACCTGACGTCCCAATGGACCCTTTGGCACCATGCGCTCAACAGCCTTCATGATAACACGCTCAGGGAATTTTCCTTCCAGGATACGTCTTGGCGTTGTTTCTTTGATACCGCCAGGATAACCTGTGTGCTTATAATACACCTTATCTTCACGCTTATCGCCTGTGAGCTGGATCTTATCCGCATTGACGATGACGATATGATCGCCACAATCCATGTGTGGAGTGTATCCAGTCTTATGCTTTCCGCGTAAGCGTGACGCTACTATAGCGGCCAAACGCCCTAGTACTAGGCCGTCCGCGTCAATAAGTGACCAGTTTTTTTCAACCTCAGAAGGCTTCATAGAATAAGTTTTCATATTTAAATCTTCTATAAATTAATTGATTTCATCTTCATGAGATACCTAATTTTGCACCATTCGTCAACCATTA
The DNA here is from genome assembly GCA_041738135.1 of Alphaproteobacteria bacterium. Lineage (GTDB taxonomy): Bacteria > Pseudomonadota > Alphaproteobacteria > JAGOMX01 > JAGOMX01 > JAGOMX01. Next base: position 73,132 of record JBGSQK010000029.1, read on the forward strand.
GTATGAACGAAACAAACAAAATCATCAGGTAGCTCCAAAGACCTGAAGCCATTAATACTGCAATCGTTTACAGAAGTACAGGATTATTTTCACATTTGACAGGAAGTTTGATGCTAAAGGTTGATCCTTCGCCAACTTTGCTGGATACAGACACGTCTCCACCCATGAGATTACAGGTTTTTTTGGTAATGGCAAGACCAAGGCCGGTGCCACCATAACGCCTTGTGGTGGACTCATCTGCTTGCGTAAAGGCATCAAAAACCCGACTTTGCTGTTCTGCAGTCATGCCAATTCCCGTATCTGTCACCGCAAAGATAACCCACTCATTATCATTGGCAATTTCATGCTTAATATCTAAGGTCACATTACCATTTTGAGTAAATTTAGCTGCATTGCTTAATAAATTGATCAAGCTCTGGCGTAGCTTCATTTCATCCACAAAAATAGAGTTCAAACTTTTGTCGATTTTAACCTCGAAGCGATTATTTCCCTTGTTCATGAGGGGCTTGATAATTGTTTTAACCTCTCGCATAATTTTTGGCACCTCGACCAGCTCCAGATGCATGGTCATTTTGCCGGCCTCAATTTTAGAAAGATCGAGGATCTCGTTGATAAGCTGCAACAGATGCCGTGCAGAAGAGACTATGCGTTCCAAATCAGGCAGGAACTCTTTGCCTTCCATTTCATCGCCCTCTTCGATTAAAATCTCGCTATACCCTATGATAGCATTTAAGGGCGTACGCAACTCATGACTCATATTGGCAAGAAATGCTGATTTAGTTTTGTTGGCTAAATCAGCATCTATCCGTGCTTGTTCCAGATCAATATTTGCCTTCATGATCTCGCGTTGACTTTCCTCAATTTTGCGGTAGTTCCTCGCCAAAGTTTTAGTCATGGTATTAAAAGCAGTGATCATGGTGCCAAACTCGTCGAATCGAGTTAACGGTATGACATGATTTAGATCGCCACTAGCCATTTTACTCATAACCCCGGTCATCATACCTAGGGGCTTAATTATAAGATGAGAGAGCACCGCGTAAATGGTTCCTATGGTAGACAGCAACAAGATAACGAAAACTTGCAGTTCATCCATCAGTGAATCCCATTGCTTTTGTTGCAGCGAAGCCTGACTTAAGACGATTTTAAACTCGCCCAACAAAACATCTTCCGTATCGTTTTTAAACTTTATGGGTGCTGTAAATACAAGATTATCGTCCACTTTAGAATTTTCGCCGACCTGAACTGCAATATTGCCATCCTTATCGGTCACGTTTGCATATACGAAATCTCTGTCGTTCTTTAAAGCATCAATAGATGCTTTCATATTTTCCGTGTTCAAGTCCCACATGGACTGACCCAAGGCTTTGGATTGCATGTGGGCTAGCATGTGCCCGCGATCGGCTAACTCAGCAACATTCGATTCGGATTCATCAAGGATTGTCCATATACTAGAAAGCCCCATGATTACCGTAATAACGATCGCAACGGAAATAATAGTCCGCCACTTTACGCTGAAATGTCTTCTAAGCTTCCCCAAGACCAGTCCTTGCGCTTTAAAGTAGATTCTTACACCATCTTACCGTATATTTTGGCCTATGGCTCTTAACAAATCTTTAAAGTGGGGTAGAAATTTCGGCTATGAATTATTTTTATTTTATACCAAGCAAAATTGCGGGTCGGCTTGAGAAGGAAACAGTGGGTAAAGCGGTTTACCCACTAAGGGTTAAGCTAGCGTCAGCTTATGTAGTTGAGGCCTAAGATCCGCTTATCAAACGGGGTAGAACTGACTATTAATGAAATTAATCATGAATCGGCAATAAAGCTGTTGCCCAAACGCTTTAAGATTATTACTATGGGCTACTGAATTAACAAAAGAAGGTTTGCAAGATGTTACAAAACATGCGTGAAGCGTCAAAATCCTGGGTCGTCAGAGCTTTTTTCGCTGTATTAGTATTTGCCTTTGTATTTTTATGGGGCGTCGGAGACGTATTTACACCCGGTCGCATGACTGACCAAAGTGTGGCAACGGTGGGTAACGTTTCTATAACCATGAGTGAGTTTCGTAAAGAAACAAAAGTAAAGGCCATGCAAACTCAGCAACGGACAGGTCAACAGATTGATGAAGGCCTCATCCAGCAACAAGCTTTGCAGGATCTTATTGTGGATGCGTTACTGGATCAAGAAGCAGATCATCTGGGTTTGGCCGTTTCCGACCAACAAGTCGTTGAGATGATCACATCGGCTGGAGCTTTTAAAGATCAAGCTGGCCAGTTCAGTCGACAGATTTTTGAGGGTTATGCGCGCAATGATGGTTTGACACCAAAAGATTTCGAGGAAAGCCTCCGTAAAGAAATGCGGCGGAATCAGCTGACTCAGTTGGTCACCACTGGTATCAGTTTGCCTAATGCTTATGTAACACCCCTTTATAAGTGGCAACATGAAAAGCGTACAGTGGATTGGGCGACCATTTCTCCAGCTAGTTTCACTAAATTACCTGCACCCAAAACAGAAGAACTGCAAGCTTATTATGAAGGTCATCACGATGAATTCACTCGGCCGCAAGAACGGGATGTGACCATAGTGATCATGGCGGAACCAGCTTTACGCGCAAAAGTTAAGCTGACTGACGAAGATATGCAAGCAGGCTTTGCTGCTCGCCAAGGAACGCTGAAGGGCCCCTTACCCACAAAGGCTGAAAGCGACAAGATTCTGGAAGAGCTGAAGGCTGAAAAGTCTATGGACGAGTTCAATCGCTTGACCACGCTGGTTGAAGACAATCTGGCTGGCGGCGTGACTTTGGAAGAACTGGCACAAAAACATGATCTGAGACTGGTTAAGGTTGAAGGCTTGCGTAAGGATGGCGGTAATCGCAATAAGGCAAATCTTTCACCGGATGTGCTGATTGAAACCATCGAGCAAGGCTTTAAGATGGAATCGGGCGATGACCCTTTCCTGTCGCAGCTGGGTAATGGCGAATATATTGCTGCTCGCGTAGATAAGATCCATGAATCCAAACTTCTCCCTTACGAGGAAGTATCAAAGGATATCTTAGCAATCGTCACTTCTGAAAATCAGCAGAAAGCTGCAAAAGAATTGGCTAATGGCATGGTGGAGAAGATCAATAGCGGTGGGCAATTGGCGCAAGTGGCCAAGGAAAACAAGCTTGAGATGAAGACCGGTGTGGTTCTGACGAGAACCGATCAAAAAGATCAGAACATTTCCCGCGGCTTGCGTGCTATTGCGTTCCAAACGGATCTGAACAAAGCTGCCGTTGCGCCTGGCGATAAGGGTAGTTTTGCCGTGGTGGTTCCTCGCTCAATCGCGGCGCCTAAGGCTGAAGAGATGAAGGACGAGGACGTTAAAAAGTTTAAAACAGCTTTGGAGCAGAATATGGTTAATGATATGTACCAACAGTATCTGACATCCTTGCAAAGACGTTATAAGGTTTCTTATAATGAAACTGTGCTGAAGAGCTTGCAGCAGCAGAAGTAAGTTTTGTTTCACCTCTCCCCTTGTGGGAGAGGTCGGCCGAAGGCCGGGTGAGGTTTAAACACTGCTTTTATGTACCCCTCACCCCTGCGCTGCGCTCCGGACCTCTCCCACAAGGGGAGAGGTGAAGTTGGTGGCCCTGCTCCACCCCCAGTCCTTTTGACTTAAATTCACATACGCGTTAGAATATTTGGGACTGGAGCAACCAATGCATTTATTCTATACACTCATACTCATATTTGTTTTGTCTGTGACCGTAGAAAGTTCAGCCCCGTCAAACGATGTGGTTGAGGTCCGGCAGCGCCAAGCATCTGTTGATGAGAATATCGGCATCATGCTCAGCAGCCATTACCGCGGCCGCTATACCCTAAGCTTTTATAATAACGCCATAGCTGAAGATGGCGAGTCAGCTTTTGTTCAAGATAAACAGCATCTGACATCCGTGCCTATAAGACTTTCAAAACTGACCAAACTGGCTAAGCTGTCTTTAAGCTTCAATAGAATCGGTCATTTTCCGCCAGCCATGTCGCATCTGGAAAACCTGACGCATTTGAGATTGTCACACAATAGGCTCCCCTCGTTTCCTTTTAGCATTCAAAAACTCCCTAAATTGAAGGTTTTAGATTTATCCTATAATTACATAGACATCATACCTGACTGGGTAAATAACTTTTATGACCTGACGTATTTGAATGTAACATTTAACAACATTCCTACGCTTCCTATAAACATTCTCCATCTACCCTCCCTGGAATTTCTGCATCTGAAAGGCAAAGAGCCAGATGATCAACTAGTAAGTATGATCAAAGAATTTGACCCGCAACGTCAGAAAATTGAAGACAATCCCAACCTGGACCTGAGTCAAGGTAAAGATCGGGACATGGTGATGGTTCTGTATAATAGAGGCGTCGTGGTTTTTTGTTTTAATTAAGGTCCGTATGTCTAAAAAGTTTGTAACCACTCACCAAAAAACTCGTCATCCAGAGCGCGCCTCCGCATTGAGGAAGCGAAGGATTGATCCAGCGTATGCGAGCTCCGTATTAAAGTACGATCGAGTTCGCAAACGCTCACACTTTTGCGCTGGATCCCACGCAGCAACGCTTCGCTTATGCTGCTCTGGATGAAGGGAATTGGTGAAAGGTTACAAAATTTTAATAATCCCAGTTATAGTTCACTGACACACCATCCGATGACCCTGCGAAGCCGTGTTCGGCTTTGACGCTGATGTTTTTGTTCACCTCTACCTCTAGCTCCACGTTTGAGTCTTCGGGTTTCATGCCTTGGTTTAAGTTTACTCGGATTTGATCGCCCAAGCGTTTGCTCACTTTTAAACTGTAGGTGCCTTCTGTGGGGCCGGCTCCGAAGCTGAGTTGATCTAGGCCTAAGTTATCTGTGATGAGGGTGAAAAAGTCCAGATCGGCGCCGATGCCTTTGTAGGCAGCCAGGGCTCTTGCTAATTGTACGGCTTCGATGGGTGACAGTTTTGATTTGTCTTTGCCGAAGAACAAGATGGAGAGGATTTCATCTTTGGGCAACGCCGGTTGGGATTGCAAGTCTATGTTGGGCTTATTGACCCTGCCCACAATGCCTATGGTTACCTCAATGTCCTGCTTTTTCAATATGCCCGTGGTGTCGATGTATGGGATATTATCGCCTGAACCGTCAAACTTGATGGAGCCTTTGGTTAACTCAACAGTTTGCCCTAGAAAATTCATCTGACCCACATCTACGCTCAACTTGCCGAAGATGCGTGGCAGGTCAAAGTCGCCTTTTAACTCCAACTTACCCTTCCAAGTGGATGTGAGTCCTCGTCCATTTATCTTCAGTACAGGAGGAAACTTGAGAACCAAATCTAAACCAGGATTGAATCCAGCACTTTTACTCGTTGCCTGAGAGATTTCAGGTAGATCCAAGGGTTTCCTGATTCTGGGGTTTTTCACATTCAATTCTAACCTGGTAGATTTAATCTGAGGGGCGATGCTATAGGACCCTTCGTCTACTGTGATTTCGCCTGTTACAACCGCTTTATCTGGCTGGCCTTTAAGGCTCACATCGGCGGTACGCGCTACCATGGACATCTGATCAGAAGTAAGCAAGTGAACCTGTTCACCCTTCAAATTGACGGCAAACTGTTGGCTGGTAAAATTAAAATCTCCGGTTGCGGTTACTGTGCCGGATTTTAGATCCTTGGCCGAAGCACTAACAATACGTACACGTTCTTTATCGGCGGCTAGCTTAATATTAATATCTTTAAATGCTGTACCATAGTGCACTTTTTCGTAAGTGCCTCCGTTGATTTCAGCAGAGCCTTCAAGGCGAATTTTATCCATGGGGCCGCTGACGTTCATGTTAATTTTCATTTTGCCCTTGGTTATGTCATCCTCATCCAAAATCAATCGAGAAAAAGTTAAAATATCGATCTCACCGCTGGCTTTAAAATTAAGCTGATTGGACTTCATGGCGCCCTCGATCCTTAATGGCGAATTCATTATGACCAGATTGACAGGGGTGATCTCTATGTTGTTTTCCTTCATGGATAAATCAAAGGGCTGACGCAATAATATGGGAATGGAGTCAAATTTACCCTCAAAGGTTTTAACTTTGAAGTCCTTTTTGGTTTGATTATAATTTATGTCCAAGCTGACGTTTCCAGAGGTCCGGTCACCTTTCATTTGTAGTTTGACATCACCTACTCCGTTCTTAAACGTACCCACGCAGTTGGTTGATTGAATCTTGCCAAAGGAACCGCTTACATTACTAGCCTTCAATGCAATAGTGCCTTCTGGTTGTTGTAACACGTGCTGAGCGCTTATCTGACAGTCCATGTCTTGCATACTCATGTCATTGGTGCTGAGATTTTTGCCTTTTGCATCCAGCTTGATGTGGAGCTCGTTGCCGTGTAAATCAAACTGGGAGTCAAGGATCATTTTTCCTGCAAGGGGAAGATTTCCTATGGCTTTAACGTTATCAAGATCCGCTTTCAAGCCCCCCTTCACATGTATGGTCCTTGAGTTATAATTGAGGCTACCCAAGACCTTTAGGCCTTTCACTTGCAGATTAATATCATTCAAATCGACCAGATACCGATTTTGGCGTAGGTTTGCTCGCAGGGCACTATTAACATTGTTGTGAAGAAAATCGATGTTTATGGGCCCCTCGCCCTTCCAAGGCAGACGAGCGATACTTCCGGTGCCTGATAACTTGCTGATACTGGTTTCAACATTTTTGAAATGATCGCCTTTCAAATTATACGTCAGGTCAAAATCATTGATGCTTCCCTGCCCTGCTATCTCAAGGGATAAAGACTGACCCGATAGATCCACATCAATTTGACCTGCATAATTGAGCACGTCGCGTTCAGAATCATATTGTATGCGGCTCTTGGGGAGTGAGGCGGTGATAAAATAGTTAGGACCTCTCTCTTCAATCAAAGTGGACCCACAGGTGATCTTTAGATCCAAACCGAGGCCCAGTTTTAAGGGAACAAAGGTATCATCTTGGTCTGGTGGTGTATCAAAAAGGATGCATTCTTCTATATTCAGCTCACCTTCAAGACGCTTCTCAAGCAAAAGGGTTGACGTGTCGGCTTTCAATGTTACATCGCGTAAATAAAGTTGCGGCTCGTTCCGATCCAGAATCTCGATTTGTCTAAAGTGTATGGTTAATGGGAAATAGCTCTCAATGTCATGGATTTTTATCTTGTAAGACTGGTTGTTCACATAGCTCAGTGCGGTTTTAATGAGCCGTTCTTTGCCCATGTCCGTGGAGAAATAAACAGCAATGGCGCATGCTACTAGAAGCAAAAAAAGGAAGAAGAATTTTACTGCGTTGATGCCACCACTGATCATTGGGGGGGCTCCTGGGCATTTTTATTAATAGGGGTGTAGCCCCCCACTCCCGTCATTGCGAGCCCTTCTTGGGGCGTGGCAATCCACTTTGGTGTAGTCGTCTTGCATGGGTTTGCTGCAGCGGAAAAAGTAGATTGCCACGCCCTAAGAAGGGCTCGCAATGACGGGGATAGGGAAATTTCTTGTAAATAAATACCCATCAAAACCCCTGCCCTATGCTTATGTAAAATTGGACCGGCATATCCACGTATTTGTGGTTGGCTTTTTTCCGGCGCTTGAAAGGCATAGCAATGTCCGCTCTGATGGGGCCAAAACTGGTGAAATATCGGACACCAACACCGGCTCCGAATAGGGTGTCATTCTTTAGATTGGGCACAGTGCTATGGCTGACGTTGCCGCCTTCGACAAATGCGGCGCCACCCCAATCTTCTAGTACACGGACACGAAGCTCTACGCCACCTTCAAGCAATGATTTGCCTCCGGTAGGATCACCCGAAGCATCCAATGGCCCAAGCATTTGGTAACCATACCCACGGACAGAACCACCTCCACCTGAGTAATACCTTTGGTTGGCAACTACATCGGAAAAGTTAATGCCAGCTATGCTTCCAACCCTTGCCCAGCCAGCCATAACTACTTTGGCCGCCACTGGGTAATAGTAAGAACCCGATACGATCGATTTAGTCATAAAGTAAGCATCACCAACCCGGCCAAATTTAGGAGTGAAACTGGCATTAATGAGATAGCCCTGCAAAGGATCTATGATGTCATCCCGCTGATCGTAGGTGAATCCCATAGGAATACCGAATAGGTTGGCTGTCTTTTTTTCACCCTCTTGCTTTGCCCTATCATGGTCAATGGATACACCGTAGAAGTAATCACTTTTGTCTTCAAATTCATTCCTTAAGACCACGGAACTACCTATGCTCTGGCTGGTATAGGATTCTGTGTCTTCCTTGACGATGGCAAATGCCGGCACCAGTGTTGTCTTTGGCCATAAAAAATCGGGGACTTCATAATCAAGTTCAAATTTTGATAAAACCTGGCCATAGGTCAAGGTGGTACGTACACGATCCGCGTTGGAGGTGAGATTCCGATGTGTCCAACCAACCGTTGCACCAAACCCCTCATTCAAGGAGTACTTTAAGCCGGCACTGATGGTCCGTGCCTTTCTCTCAGAAATTTTCACCACAAGTGGAACATGTTCGCCATCTTTGTACTCCTCAGGGGTTTCAATAAGGACTGTATCAAATAACCTGGTACGTGTTAGCTTTTCGCGATAACGTTCTAATTTTCGATGATCATACACTTCACCTGGTTGCCATGGCACACGATGCTTCACAAAGGATTCAGGCACGTCTTTCATATTTGTAACAACCACTTCACCGAATTTCATCTTCGGCCCTGGTTCCACATCAATGCTTAAAAGAATCCTCTTTTTACCTTCTACCAGCTCAACAGAATGGTCCTTAATTTTAGCGTATGGGTAGCCACAGTTGCTAAATTTGTCGATGATGATTCCAAAGGTTTCGTGAATTTTCTCTGCAGAGACATATTTGCCTACTTGTATGGGTAGATCTTCAAAGAAAAAGGGATATACCTCCAGCACATCAGCTTTGGCGTTTCCCATTAATATGCTAATTTTTTTGATTTTGTAACGACTACCCTTGGTCACTTCAAATGTTATTTGCGTGTGGTAGTTATGTACCTTTTGAGTCACATTTACTTGCGCGTCATACAAACCTTTAGCATCTAGCATTTGAAGCAATAGTTCGTGATCATCATATATACGCTTGTTTAGATTCTGTTCTGAGTAAAGTGGATTATTTTTGTAAGCTTCGAGACTGGAAATAGCATTGAACTTCTTTTCAACTGAGCTACCCTCTAGGCCCGTCACGGTAAAATCATACGTGAGTGCATGTAAGGTATCATCGGCAACCGCATTTGTGCATATGAGTAGTAATAAAATTAGCCTTAATATCAGTGACAATAGCTGCTCCCGTTGGGATTCCTTTTACTCATAAATCTAGGATAGTATCTAATACAACCTCGCTGGAATCTTCAGCTGCCATATGGACCGCCTTTTCCATCCATTCCCGATATCGAGTGTGGTCGGCATGTTGCAATAACTCAAGTCTTGCCATTAAATAAGAAGCTGTGCGGGACATCTCATGCTTTTCCTGATAGTCATGTAGAGCGGCTCGAGCCCTGCCCCATTCTTGCATCTTCAGAGCGAATTTCGCTAATGCGAGGTAACTGGTTGCGTCATGCTCGTTATAACTTATCAATTTGCCAGCCGTTTTCATAATAGCTTTGGGATCTGTTTCGTGATCGATAGCCAGGTATTCTTCTAGCAAATCCATATGTGGCCTTACAGTCCAGCTTTGTTCAATAACTTTTCTGGCCCGTTTGTTGTTGTCAAGCAAACGTAACACTTTGGATGTTTGAACAGCAACCTTAGTAAGTTCTGGAGCTAGGCGATGTGCTTGCTCAAGCAACAATTCTTTTTGCTCCAAAGAAGTATTTTTCATATCAGCCTGCTGATAGAATATCAAAGCACGACACTGCTTAATCGTCTGAGCTGGATATAGCTCAAGACGTTCTGCCTTCTTCAACATCTCCAGACTTAAGTCATATGTCCTTAGCTTCAAAGATGTTTTTAACAATTCACGGACGACCCATGGTGATTTGTCGTGTAGGGCATAAATGTTCTGTAATATGCTCTGCGCATCCGATATTTTTCCGTCCTTCAATGCGATACGCGCTTCAATCACCCAACTGAGCGTTCTGCCATCATCGGCATTTTTCATGGAATCGCATATTTTGCGGGCTGCATCTAAGCGACCTTCTTGCAAATTATTATAGGCAAGCAGGCCTTTATGAACAGGGTTGTCGCCCAGATATCTTTCAAACCGATACGCCTCATTCCTTGCCGTTTCATACTCTTCCAGTGCGGATGAAATAACGGACTGAGTTAGAGCCTTCAAACCTTTTTCAGGCCTCAGTTTTTGGGTATATGCATAAACTCTTGAAGGTAAAAAGATGATGAAGTGCCATATCTTCATAATGAAGTAGGTCGCTAGGAATACAGCTGTCAGAGCCATAAAACTAACCGCCAGGGTCGTTTCTATGTGATACTCGCCCCAATCCAGGGCCAAAGATCCAGGTTGAGTAACCAACCAAATGGTCACAGCCACAAAAACGAGGAGTTCTACTATAATGATGAAAATCCGCATACCCGACTAATCCTTTTTGGTTTCGGTGGTGGTTTGAGGCGCTTGCTCGCCTGTGAGCAAGTAGGCCAATGCATGTGCTTCCATGATAGGAATAGATTGCTCTATGAGCAACCTGTGAGTTGCTTGATCATGCCACTCAGTGAACACATGGGACTCAACTTTTGGCAGATGAGTGGCCGCCTCTAAGGCGCCTTCGAGATTATCATTTTCCAAATACTGCTGAATTCCAGCCAAACGTTCTTCGGTTGATGAGCTACCTTGAAGAGCTTCTCCCGCTTTACGAACCACAACCAAATTACGCATGCGTTGAACAAATTTTGAATACCAAGGCAAGTCGTTTGGAATAAGCAGTCGCCTGATATCTTTGGCCACCGCACTGAATTCTACCCTTAGTTCATCTATGGTCGGCGTCCCATTTACTGCAATTGAGTGCAGGGACTCAAAACGCTGTTGCATTTCCTTATCCTGCGGGTCAAACAAATTTTTTGCACTCTCCAAAGCTTTATCAAAAGGTTTGGATGTATTCATGCTGTCCCGTAATTTCTCAAACAGGCCAATTGTTTCTGGTATTTTTGATAGCTTTTGCTGTCCTGCGGCTAGTTTCGTTTCAACCTGATCGAGACGATTTTTTAAAGCTTCAACCATTTGTGACGATTTTTGATCCGTGTGCTTCATAGCATCTACGGATGCACCGACTATTTCTTGTTCCAATTTCTTGTTATTGGCTTCAAGGGCATCAATACGTTTTTGTAGAGCCCCATCGGTCGTTTGACCTGACTTTTCGTCCACGAGTTTTTGCAAATCTGCGACTTTTTGCTCTAACTCCAAATGCCTTTGTCCAAGCTGCTCAACGCTGGTAAAAACCTCTTTATGCATACCAAACATGGTGGTGACAAATGGATAGACATATACCAATGTAATTACGGCTGCCACTGCACCTAAAATGACCAATAAGGCTTTGGTTAGATCATCATTGTTACAGGGCTTCTTCGTGGCCTTGTTCTCAACTTTAGTGAGCACGGGCTCATCCGTGCCAGGTGTCGCTTTTTTTGATTTAGAAATAGTAGCCTTTGAAGCAGTCATTACATCACCTGTCTTGGTCATAAATAAGTTCGAACAATGCACTTTGCGTAGGTCGTTTGGCAATCTTTACGGCATTCCACTGGCCCACTGGCAATTGATTTGCGACGGCAGGACTTATACAAAACGCGGTCATTTCCGAAAGACAATCGATCAACCCATGGTTATTGAGATTTTTCATAAAAACTGTAGCAGTTCTTGGAGAGAAAAACAAAGCGCTTCTTACGCGTTTTGCCATTAATGCTGAAATAGTCTCCTCGGGCAACGTATTCATCTCTAAAGCTTTGTAAGCGTGAATTTGAGAAGCGTTAAAACCTGCATTGTTTAATCGCCCAACAAGATTGCCCCTATGGGTGGCTCCACAAAAATGTATGGCTTTATCATTTGGATCCAGAATCTCCTTGGCCAATGAGAATAAATCATCCACGTTACCCTGCGCGCTACGAACCTTTTCAAAGCCTCGTTGCCTCGCCAGCTCTGCAGTGGCATCACCTACCGTTAACACCTGAGGTTGACGCTTCACTATGAAGTCATCCACATGACGCACCCCATTACCGCTGGTAAAAAGGGCTACATGGAAATCGTCCACCTGTTGCGTCAAAACTGGCTCGATCATCAGCATGGGGGCGCACAACGTTTGCCTTCCCTTCAACAAATCAGCCGTCTCTTGGGCCTCTGGCATGGGCCTTGTGATGAGGATCATAGCCTAAAACTCCTCACGGAATAGATCCATGCTATATTCGTCATACCACTGGCGTGCCAAAGCTTGCGCTCGACCTTCCATTTCGGCCAAGGGACCAATGATTTCATCACGCAGAACAAGCTTGCCCATAGGATCTGAAATCAAACCAGAAAAGTGACAGAGGCCGTCCTTTAATACGGCCAGGGCAGCAATAGGAGTTCTGCAAGAGCCATCCAATTCAGCCAGAAACGTTCTTTCTATACCCACGCAGGATTTGGTATCTGTGTCATTTATTTCACTCAAAACACCGAGCATATTTAAATCCCCTTCGCGACATTGCACAGCAAGGGCTCCCTGAGCTGGCGCAGGCAGCATTTCTTCAACGCTCATGATTCTGGTAGCCAAATGCTCGAGCCCCAGACGCTGTAAACCGGCCATGGCAATAACTGTGCCATCTGCTTCGCCGTCTTCTAATTTTCGCAAACGGGTTTGCACATTCCCTCGAAACATGACGATTTCAAGCTCTGGGTTTATGTGAAGAATCTGCGCAGCACGGCGTAAGGAGGCTGTCCCCACTCGCATTCCTGCTGGCAGGTCACGGGGATGTGCTGCTTTGTGACTGAGCCAGGCATCACGTACATCATGGCGGGGTAAGCAGCAGGGCGTCACCAAACCATCGGGTTGATCGGTTGACATATCTTTCATGGAGTGCACAGCAAGGTCCACTTCGCGTCGCAGTAGCGCCTCTTCAATTTCCTTGGTGAAGAGCCCCTTCCCGCCGATCATCATAAGACGCCTGTCAGTCACCTGGTCACCGGTGGTGGTCATGGGCATAATCTCGATTTGGTGCGCCTCATAATGGGTTTTGGCCACCAGTGCCTTTTTAACCAATTCCGCTTGTATCAATGCCAAAGGGCTTTTACGTGTGCCTATGCGTATCATCGAGATTCTCCTCATCATTAGCTATTCAGGCCAAGCTCATGAAAAATATTTGGGTCTGCCCCCATGTCATCCCCGCGAAGGCGGGGATCCAGCGCCATAAGCGGAGCGTTAGCGACTCCATATGTTCTATACTGAAGTTGCTACGCAACGCTTTGTTGCGCTGGATCCCCGCCTTCGCGGGGATGACATGGGGGGCTGTAAGCACTCAAGACATATTCATGCGGTGGCCCTGCTTAGCGATCTCTTGCATATTTTGCAGGATAATGCAATATGGGTGCGTATAAATGAGTTGGGTAACATGATCATATTAGGAATAGAAACCAGCTGCGATGAGACGGCAGCGGCCATTGTCACTGACGACAAACGCATTCTGGCCAACGTGTTGCGTTCACAAGGTCATCACGAAGCATATGGCGGCGTGGTCCCTGAGATTGCTGCAAGAGCTCATTTACAGCTGTTGGATCCCATCGTCAAGCAAGCCTTGAATGAGGCAAACCTCACTCCCAACCAATTGGACGGCATAGCGGTTACAGGTGGTCCTGGGTTGATTGGCGGTGTTATCGTGGGAGTTATGTTTGCCAAAGGCATGGCGGCGGGACTTAACGTTCCGTTCCTGGGCATCAATCATTTGGCTGGCCATGCTTTGACGGTTCGTTTAACCGATGATGTACCCTTCCCCTATTTATTACTGCTCACATCCGGTGGGCACTGCCAGTTGCTCATTGTCAAAAGTCCAGTGGACTATGAACTTCTGGGAACCACCATTGATGATGCCGCCGGTGAGGCGTTTGATAAGGTCGGCAAAATGCTCGGGCTCAGCTATCCTGCTGGACCAAAGATCGAAGCGTTAGGGAAAGATGGCAATCCGAAACGATTTGCTTTTCCCAGACCCTTGTTGCATGACAAAGAGCAACCCATGAACTTTTCTTTTTCCGGCCTTAAAACCGCTGTGAGAAGACAAATTGAACAACTTGGCCACATGGAAGAACAAGATACAAAAGACATCTGTGCTAGCTTTCAAAAAGCAGTCCTGGACATATTTGCTAGGAAGGTCAGCTTTGCTTTGGATTATTGTGAAGAGGCGCGAATCCCTATTTCTCACTTGGTTACAGCCGGCGGCGTTGCCTCAAATCTTATGATTCGCGAGACATTAAATCAGTGCGCTAATAAAAAAAGGGTTCCATTTATCGCTCCACCTGGTAAACTTTGCACTGATAATGCAGCCATGATCGCATGGGCAGGGGTCGAGAAATTACGGATGGGATTAGATGATCCCTTGGATTTTTCTCCGCGTCCGCGATGGCCGTTGGATGAAAGGACTTAAATGACAACTGTTTCAGTAATAGGCTCTGGCACATGGGGCACTGCAATTGCGGCGGCAGCTGATCGAGCCGGAACTCAGACGACTATCTGGTCAAAGGACGAAAGCACCGTTAAAGGCATAAAAGCCACCGGTGTTAATCCCGAATGTTTCCCCGGTCAAAAACTAAGCACCACCATATCAGTAACAAATGATCTAGCCCAGGCTGGACAATCTAATATTATTGTCCTTTCCGTTCCCGCTCAATTCGCTCGGGAAGTAACCCTCGAACTTGCTCCTTTGGTGCCTGATGATTCTTATATTGTCATTGCCTCTAAGGGGATTGAACAATCTTCAGGCTTGCTCATGAGTGAGGTGATGGCTGAAACTCTTCCGGGCAGGTCCGTAGGTATCCTTTCGGGCCCTAGCTTTGCTGAAGAAGTGTTCAAGGGTTTACCTTCTGCGGTAACTTTAGCTGCCGAAAGTCTGACCACCAGCAGCTGGCTAGCACGGGCTTTTAATAGCTCCACTTTACGCATATACGCCTCGGACGACATAATCGGTGCCCAGATGGGGGGCGCTTTGAAGAATGTGCTTGCCATCGCTTCAGGAATCGTTGCTGGGCATAAGTTGGGCGAGAATGCTCGAGCTATGATCATCACTCGCGGATTGTCTGAAATATCTCGTTTAGCGGTAGCTAAAGGCGGAAAAGTGGAAACCCTTTATGGCCTTTCTGGACTAGGAGACATATGCTTGACCTGTACCAGTCCTACCTCACGCAACTTCAAATTTGGTTTCGAAATTGGTCGCGGTAAATCCGTAAAGGATGTGCTGGCAAGTAGCACCTTTCTGACGGAAGGCCTTTATACATCTCGAACTATTGCGAAACTGGCGCAAGAACTTGAAGTGGAAATGCCCATTTGCAAGGCGGTGGACGATATTCTAAATAACGGCATAGACATTGATGATGCTATGCACGTGTTGATGGATAGGCCTCCTACCATCGAATATGTGGCAGAAGAAGGCTATGGCAGGTAACATGGCTTATTGGCTGGTCAAAACTGAACCAGGGTGCTATTCCTGGGAAGATCAGAAAAAAGCGCCAACCTCTTGGGATGGAGTACGCAACTATCAAGCTGCCAATAACATGAAAGCCATGAAGGTGGGTGACCAAGCTTTTTTTTATCACTCCGTCCATGAAAAAAGAATTATGGGAATTGTGGAAGTCATTAAAACCTACCACCCAGACCCAACGGACCCAACTCATCGTTTTGGGATGGTGGATGTTAAAGCAATCAAAGAACTGCCTCACCCGGTCACTTTGGCGGAAATTAAGTCTCATCCTCTGTTGCAAAACTTGGCTATTGTGCGTCATTCACGTTTATCGGTCAGTCCTGTGGACGAAGCTTCTTGGCATATTCTGTGTGAAATGGGCGGCCTTAAATCATGACATTGGTGGACGTTTGGGGAACAAGACTCTTTCTTGCTCTCGCTTTCCTATGCCTTCCCATCTGTTTATTTTATCCAGTGACACCCAATGTAACATTTGGGGCTCTGCTCCTGCTGAGTTTCATTTTTTTGCTTTCCCAAGGGAGATATTCCCATATCCTACCGCCTTTAAAATCAATACCATTCGCATTGTTATTCACTACATGGGCACTCGTGACGTGTCTTTGGTCACCAACCCCAGGCAGCAGCCTTTCCAGCGTGGGAAAGATAGTGATCACATTAATTGGAGCCAACGCTTTTTATGTTGTTCAGACAGAAGATTTGCACAAGAGATTCATGCGCTGGTTCACGGCCGGCTTTATCATTGCAACCGCTCTGCTCCTTCTGGATGAGGTCTTAAACACTTATATTTTGCGAACCCTCAGAGGCGCACACAGAGATACCCCCGAGTATTATCACGGTATTACACTGTTGGTTCTAGGGATCTGGCCTATTTTAAATGCTTACAAACACCAGCATCTTTCGAGGAGAATGTTGCTGACCGTTGCCGTCATTGTGGGTGTCTTTTACATGACTGATCACGCGGCCAAGCTAGCTATTATCATTGGACTGGTTGCCTGTTTGTTCACGGTCACAGCTTCGAAGTTTTTCATCCGTACAGCTGCTGTTTTGAGTGCTGTAGTTATTTTAGCATTTCCATTTGCTTTGAAACATATGGATCCGGTTGAGGTCATCCAAAATAATAAATCACTACTTATGAAACCTTCATATCACCACCGCTTGTTTATTCTGAAACGGACAACGGATATGATATTTGAAGACCCATGGCTTGGTCATGGGATTAACTCTTATCGGAACACTATGATTCCGGAGAAAAAAGGCCAGGTGGCAGATAGCCAATTACGTCAATTTGAAGAGGATCCTGGCCAGATATATGACATTGAAGTGTTGGGGCAAGGATTGCACCCACATAACCTCAGTTTACAGATTTGGTATGAATTGGGAGCGGTAGGTGCAGTTCTTTATGCGTTGTTCCTGCTGGCAAGCCTGTGGCGCATAAGCGGACTTGCGAACCGCCGTTATGAACTGTCTACTTTCATGGGTATGTATACATCTATCTTCGTCATTGCCCACATTTCTTTTGGTGCCTGGCAAACCTGGTGGTTATTATCGGTGGGAACGTTGCTCAGTTTAACCCTGTGGCAGACTATCAAGCCAAGAATGAAAACTTGACGGTCTCAATCATCGGACTCAGAATCGTCTTCCTTAAGCTTGTCATCCTGCGAATCCATGGCTTTCTTTGCGTCTTTTATTTTTTCCTTTACCTGAACCAGAGAATGGGCCAGCTCCTTGGAAGATTCTGCATGTTGTTCCGCTGCAGATTTAACTTCTTGTGAGCGTTGCTTCACATTTTCTAATTCTTGTCCAAGCACCTTGGTCTGAAGGATTTCAACCTCGGAAACAGCTTGCTCTAATGCTTCTGCCAATTGAAGATACTCTTGCGCCTCTTCAGCTACTTTTTCAGCTATTTCAGTGGATTCTTCGATAACTTTTTCGGAACCACTCATTATTTGTTGAGACTCGTCAAGTAGTTTAGTGGATTCCACAACCGCCTTTTCGGATTTCCCAATCACATCCGCAATCTTCTTCAGATCAAGCCAGCCAGATTGTGGTGGATCGCCCCATTCCTGACAGTAAGGCCCCTCAGAATCCCCCTCACATCTATTCATTTCGGCAACGCATGAGGGCTCGGTAATATGTTTCTTACATCGCTTAATCAATTTTTCTTGTACAGACGCACCAGGACCGGTTGAACTTCCTTGCCTCTTCTCACAAACCAATTTGCCTTCTTTAAATGTGATAGCCAATGGCCGCTTGCAGCCTTTCAATGATAGGGTCTGAGGCGTACCACCCTTAGGACATTCCGCGCTCAAAGTAATACAATCCGTACAATTTTTAGTAACAGTACTGAAATCCGGGGTTACTGGCCCGCATTGATTCCCCCACGGCCCCGGGATACCGAAGCTCGCCTGAGCAGAATTTAAAGTCAAAAGAAAAAGGGACAGCTTTATTAAGTTGCGCATGTTTTAAACTGTCCTTTTCTCAATTGTCGTCTCTATTTTTTTAAGCTTATTCTGCTGTCGTCTCAGACTCAGAAGCAGCAGCAGGAGTAACATCTTGCTCAGGTGCATTTAGTTCAGTCTGTGCCTCGTTTAGGTCTGTTATCTCCTCTTTGAACTCATCAGCAAATTCAGGATCCACTTCTGCTAAATCATCTAAATTCTCTAAAGATTCCTTTAGGTCTTCACTAACTTCAGCGGACAGATCTTCAACACTTTCATCTATCTCTGGAAAGACCTCTTCAAGTGTTAATTCTTCCTCACCATCTGCGAATTCGTTTTCCTGTACTGTCACTTCATCCTGAGTAAAACTCACTACATTCTGAACGCTAGCAACTTTTTTACCCTTCTTTGCAGCCTTTTTAGCTTTTATTTTTTTAATGGTAGCCTTCATTTTTCCAAGCTTTACTTTTTCTTGGTCAGTCAGAGTTCTAGCCTTTTCCTTTTTCACAAGATCCTTATAGACCGTATTGAATTTCTGTATCTTCTTCTTGCGTTTTTCTTTAGTATCCTTAGATGTTTGTTTCTTAGTTACTTTCTTTGCCGCATCTTGTTTTCCTGTCACAGCAGCCGAAGCTTGTTCAACACTTAGCTGCGTGAAAAAAGTTACAAACAGCCCTAAAGCCGCTAGTTTGATTAATCTTGATAGTTGAATAGTCATATCTAATCTCCATTTTGCTTTCTGCCTTAATGTCAGATTTATGACTTATGGCATGATTAAAGTTTACATCAATATAGTTACATATAAATATTAAAATTTAGTAAACAGATATGGATTACTTTTACAACTTATCTTGTTCTAAAAAAAATGGAGCAGCTGATTCTAGCTGCTCCGATTTGATTACGCCTGTCTTGTTATAGATTTGCAAGATCATTAATTCTGAGCCACACCCTCATCATCCCCGGGAAGTGCGCTAGGGGATATAGCCTTTATGGTTTCCTCAACCTCAATTAGATCTATACTGGCATCCTTGATGTTCTGAATGATGATAGGAACCACTTCTAATTCTTCGTCGGTCAAGCCCTCTTCCTGGTACCTTTGATTCAGCTCAAGCAAAGCACTGTAGTTTTCATCAATTTCTTGATTTAGTTCATCGTATGCACTAAACAGATCCTCTATAATTGCTTCCGCATCCTCTTCTTCATCATCAACAGCAAGAAAATCTTCGTCATCAGACGTAAAGTAAAGCACTGAACTCAGATTTAATTCAGTTTTATAGGCGGAAGGGGTCACGTTTGCCTTTGGGGCTTCTGCAGCAGGAGGAGTCACTGTAGGTTCAGCGTTTGCAGCTGGTTCTGTTGTTGTCGCTGTAGTTTCAGCATTCGCTGCAGCTGGTTCTGTTGTTGTATCTGTCGGAGCTGCCGGTTGAGGATTCGCCATACTATCAGCAATGGTTGCAACATTACCTAACTTTGCTGCCACATCCGGTGCCCCTGCCAGAGAGGCTACAACACCAGCTAATGAGGTTAGCCCTGCTACACCGGTGGCCGTTAAAGCAACGGGACCTTTTTCTGCAAGTACAGCCTTTGCTTTTTGCACTGCCTGATCTTTCGCAGCCACAACTTTCTGCTTAGCAGACGTAGCGAGATCTTTGGCTGTAGTTTTAGCGGATGCCGCAGGAGCGCCAGGAGCTGCTGCTTTAACAGGAGCGGCGGCTTTTACGGCCTGAACAGCCTTGGCTTTATCAGCAGGCTTTGTAGGAGCTGCTTTAGCCACAGGCTTTACAACAGGCTTCGCTTTCGCAGCGAGCGGCTTCTTAACAGGAGCTGAAGGCTTCTTTTTAGGTATTTTTGGCACAGGCCTCTTAGGAATCTTGAAACTACGCTTAGCAGTAAAAACTGCTTCACCCTTACCCCACAGCTGGCCTTCAGGAACTCCAGACCTCTCTTTAAATGCTAAACCTTCGTCTGCTATACCTATTGCACCCATAGTGAATGTTGCTAAAGTGATTATACTCATTATTTTCCTAGACATCTCGCAATTCCTTCTTCATTTGATTCACCTCGGATACGATCCTAGATTAGACCGTTACCGCTAGTTTATCTTGCATGAAAAAAGTTAAATTTCGGTTAACAGTTTGATGTTTTTGGCAAAGCTAGGCAGTCATCTCGATCAAACGGGAGGCTGTTCGCAAAAAAGCGTTGCTATTCTTCCCTGATTTATACAACTGATCAGGTTCTGCAGCAGCAGATATGACCAGATTCACTTCTCGATCATAAAGGATATCAATCAACGTAATAAATCGTTTGGCTTCGTTGTGCATGCTCTCGTCCATAACCGGAACGTTTTCCAGCAGAACCGTATGAAAGTGGTCGGCTAGAACTAAATAGTCGTTAGCGCCCAACATGGTTTTACACATATCTGCAAAGCCAACTCGGGCCACGCCATTGGCAAATTTTGGGATTAATACCTGCCTGCCATTCACCTCTATAAGCTCTTTTCTGACCGCTTTGCCATCGGATAGCTCAACAAATATATCCTCAATTTCAGCTGAAGCCGTTTCATCGGCAGGTACAAAATACTGGCGATGCCTATGCAGGATTTCCCTACGATAATCAACGGGTCCGTTCAGTTCAACTTCTGGACAAAATTGCTTTAGGATCTCAATGAAAGGCAAAAACCGATCGCGATGCAAGCCATCCTTATAGAGCCCGTCAGGTCGCTGATTGGAGGTGGCAACCACCACGACGCCTAGCTCAAATAGCTTACTAAACAAACGCCCCAAAATCATAGCATCGGCAATATCGCTCACATGAAATTCATCAAAGCATAAGACTTTGGCATGAGCCGCTATTTCTCGAGCTAAAACAGTGATTGGGATTTCTTTGGTTTCACCCAGAGCCTTCAAACGCTGATGTATCTGTTGTTGCATGAATGCGTGAAAATGCCAGCGCTGTTTTCGTTCCATATCCAGGTCATCGTAAAACGCATCCATCAACATGGTCTTGCCACGCCCTACTCCGCCATATATATACAAGCCTTTGATAAAGTACTTGGGTCCTCGCTTAAAATAACTGGAGAGTCGAGTTCGGATAGACTTATGTAGCTCAGCATAAAGCTCCGCCTCTAGCTTTTGAAGTCTCAACGCAACAGCTTCCTGAGCTGAATCCAGGGTATATCCAGTGGGTATTTTCATGGGTTTAGAGTACCAGATGTCAAGGGGATGAGGAAGTCTGGATTCATCAGATGGGCATTAACAAATACAAGCCACGTTTTATAAGATTCTTATGTATCAGCCCAAGTCTGTCCGACACCGGTATCCACAATAATCGGCACCTTCAATTGAACCGCCGATTCCATAACGGGCTTTACAGCAGCAATGGTTCTATCCACCTCATCATCGGGCACTTCGAATATGAGTTCGTCGTGGATCTGCAATAGCATTTGAGCCTGCAAGTTTTGCTCGCTCAATGCGCCTTTAACTCTAATCATGGCTTTTTTAATCAGGTCAGATACAGTCCCTTGCAGTGGTGCATTGATGGCGGCTCTTTCAGCAAAACCGCGTCTAGAAGGATTTCGATCATTGATGTCTGGTAAGAAACACTTGCGACCAAATAGAGTTTTGACATAACCAAACTCATGGGCGGTTTTCTTTTGCTCTTCCATGTAAGCTTCAATGCCTGGGTAACGCTCCAAATAAACTTGTATATGCCTTGCCGAATCAGCTCGGGGAATGCGCAACTGACGGCTTAAGCCATGGGCGCTGATGCCGTAGATAATGCCGAAATTTATGACCTTAGCGCGACTGCGTAGCTCAGAATCCACTTGATCTAATGGCACACCGAAGACTTCCGAGGCGGCCATTTTATGAATGTCATGATCGTGGTGGAAAGCATGCTGCAGCTCTGGAATATCAGCCATATGCGCCAAAAGTCTCAGCTCAATCTGCGAGTAGTCCAGCGACAACAATTTCCAACCAGGTCTGGCTTCAAAAGCACTACGAATCTTAAGACCTTCGGCTGACCGAATGGGGATATTTTGCAAGTTAGGATTAATGGAAGAAAGCCGCCCCGTAGAAGTCACGGTCATACCAAAAGACGTATGAATCCGCCCTGTACGGGGATTTATTTGCGTTTGTAAAGCATCGCTATAGGTGCTTTTCAGCTTAGATAAATGTCGCCAATCTAAGATTAAAATGGGCAGATGATGCCCCTGCACTGCCAAGTCTTCGAGCACCTCTGCACCCGTTGAAAAACTACCGGTTTTAGCACTTTTTCGACCTTTATCCATACTCATGTCATCAAACAAAACTTCGCCTAATTGTTTAGGAGAAGCGATATTAAATTCACGGCCGGCCGTTTTATATATTTCTTGCTCCAACAATGCGAGCCGTGCCGCAAAATCTTTGCTCATATCTTTTAGTTTTTGTAAGTTAACCCCGATGCCGCAGGATTCCATATCGGTTAGCACCTGGATCATAGGTCTGTCCATTGTCTCGTAAACGGTTGATTGCGCTTCTTTGATCAGCCTTTGCTTCAAGACATTATACAAACGACCCGTAATGTCGGCATCCTCGGCTGCATATTGGCACGCTGCATCTAGCTCTACCTCATCAAAACGCACTTGTGACTTACCTGTGCCAACTACATCTGAAAAACTTATGGTTTTATAATCCAGCACCAACTTGGCAAGCTCGTCCTTACCATGACCATGGCTGGTGCCATCCAGCACATAGGACATGACCATGGTGTCATCAACGGGTGTAATTTCAATGCCATAACGACGCAGGATGAGCATGTCATATTTGAGATTATGACCGGCTTTTAATACTGCTGGATCTTGCAAGGTGGGGCGTAGTAAGTCCAACGCTTCCCTCAAAGGGATCTGAACAACGGGTTTCGCTTTTGGATCATAATCAAACAAATCTGCTTTACGCACTTTGTGTCCCAGAGGAATGTAACAGGCTTCCCCCGCTTTCACAGAAAGGGATAGACCTGCCAGCTCAGCCAACATGGGGTCGGGTCCGGTGGTTTCCGTATTTACCGCCACAAATCCGGTTTGGTTGATTTTATCAATCCAAACCCTCAGGGCATCGACGGTTTGAACTAGTTCGTACTTACCTTTTTCTTGCGCGGCAGCCTGTTGCGAGCCACTACCCAGTTTAAACCCTCGTTTTTCAAGACGTGTTTTAACACCTGTAAAACTCTGAGCTTCAAGAAAATGCAACAACTCATCTTCGTTGGGTTCTTTAAAGCTAAAATCGTCAATGGACATCTCAACGGGCACATCCTTTTTCAGGGTTACTAGCTGATAACTTATGCGCGCCATCTCGGCATTTTCTAGGAGTTTTTCGCGACGTTTGGGCTGCTTGATCTCCCCTGCTCTGGCGAGCAAGGTTTCCAGATTGCCATATTCATGGATAAGCTCCGCGGCCGTTTTAATACCAATGCCCGGAACACCCGGCACGTTGTCCGATGAGTCACCCGCAAGGGCTTGGATATCAATTACCTTATCGGGGCCCACACCAAATTTTTCAATAACTTCAGCTATGCCAATATCTCGGTTGCGGATGGGGTCAAACATGATCACATCGTTGTTCACCAGCTGCATCAAGTCCTTATCGGACGACACAATGGTCACTTGCATACCCTGCGCCACAGCTTTTTGTGCATAAGTGGCAATCAGGTCATCGGCCTCAAAACCTGGCATTTCAATCATGGAGACATTGAATGCTTTACAAGCATCTCGCACCAAGCTGAATTGCGGAATCAGTTCCGAAGGAGTTTCATCACGATTGGCTTTGTAGTCTGCATAAATGTCATTACGAAACGTCCTACGGGAACTGTCGAAGACCACCACAATATGGTCCGCCTTCATATCCAAAATCAGACGGATGAGCATATTGGTAAAACCCAACACCGCCCCAATTTGAACGCCATCAGGCCGCGTTAAAGGCGGCAGCGCATGAAAGGCCCTGAATATAAAGCCAGAGCCATCTACAAGATACAGGTGATTGTGATTATCAGTGGTCATACATTTTGAATACCACAGACATGCGCCGGGGCAAACACAAAAAACTTGACCACTCCCAAACACCGTCATCCAGAGCGCACCTCCGCTTTGCGGAGGAAGCGAAGGATCCAGCGTATGTGTGCGAGCTTTTGCGAGCTCCAAATGAAAATAAGGTGGAGTTCGCATACGCTCGCACACATTCGCTGGATCCCACGCAGCAACGCTTCGCTTATGCTGCTCTGGATGACGAGCCTTTGTAAATGATTACAAAAAATCCATAATATCGCTTGATCTTGCAAGAACGATGGTGTATTTGATTAAGGAAGTTCGGGGCGTAGCGCAGTCCGGTAGCGCGCCTGCTTTGGGAGCAGGATGTCGGCGGTTCGAATCCGTCCGTCCCGACCATCTAATCACTTTGTGCTCGGATCCACATTTGCTATAATGATAGCAACTAAAAAAATTCGGGTAGGTAAATGACACGACTAATTATCTTACTTTTCGCTTTGTTTATATCTCAAGATGTAAGCGCTGTAGTGTCCGGTGACATTCACCAAGTGGTTTATGGCAAAGAAGAAGCACCCATTACCATTGTTGAGTACACCTCCCTCACCTGCCATCACTGTGCTGATTTCCACCTTTATGTGCTGCCGCTGATTAAACAGAAATATGTCAATACCGGGCAATTGAAAATCATCATCAAGCCATTTCCACAAGATAAGGATGCTTTAATGGCGTTTAAACTGGTTGGCTCTCTCCCCAAGAATCATCAAGAAGAAGCCATGAATAAATTGTACCGCGCACAAAGTCGCTGGATCGGGAAAAAACCAGAAGAAGTTGGTAAGATTATCGGGCTGACTTCGGAACAGTGCAAAAAGGCTATGAGTAACAAGGATATAGAAAACTCGTTACTCGCCTGCGCTTTTAATGCAAGCAAGCAAGAACACGTGGAAGCTACGCCAACGTTTTTCATGGATGGTAAAAAAGTCGAGGGCGCGCCCACAATGGCTGAGTTCGATAAGTCATTTGCTGAGCTTCAGGCTTCTAAAGAATTACTTCCGCATCCTGCGGTCACCACGCGCCTGAATTAGGTTATTGAACCGAAAGATATCTCTTCTCTCCCGAATTATTTTTCCTTATGATGCAATTTAATTGTTCAGGGGATATGCGTTATGAAAAATAAGCCAGAAGGCAATTCGCTTTTGTTTCTTATGGGATTTATCAAGCCCTATAGCCACATTGTTTTACTTACAATTTTTGCATTATGCCTTGCGGCAGGAACCATGTTGCTTTTGGGATTTGCCTTTAGTAACTTGGTGGATCGCAATTTGGGCATGACGAGCGACACATCCCTGCAACAGGCCATGTTGATTCTTTTTGCTGTCGTAATTTTACTCAGCTTTGCTAGCTTTGCACGATCTTATCTTTCATCCTGGCTGGGCGAACGAGTCAGCTCAGACATTAAATCAAAACTGTTTGGACATCTACTTAATCTGTCGCCAGAGTTTTATCAGCAGCAATCCATTGGCGGTCTTCAATCGCAACTACACAGCGACACGCAGTTGATTCAGGTATTACTCGGCGGCTCGGCATCTACCGGCCTTCGCAGCGTCATTCAGTTTTTAGGCTCCATGTGTTTGTTATTTGTGATCAACTTGAAGCTAGCCAGCGTCGCTTGTGTTCTCATGTCGCTGACCCTGCTTCCCCTATTGATCTTTGGACGCAGATTTAGGCAAACAGCACGCATAGCACAAGAAGCTGAAGGCAAAGCGGCTGGCTATAGTAACGAATCCTTGACCGCTGTACTTACCTTACAAGCCTATGGCAGACAAAGTGCTTCATTGGAGAAATTTAAAGTTTTAACGCAAGACGCGTTGCATAAATCTATGAAAAGAATTTTTGCACAAAGCTGTCTTTCCACGGCCGTGATCTTTTTAGTGTTCGTAGCTGTCTGCGGATTGTTTTGGTATGGCCTGCAACAGATTGGCGGAGATCTTACAACAGGCATGCTAGTGTCGTTCATTTTCTATGCCATTCTTGCGGCAGGCTCCATCAATTCTTTGAGCCAAGTCTATGGGGATTGGCAACGGGCCATGGCAGCCAGCGCAAGGCTTAAGGGTTTACTTGACATTGAATCAAACCTACATACTTCTCCTACACCAATCCGCCTGCCCCAGCAAAAAATTGGACAAATTGCCTTTCATAAAATCGATTTTGCTTATCCAGATCAAGATCTTGTACTTTTCGATTTTAACTTAAGCATTAAACGGGGTGAGACAATTGCTTTGGTGGGACCATCGGGAGCTGGCAAATCCACCGTTTTTAATTTACTCATGCGATTTTACGACCCGTGCAAGGGTCAGGTTTTATTGGATAATGTGGACATTAAAGAACTGGAACTTAGCACGCTACGCGAGGTCATCGGCTGGGTGCCACAAGATCCAACCATCTTTCGAGATACGGTCTACGAGAATATTCGCCTTTCCAAGCCGGACGCCACGGATCAAATGGTGGAGGCCGCGGCCAGATCTGCATATGCCTATGATTTTATCCAAAAACTGCCGCAAGGGTTTAACACTTTTTTGGGCACAGAAGGTGTAGGCCTATCCTCAGGACAAAAGCAACGGATCGCAATAGCCCGTGCCATTCTTAAGGATCCTGCTATTTTGCTGCTGGATGAAGCCACAAATGCCCTGGATTCGGAGAGTGAGTTTCAGGTGCAAAAAGCTATCGATCATCTGATGAAGGATCGAACAACCATAATTGTGGCCCACAGATTATCCACCGTTATTAATGCTAATCGTATTGTAGTGATCGATCTTGGAAAAATCGTGGCAGTTGGTTCCCATACTACTTTGATGAGACAAAGCTCTATATACAAGAGGTTTGTTGAACTGCAGTTTGATCATGAAGGAATGAGCTATAGTTATGGCTAAATCAATTCGATTCCCCCCCCTTTTTACCCAAGAAACTTGACAAAACCTGACTACGTCTTTAAACCTGCTCCCAATAGCCGACCAATCGGGGTCCTTATTTAAATTGTTAAGAGAATAGACACATGAATATAAATACTTTATTTTTTTTCCTATGCTTCGTCAGCATCGATGCACATTCATTATTTGCTTCAAATGGTGAAGAGGAAGATTCTAGCAAATACAATTCATTTTTTAGAGACAAGACTTGCGCCGAATTTCTCAAAACATATTTGAAATCAGACAAACAGCTTGGGCTAGATCCATCACCTCAATCAACTCATAGTATGCAAACCATAGTGAATGGCGGCATTCATATTCATCTCCACAACCCAGTTTTCCATATTAATTGTAATGACATTAAAGACATCATCATCAACGGGAATGGACAGGTAACTAGCAACCGTAACGGCAGCGTGACTCGAAATGAAAATTAATGGGGCACCCATTAAAAATTTACATTGATTCTCGGCCCAAATACCTATATCAAATTAGATGTTGCCCAGGTGGCGGAACTGGTAGACGCGCTAGATTCAGGTTCTAGTGAGCGCAAGCTTGTGGAAGTTCGAGTCTTCTCCTGGGCACCACTACACCTCTCAGAAACAAAAAACAAAAAGGCAAAATCATGACTCCTGAGATACATTATCACAAATACGATCTTCCGGTTGACGTGGATTTAGGCAAAGTTATTGCTGTGGATACGGAAACCATGGGTTTGCACCCTTACCGTGATCCTTTATGTTTGGTTCAGCTTTCAAGTGGTGATGGGGTTTGCCATCTGGTTCATTTGGATCGGGAGACTTATGATGCGCCTAATTTGAAGGCTGTACTGAGTGATCTTTCAACGCTCAAGATTTTTCACTATGCCCGCTTTGATTTGGCAACCATTGCTCAACATCTGAACATTCTCGTTTCGCCTGTGTTTTGCACGAAGATTGCGGCAAAACTGACACGAACCTTTACTTATAGGTATGGCCTTAAGGATCTTTGCAAGGACATGCTTAAGGTTGAGATCTCTAAGGATGAGCAAATGACGGACTGGGGCGCCAAAGAATTTACGCCGGCTCAACTCAAGTATGCGGCCACGGATGTGTTGCATCTGCATGCTTTGAAAGACCAGTTCGTGGAATTACTGGAACGTGAAGGACGTACTGAAATTGCGGAGGCTTGTTTTTCATTCTTGCCCTACCGATCTGTTCTGGATTTACTTGGATTTGACAATCCGGATATTTTCCTGCATTAATACGGACAGAATTGTTTTAATGAAGGAATGTTATGCACAATACTGCCAATCTCTCAACAGTTGAAAACTCAGCTGATTTAGTGGAAGCCAGACGCGTCTTGATGAAAGAAGCTAAGGCGCTTGAGGCTTTGAGTGGTTTCTTGAACGAAACTTTTATCAGGTCCTTGGACATCCTGCAATCGGTTAAAGGACGCATCGTCGTTTCGGGCATGGGTAAAAGCGGGCATGTGGCACGTAAGATTGCAGCAACGCTTGCGTCCACTGGCACACCCGCTATGTTTGTCCACCCCGCAGAAGCCAACCATGGCGACTTGGGCATGATCGAACAACATGACGCCGTACTTGCGTTATCCAATTCCGGAGAAACCACGGAGCTGGAAGGTATCCTGAGATATACTAAAAGATTTAAGATCCCATTGATTGCCATAACGAGCAAATCCAACAGCACCCTTGCCAATGCCGCAGATGCGGCAATTATTCTACCTTCAATCGAAGAGGCATGCCCCATTGGGGTTGCGCCTATGACGTCCACCACATTAATGATGGCACTGGGTGATGCCATAGCGGCAGCACTGTTGTGTCGTAAGAATTTTTCCACAAAAGATTTTAGCGTCTTGCATCCAGGTGGTTCATTAGGTCTAAAGCTTCAGAAGATATCTGATCTGATGCATAAGGGAGACAAATTACCATTGGTATCGGACACCACAAGTATGTCTGAAGCCCTAGTGACCATGACACAAAAAAGCTTTGGTTGCGTGGCAGTTTGCAATGCAAACGGAGAGATCATTGGAGTCATCACAGATGGCGACCTTCGCAGACATATGGGGATGAACCTGCTCCAGACTGAAGTTACCAATATTATGACCCCCTCCCCCATGTTTATCAGCCCTGATGCTTTGGTAGAAGAAGCTGTGAATATCATGAACGAAAAAAAGATTACCAGCCTTTTTGTGAGCAATGATGATGTATCAGGTCCTTTCAAGCCAGCGGGTATAATCCATATTCATGACTGCTTAAGGGCGGGACAATGAGCAAGAAAACCTACCGGCCTGGCTGGCGTACATCAGGCAGTCGTGGCGATCCAACCCGCAGAAACACTTGGGTTAGTTCAAATTTAAAAGTTATTCTGCCACTTGCCGTGGTGGTCATTCTGGCTGCTATTTTCTTATGGCCAAGAATTGAATCCATGTTGGGCAATAAACAGCAACCAAAAACTATTGAGCGCATCTTAAAAGTAAATCCGCTCCTAGAAAATAAAGTCATTCACCCTAAATTTAACTCCTTAGATAAAAAAGGTCGCCCGTTCCTAGTTGAAGCTGAATTTGCTACCAACCTCAATGATGAGAAAACAGATTTCGTTAAACCTTCTGGCCATGTGAAACTAGATGATGGCAGCACCATGTCTTTTAGTGGGGATACGGGATTTTATCATAAAAAAACCGAAATGCTCGAAGTCTTTGATAATGTGCATATCAAAACAGATAAAGGATATGATCTGAAAACAAATTATATGAAGCTTTTTCCCAAAGAAAACATCGGTGAAGGTCATCTGCCCATTGAAGGGCATGGTCCATCGGGAGAAACAATTAAAGCTGAAGGCTTTAAAATTACCGATAAAGGGGATATAATAGAATTTCTTGGGAAAACACAAATATCTCTACCTGGTTCAAAATAAATGAGACTGATAACTGCATTCTTCATCCTGATGGCCTGCACCATGAGTTATGCGATGGCCTCCACCTCGGAATCTATGAAGGAAGCTTCTAAGGAACCATTAGTGATTGACTCACGCGATGGCCTAAAGTGCGATCGGGAAAAACTGACGTGCGTAGCTGTGGGTGACGTTATCATTCGCAAGGGGCCATACGAAATGCATTCAGTCAAAGCCAATGCTTTTATGAAAAAGAATGCGCAAGGCAAACTGGAAATCAATCGGGTTGAAGCACAAGATAACGTGCGTTTCTTTGGAATCAATGGCGAAAAAGCCACCGCTGACCTTGCGATTTACGACATGGATCAACACAGAATTGATCTCAAACCAGCCAAAGGCCATCAAGTGGTCGTTTGGAAGGATGAGTATGTGTTGTTGTCTGACTTTATTTATATTCATCTGAAAGAGATGGATAATAAAAAACTAGAACTGGACAAAATTGTTGCCAAAGGCCACGTAAAGCTATCATCACCGGATGAACTGATCGAAGGCGATAACGCCATTATGACACCAAAGAGTAAACTCATCACCATCACAGGAAATGTTAAAGCCAACAGAACTCAGGTACAGTTGAGAGGATCTTATGCAAAAGTAAATCTGGACACAAAGGTCAGTACAGTGTTAAAAAGAGACGACGTGAGTACTGATCAGCGCGTAAAAGTGTTTATTTATCCTGAGGAAGTCGAGAAGAAAAACTTGAGGCCTTCTGGTTTAGTTAAGAGTTAAAGTGCATTGATTAGCAAAGCATTTTAAGAATATAATTTATACCGCCCCCTCCCCGGCTCAAGAACGGGGAGTAACGGGTGAGGTCTATTTACAAATTAATTTGATAAAGGATAGTGTTGTTAAAATGGAAGTCATCAATATGCAAAAAGGTTTAAGCGCCACAGGATTATCGAAATCCTACCGCGGACATGCAGTCTTAGATAACGTATGCATCAACGTTCAGCGTGGTGAAGCTGTTGGCTTATTGGGACCCAATGGTGCTGGCAAAACCACTTGTTTTTCCATCATTGCAGGCCTTATCCAGCCCAGCACTGGCAGCGTTCAACTAGACAATAATGACATTACCAAACTTCCCATGTACAGACGCGCACGCCTTGGCATTGGTTATTTGCCGCAAGAATCTTCTATATTTAGAGGACTTACAGTTGAAGGCAATATTATGGCCGTCCTTGAAATTGTAGAAAAAGACCGGGATAAACGCGAAGACATGCTTGACGCTTTGCTTTCAGAATTTGGAATTAAACACATCGCCAGATCCAGCGCCATTACTCTTTCTGGTGGTGAAAGACGGCGCGTGGAAATAGCGCGAGCTCTGGCTTCAGACCCTCACTTCATGTTACTGGATGAACCGCTCGCCGGTATTGACCCTATTGCTGTATATGAAATTCGCGAACTTATCTCGCATCTTAAAGATCGCGGCATCGGCGTGTTGTTGACCGACCACAACGTGAGAGAAGCCCTCGATATTGTAGACAGGGCCTATATACTGAATGAAGGACAAGTCTTGCGCAAGGGCACACCTTCTGAAATTATCGCCGACAAAAATGTTCGTCGTGTATATCTTGGAGAAAGCTTCGTTCTGTAATAGAATGGAGTATGAGCATATCACAGCAATTACAATTAAAGCAAAATCAAACACTTGTGATGACGCCGCAACTACAGCAGGCGATAAAGATACTCGAGCTCTCCAATCTTGAACTGGCTTCTTATTTGGAAACGGAAATTTTAACGAATCCACTCCTGACCATGGAGGAGCCCGATGTGAATGCTGAGGAGGTCAAACCCGAGGAAGATGAATCTGAAGACTTTGACGAAGCGTGGTCAGAAGAAAGCATGTCCGACAGGGTGACACCTACGCGAAATGAATATAAAGGACCGGGCGAAAATTCTCTCGACCGCATTGAAGC
This sequence comes from Alphaproteobacteria bacterium, assembly GCA_041738135.1. Taxonomy (GTDB): domain Bacteria; phylum Pseudomonadota; class Alphaproteobacteria; order JAGOMX01; family JAGOMX01; genus JAGOMX01. The sequence continues at coordinate 105,067 of JBGSQK010000029.1, forward strand.
TTTGCCAGCTTCCCTGAAGGAACACTTACTCTCACAACTTTCCACAGACATCCAAGATCCTACCGATAAATTGATCGGTTCTTTTTTGATAGGCATATTGGAAGAAACCGGTTACTTTCCAGCGGATTTTCAGGATCAGGTGAAAAAATTAGGCAGCAACCCCTTAAGGATTGAGGAGACGTTAAAACAGCTGCAGCAATTTGATCCACCCGGAGTCTTTGCGCGCAATCTCGCAGAATGTTTGAAGTTGCAGCTATCGGACAGAAAGACCCTGACCAAGCATATGCAAGATGTGCTGGATAATTTGGATCTGTTCGAGCAGGGCGAAATTGAAAAGCTATTAAAGGTTTGCGCCATTACAAAGGATCATTTGCGCGAGATCATGACAGAAATCAGACTATGTGATCCCAAACCTGGCTTGCAATTTGCTACTTATGAGCATGGCCAAGTGATTCCGGATGTGATCTTAAAGGGCAACCAAGAAGAAGGTTGGCGCCTCAAACTGAATGACCATACGTTGCCCCGAGTACTTATCGATGAGACTTATTACGCTGATCTGAAAAAAGGGAAATGTCAGTCATCTTATGTGAGCGAAAGACATAACGCTGCGAGTGGCCTAATTAAGGCTATGAATCAACGGGCTAAAACCATAATGGCTGTAACGGAACAAATTCTCTTAATACAGAACGAGTTTTTCGAGAATGGCATCCATTCATTGAAACCCATGACATTGCAGGACGTAGCACGCGTCACGGGCTTACACGAAAGCACTATCAGTCGAGTGACAACCAATAAGTATATCCAGACACCTCGAGGAACCTTTGAACTAAAGTTCTTCTTTACCTCGTCCATTTACAGCCTCCATCAGGAAGACGAAATGTCTTCCAGTGCCGTGCGCGAAAGGATTAAAGAAATCATCCTGAAGGAAGATAAGGACAAACCTTTATCTGATGATCAGCTGGTCAAAGTACTGAACGCGGAAGGTACACTTGTGGCAAGACGAACCATCACTAAGTATCGTGAAAGCCTAGATATTCCCTCATCCTTCCAAAGAAAACGCCGTTACGCATGTGAGCTCGTATGATTCTCATTGGCTTAACAGGATCCATTGCCTCCGGTAAATCAACCACCGTGAAATGGCTAAAAGAAATGGGCCTGCATGTGGATGATGCGGATGCGAATGTTCATTATATTTTTAAACATAACAAGGATGTGATAGAAGCTGTCAGAGAGCTTTGGCCTGGTTGTGTGAATGAAGAAGGCGTTGACCGTGTTTGCTTAAGACAAAAAGTGCTCAATAATGAGGCAGCCATCAAACAGCTGGAATCTATTACGCATCCTGTGGTCAGGAAAATGTCCCTTCAGTTCTTGGAGGAAAGAAAACAAGCCGGCGACCCTCTCGTCTTCTTAGATATTCCCCTCCTCTTTGAAAATGGTAGTGAAAAAAGATATGATGCCGTACTGGTCGTCTATTGTTCGCCAGAGAACCAACGGGAAAGGGCCCTAGCTCGAGGCATGGAAGCCTCACTATACGATTATTTCTTGACGAAGCAAGTACCCACAGCGGATAAAATCAAAAAAGCGGATTTCCTTCTCAATACGGACGGAACACTTGCAAAAACCAAAGAAAAGCTGATAGAAGTACTGCATCAGATTGAACAGAAATTTAGCATCAAGATTTTAAGGTAGAACATGCGTGAAATTATATTGGATACAGAAACCACTGGACTCAGTCCGGGCGATGGCCACCGTATTATTGAAATTGGTTGTTTGGAGATTATAAATCTTCTACCCACAGGAAGAACCTATCAGCAGTATATCAATCCGGAAAGGGACATTCCTCCAGAAGCTACCGCCGTGCATGGTATCACCGAATCATTTTTGGCGGATAAACCTGTGTTTGCCGATATTGTGGATGAGTTTCTTGCATTTATTGGGGACTCGACCCTAGTTATCCATAACGCAAACTTTGACATGAAGTTCTTGAATGCGGAATTGGGCAAGCTGAACTATCCCAAGCTGAAATTCAGCCGTACATTTTGTACCATGATGATGGCACGGGAGAAATTTCCTGGCTCGCCCGCAAACTTGGATGCGTTATGTCGGCGGTTCAAGGTCGACAACTCCAATCGTATACACCACGGCGCCTTACTGGACTCAGAATTACTGGCCGATGTGTACTTGGAATTAAAAGGCGGCAGACAAACTCAGTTCAGCCTAAATACTGTTAAGAAAAAGCAAGCGAACCAGGCACAATCAATAATGGCGAGACCCTATAGGGAGCCTCGCCATTTTGAACCTACTTCTGAAGAGCTTGCGTTCCACGAAGAGTTCTTGCGTAAAATTAGTTCTTAGTTTTGCCGGCGGCTTCTTGCTGCTCTTGCATTTGCATCAGTTGGCGACGATAGATTTCTGAGAAATCGACTGGAGCCAATGCCAATGGTGGGAAACCACCATCTCTTGTTACATCAGCAACAATGCTGCGAACGAAAGGGAACAGTAAACGAGGGCACTCGATGAGGAGCACTGGAGGAATGCTCTGCTCAGGGATGTTACCCAGGGTAAACATGCCCGCATAGGTGAGCTCAAACAGGAACACACGAGTATCGTCGCGAGTGGCTTCTGCAGTCACATGGAGCTCCACTTCAAACTGGTTCTGCTGATCCTGTTGTGGATGGGCTCTTACTTCAATGTTTAAATTAATTGAAGGTGCATCCTTTGAATTCCCAAATGCCAATGGGCCTGGCGTTTCAAAGGAGAGATCCTTAATATACTGGCCATTTACCGTGACGGGTAGGGTTGGAATTTGGTTGTCAGCATCATGCTTCATTTCTTGTGACTTGGTATTTTTAGCCATAATTTACTCCATAAGTAAGATTGCCATTATCATCAGAGCTCATTCAGTTTAGAAAAATTAATAAATTCTCTAGCTGATTGAGCTACTCTTTTGTACAGTATAGCAATAAAGTTTATATAAAGTTACCAAAATTGGAGCCAATTGGAAAAAACTCATGGACATCATCATTTTCGCAGCTATCGCAGGATTTATATTATACAAGCTTTACACAGTGTTAGGGAAAGATGTGGGGCTTAAACCGGGAGAGATATCGGAGCCAGTTAACGACACCCCTGTTTCTAGAAAGACAGCCAACAAGCACGTGGTTTCTGAAACTCTTTCTTCTCAATTGCAAGATTTTAAAAAGATTGACCCTCAATTTGATCAATCTGAATTTATCGATGGAGCCACGAATGCTTTCGGTATGATTCTAGAGGCATTCAATAAGGGCGACAAGAAAACGCTAAAATCGCTGTTGGACAGTAAACTCTATGCCGTATTTGAGAAAGCCATCACAACCCGTGAGAAAAACAACGAGGTATGGGATAACACCCTAATAAGGGTGCAAAGCACTGAGATCACTGATCTCCATGTGGAGAAAAAAACGCAGTTGTATGCCACCGTTAAATTTATCTCTGATCAAATTCTGGTGACCACAGATAAGAACGGGAAAATTATAGAAGGCGATCATGATCAAATTGAAGTGATAACGGACAATTGGACATTTACTAGGGATGCAAATTCCGGCGATCCCAATTGGTTTCTTTTTAAAACCGCTCAGGTTGAATAGATATTGATCTGGCTCCATGGTTAAAAAAACACCATTAACTCCCGAAGACCTGGCCGTTTGGCAAGCTTATACCAGCACTGTAAAAGCTTTGTCTAAGACCAGAAAAATACTGATCCAAAAGAGCCCTGATATTCCCGTTTCATATAATGCTGCACACAAAGTTATTCAAACGCAAAACGTTAAACCACCCCGCGCCAGAGATCTTAAAAACGTTCATGTCAACGCAAGACTCGATCTACATGGTCTAACCTTAGATAAGGCGCACGAGTTAATTACGGGATTTATCAATCAGGCCTACGCCGCGGACCATCGATGTGTACTCATCATCACAGGTAAAGGAACCTCCTCACCCAATGAATGGTGGCAAGAACAAGGCGTCCTGCGACTACAAGTCCCCAGATGGCTCAACGAAGAACCTATCAAATCTAAAATCACTACCCACGCCATAGCAAAACCAGAACACGGGGGAGCGGGTGCGCTGTATGTGTTTATTAAGAGGAGAAGGGTGTGATGGCCATAAGAGTTTTTTAATATGACATGTTAAATTGACCATCCACCATACTTAATTACCCTTAAAAAAGTCATTGTATTGACATAATAAGGTGTTATAATATCCATATATGGCCAATACAACACCTTATTTTAGGCAGTAAATATGGAAATCCATCGATTAGAGGTTGACCTTCTATCAAGTTGGTTAAACAAAAAAGGCAGAAAGCCTCTTATAATAAGAGGCGCAAGACAGGTTGGCAAATCCACCATTGTTCGTCAGTTGGCTAAGTTTAGCCGACGCACTTGTTTTGAGCTGAACTTTGAAAGAAATCCTGAATACGCTGATTTCTTTAAAAGCAAAGATCCTGCCGCAATTCTTAGGCTATTGGGCGTCTTTTTTAACAAGGCCGTTACCCCAGAATCCTCGATCTTGTTTCTGGATGAAGTTCAAGCGACGCCAGAGATTATAGAAACGTTGAGGTACTTTTATGAGGAATGTCCGGAGCTGCCTGTGGTTGCTGCGGGATCATTATTAGATTTTGTGCTTGCTGAGCCGGAATTTTCAGCCCCAGTAGGTCGCGTTGAATATTTTTATTTAGGTCCGCTTTCCTTTGAAGATTTTTTGAGTTCTCAAGGAGAAACAGTCTTATTAGACTGGATTCGTTCACTTAACCTTCAGGATGAGATTCCTGCGCCTATCCATCATCGATGCATTGAGCTCGTGAAAGAATTTTGGCTTATTGGCGGCATGCCTGAAGTGGTTGCGCGTTATGCTGAGAATAAGGATTTTTCCGAAATAGATGCCATTAAGCAAAACATCCTCCAAAGCTATGAGGAAGATTTTCATAAATATGGTCGGGCTAAGGAGATTCCTATCTTAAGGCGTGTTTTTAAAACTATCCCAAGTTTAATTGGACAAAAGATTAAATATAGCCAGCTGGACCCAGATAATAAAGCGGCCAGGGTAAAGGAAGCATTGGATTACCTGGATTTGGCTAAAACTATACATCTGATCTATCACAGTCATTCTTCAGGCTTGCCCTTAAGGGCCCAGCTAGACCCTAAGGTTTTTAAAGCTATTTTTCTGGACATAGGCTTGCTGTGTTCGGCTTTGGGCTTGAGCCATTTATCAATACTTCACTCACCGGATTGGGCATGGATTAACAGAGGGAGTCTCGCGGAGCAATTTATTGGTCAAACTCTTTTTCAGTTATCTCTACCTTATCAAAAACCTGAGTTATATTATTGGGTGCGAGAACAGGCCCAGTCCTCTGCTGAATTGGATTATGTCTGGCAATTTGAGAACCAGATTATCCCCATAGAAGTAAAGGCGGGAAAAACAGGTCGCCTGAAATCGCTACACTATTTTATTCAAGAGAAAAACTGGACCTGCGGAGTGCGATTTAATACTGATATACCTTCAATCATGGATGAGAAGGTGCATTTACCAAAACATGGAGCGCTATCCTATCGACTGCTCTCCTTACCGTTCTATCTGGCAGGTCAACTGAATAGGATTATAAAACCACTGGTGTTAACTTAGCAAGCCTAGCCACCCTACCCGGCTTTGTGTCGTATGGGACTGGAAGGTTGAAAATAGACTAATTTCTTGCTCTGCTAAACTCACCAACCTCACCATGACTAACCTGCAAAAGATTACTAGCTTTTATCTTGAGCGTATGGTTCTCCACACCACAACCGCCATAAGCGTAGCTTAACGTTTGCACACCACGATCAATCAAAGTGCGTATGTTTGGGTTGATCATCGAAACACTGCCTATAGGGCTGCCAGTTAAATGATGAATCTCGTCTTTACTCGCCATTGTCGCTTTCTTTACGCCAAGGAAAGCCTCAACAGCTTTAAAGTCGATTTTGCGACTCCCCTGAATAATCAGGGCTATATAGGTATCATCAGCTTTCAGGATAAAAGTCGGTGTGCACTGACTTATCGGTATTCCATAATGTTGCGACCCCAGTCGAGCATTAGCCATCAAGATATCATCCTCGAATATTTCGTAATCAAGACCCTACAGATTTGTCTTAGTGTGTTCAGTTTACTCATTCACATCTCCTTTTAGTGCGCCGGCGTATAGTGATAGACCTATACGTACGGTCTCCTGCTCCTCTATCGTTAATTTCAACAATGCATTCTTGACCTGCGTGGTTGCCATCGAATGGATCTTCTTCAGCTGTTGCTGGCCCAAGTGCGTAAGTCGAAGATAACGACTTCGACCATCATCCTCATTGGGTAGATATTCACAGTAGCCTTTCGTCACCAACTCCTTGGCTAGACGACTGACACTAGATCTTTCTAAAGAGAGCTGCTGACTCAGTTCGTATATGGTAAGGGGGCAAGCCTCCAGCTTTTGCAAAGCATAACACTGGGATACCGACCCAATGCGCTCGAATAGGTTGTTCAAATAACCCAAATACTGGACTATATCTCTGGTACTCGAGCGGATATTTAGAACCAATTCCTTGTCAACCATAGCCATTCCTTTAATATGTATGTAGCCTACACATATCATATAAGCTTAAAATATGGAGGTGTCAAGTGGCATGGAGGATGCACAAAAGAAAATGAGGGATGTTGATATCAACCATATAGTAAACTCAAAATTATCAAGAGGGCAGTTATTTAGAAGTGATAATCCTGATCATCTTTAAGGTATTTGACATAAGTTAAAATCTTGCCATCTTCCTTTAAGGCAACCACCAAGTCATAAAGAAAATATAGAAAAAACTTGCATAATTAAGGCAGTATAGCTATATAAAGAACAGGACTAATCCTCACTGGATGTTATTTATGATGTAGGAGTATGTATTTATGTATAGTAAGTTTATTTTATCGCTAGCAATGGGGTTATTCCTATCTACAGGGTTATTCGCCAGCAACGAATACAAAACTATATCTTTTGAATTGAATCTTGACACGGAAAGTTCCCAAGCAGTATTTGGGTTGCGTCAGAAGCTATATAATTTTATTGACTCGCAAAACGAAAGGCACGAACGCTTGGAGAGTAGGCCGGAGGAACTTCCCCTCCAGCCTCTCGCAAAACTGTACGTGAACCTCTCGATTCATACAGCTTCCATCATTCAGCCCTATTTGGCTTTGCTTTATATACAGGCTCCTCCCGTTTCCGGTTGACCTGTTCATAAAACTGAATGACCCAGCCCCTTCGCTCCATTTCCATTACAGAAACTTCAACGCTACTACAAACTGGTCCGCCCCAGTGCCTTGCATCGGTGTTTCACACTCATGGCTTTAACCATTCGCATTTTCCCTTAGCATCAAGACGACTGGTTCCCATAGTTCCCTTAAAGAGCCAGGATCAGACTCACGCGACCATATACACCGGACCCCGCCAACGCAGTAATCAGGCTCCTCGTTGGCTTCTCCTGCGACATTAGGACCCCGCAGTTTTGAAGTCATATAAC
>JBGSQK010000030.1:0-53323 GCA_041738135.1 Alphaproteobacteria bacterium
GCTTATAGGGATACCTTCCTCGTCACCTTTTTGCATTAACCGTACGGTAGATATGACACTTTACGCATCATATCCCTTACTTGCTCACCGCGCCGCTCATTTCCAGACTTGTTTGGGTTACGCGGGGGCCCAAACGCCGGAGGCCTTTCGTTTTTGTGTACACGAGGGGAAGAGTTAACTTCTCTCACCCTATGTATCTAATATAGTAATAACATGTTGATATGTCAAGAAAAAATTGCTAAATAGGCATAAAAATTTCTTTAATAAAATAAATAAAATTTTATATTTAACAAATAGCTGATAAAGCCCATGAATAAAGGGTTTATGCAGATTTATCATAATTTTATAATAACTAATATGGTCATAATTTTTTGTAAGATTTAAAAATATTCTGTTTTATAGAATTCTGCTTCGTGGGTTAGGGAAAACTATTCATGAATTTTTTGCCCCAGATTTCTTCGCCGCCCGCATGATAGCATCCACAACAGTCTCATATAGTTCTGGCGGCATATCATGGCCCATTCCTGGGACTGCGATGAGTTCTGCGTTAAGAATGTTGTTAGCCGTATCCTGTCCGCCAGCTAGGGCAACTAATGGGTCTTCCGTGCCGTGTAAAACCACCGTGGGTGTAGCGATGGCTTTAAGTTGTTCACGGCGATCGCCCGCAGAAATGATCGCGTTGAATTGTCGCGCCATGCCGGTAGGATAAAAGGATCTGTTATATTCAATCAATGTTCTTTCCCTTAACATAGTTTCGTCTTGGGGGTAAGCAGGGCTACCTAGGATACGAGCTAGATTTATGCGATTGGCTATAAATGCGTCCATATCTACTGCAGGGTCTGGTGCAGCTGTCAATAAAGCATCTAACGCTGCTTCTGTGGGGGGTGGTAAATTTGGGTTTCCTGTGGAGGCCATGATTGAGGTCAGAGAAAGAGCTCGTTCAGGATACATGTATGTAAACACCTGAGCTATATGTCCTCCCATGGAAACCCCTACTATATGTGCAGTGCTTATGTCCAGAGCGTCCATTAATCCTATCACATCGGTAGCCATGTCACCGAGTGTATAGGTCAGGCCCTCAAATTTCGTCGATAATCCCACATCTCGATTATCAAATCGAATGACCTGAAAACCTTTATCTACGAGTAATTGATAAAACGCCAATGGGTAACGAATCATCTGAACCCCTAATCCCATTATGAGCATTATGGTGGGATTTTGAGCGTCTCCCATGATTTCATATTCAATCTCAATTCCGTTGGCATGAGCTCGCATGGTCTTGTCTCCAATCAATACATATCGTTATTGTATCATGTGCTTTGATCTAATTTATAAAAATTTACTGAATATTAACAACAAAATGTAAAAATATAATATTGCATATGAAGGTGGTCTGATGGATAGAGTCAACGGCAAGGTTGTAATAGTTACAGGTGGGGGCTCTGGCATTGGTAGGGCTACCTGTTTGTTGTTGGCTAAGGAAGGCGGAATTGTGGCTGTTACTGACATCAATGATAAAGGTGGTCAGGAAACGGTTGATGAAATCACTAAAGCAGGTGGTCAGGCTAAATTCTGGCATCTGGATACTACAGACGAAAGCCAAGTTGAGCAGGTAGTAAGCGATGTGGAGAAGGTTTATGGACGGATCAATGGACTCGTTAACAACGCTGGTGTAGGTGGAACGTCGAGGGCCACTCATGAGATGCCTCTGAGTGAGTTCGATGCTGTTATGAACGTAAATGTGCGTGGCGTGTTTTTGTGCAGCAAACATGTGATTCCAAGCCTTTTAAAAGATGGCGGGGGAAGTGTTGTGAACATATCATCTGTGGCTGGGCTAATTGGCACCTCTCATGCAGTTGGATACTGTGCTTCTAAAGGGGCTGTTAGGCTGATGACGAAGTCTGATGCTTTAACTTATGCTAAAAAGAACATTCGATTTAATTCTGTTCATCCCGCTTTTACTTATACACCCATGGTGCAAGAGTTGTTGACGGACCGCAATGTTCCTAGAGAAAAACTAGAAGCGGTTTTTCCCATGGGCCACATGGGCGAACCGGAGGACGTGGCTTATGGTATTCTGTATTTAATCTCCGACGAATCAAAGTTTTTGACCGGTAGCGAGCTGGTGATTGATGGCGGTTTATCAGCCAGTTAGTTGCCCGATTTATTAATCCTCCCGTGCCTCCCCGGCCTTGAGCCGGAGTCCAGCAAGACAATGTGCTGCTTGCAGCTCTGTACGGTAAATACTGAGTCGCTATCGCTCCACATATTGCGCTGGACCCCGGCTCAAGGCCGGGGAGGCACGGTAGAGGGGCAGAATTAATGATTCGGGGTGCTAGTTCCAAAACTTTTATCCAATCTTCACCGTTACTTAATCTCCCTGTGCCAAAATTAACTATGGGGCTGTAAGGGGTTTGATATGGATAGAGTTAAAGACAAGGTAGTCATCGTCACAGGCGGTGCCATGGGTATCGGAAAATCCGCATGTCTATTGTTGGCAAAAGAGGGCGCTACTGTGGCGGTCACGGACTTGAATGACAAGGCCGGGCAAGAGGTGGTGGATCTTATCGTCAAAGGTGGCGGTAAGGCCAAGTTCTGGGATCATAATACGGCCGATGAAAAGGACGCGGAAAGGGTTGCCAGGGAAGTCTTTGAGACTTTCGGCAAGATTGATGGTTTGGTGAATAATGCGGGGATTGAAGGGCCCAATAAACCGACCCATGAGCTGACTGAAGCTGAATGGGATGCGGTGCAGGCGGTCAATGTGAAGGGCGTGTTTTTCTGCACAAAGCATGTGATCCCTTATATGCTGAAAAATGGCAGCGGTAGTATTGTGAATCTGTCTTCCATCTATGGTCTCGTGTCTGCCCCAGATATTCCCCCTTATCATGCCTCTAAAGGGGCGGTGCGGTTGATGACCAAAACCGATGCTTTGATTTATGCCAAAGATAAGATTCGTGTGAACTCCGTACATCCCGGTTTTATATCGACGCCTATGGTGGATCGCTTTTCTAAAAGCGCTGGGGCTACGCGTGATGACATTGCGCTCCTCCATCCATTAGGTAGAGTGGGGCAGCCGGATGAAATAGGCTATGGTATACTGTTTCTCATTTCCGACGAATCTTCGTTCATGACGGGGAGTGAAGTGGTGATTGATGGCGGATATACAGCGAGGTAGCGCTTTACTATTGCGCTAGACACAAATTCCATTATCATACTTAACATGTGTTGATAAAAAAAAAGCAAAAATGAACAATCACGCAATTGTACGCAAAGCGAGTCCTTATGCTTACTATGTTCTTATAATTCTGACCATAGCTTACGTTTTTAACTTTATCGACCGAACCATTATCTCCATATTAGCTGAGGAAATCAAAGAGGATCTAAAAGTTGATGATGCAAGTCTGGGTTTTTTATATGGGACGGCTTTTGCTGTTTTCTTTTCCATATTTGGGCTACCGCTGGCTCGGCTGGCTGACAATTGGAATCGCAAGAAAATCATCGGTTGGGGTATATTTCTGTGGAGCATAATGACTGCGCTATCAGGTACCGCCAATTCCTTTATTTTGCTGGCACTTTACCGTGTTGGTGTGGGGGTTGGGGAATCAGCTATGGCGCCAGCAGCCATGTCCATGCTGTCTGATTCTTTCCCTCGTAAGTCCTGGGCGACAGCTTATGCCTTTTTGGGAACGGGACTTTTTATCGGTTCAGGCGCTGGGTATTGGGTGGGCGGGACGACCCTTGATCTTTATCACCGGTGGTATCCAACCGGAAATGCACCTTTTGGTATCGCCGATTGGCAGATGTCCATGTTTCTTGTGGGACTGCCGGGAATTATATTGGCAATGGTCGTCTTTCTGATGAGAGAGCCTCGTCGCGGTCAAATGGAAGGTCTGGAATCACAACAACAGCATCCTGATGCTTTCAAGCTTTTCTTGGGGGAGCTGGCATCGGTTGTTCCTCCATTTACTGTGCTGAGGTTGCTGCGCATGGAAGGTGGAGCAAAGATGGCGAGGCGTAATGCGCTGTATGGCTCAATGCTTGCCTTGACAGCCTTTTTACTGACCTTGTGGCTGGGTAGTCCAGTTCAATGGCTGGCCATAGCCTTGGGTCTTTATTCATTCATTTCCTGGTTGCAACGTCTTCAAGTGATAGATTACCCATGTTTTTCCATGGTTTTTAAAGCCAAGGCTATGCGCTATTCAATTCTAGGCTTTTCTCTTATTGGGTTGCTTACCTATAGCTTTGGTTTTTGGTTTGCACCCTACTTAATTCGTAGGTTTCATGCCACCCCCAAGGAAGTGGGGGAGGTCACCGGCATGATTGTCTTCGGGGCAGGGGTTATGAGTATTCTCATTGGCGGGTATTTGTCTGACTATATGAGAAAGAGCATGCCGGCTGCCAGGCCTTACATGGGGATCTTATCCATGTTAGCGGTGCCATTTTATGTGCTTGCGGTGACATCCGATCAGCTGTCACATGTCTATATGTATTCGGCTTTGGGCATATTTTTTGGCATGATCTGGATACCATCCAGCAATACCATCTCCAGCGAGTTGGTACCACCCCGCATGCGAGCCACATCCATAGCCTTTAACGCTTTAGCAGGAACCCTCTTAGGTCTCGCCATTGGACCCTATGTGGTAGGCGAAATCAGCGATTCCCTATTTGCCAGAGGATACACGGATGTGGAGAGTCTGCAAACAGCCATGTTGTGCACATTGGCTGTGGTCGCTCCTATGGCTGTTGCTTTATTGGTCATAGCTTCTAGGCATGTGGAAGTGGATGAGAATACCATTATGGAGAGAGCAGCTGCAGCTGGAGAAAGAACGTAAGTAACTTTTTGGAAGTAAATTCTATGTTAAACTAACTTAAGTGATAAATGAAAATTATAAAAAATGACAAAGCCAGTAGCACACATCAAAGCCACTCCTTACGCCTATTTCTTGTTATTCGTTTTAACCATCATCATGATTCTTAATTTCGTGGACAGAACCATAATTTCGGTTCTAGCTCAGGATATTAAAGAAGGCTTGAAAGTGGATGATGCTAGCCTCGGATTTTTATACGGGACAGCGTTTGCCGTATTTTATTCTGTGTTTGGTATACCTTTGGCCCGGCTGGCGGATGTTTGGAGCCGAAAGAAAATTATAGGTATAGCTCTGCTCTTTTGGAGTTTGATGACCGCCATGTCAGGTCTTGCCAATACCTTTATAGCCCTGGCTATTTTTCGTATTGGCGTCGGTATAGGCGAGTCAGCGGCCATGCCAGCTTCTCTCTCCATGCTTTCAGATTCTTTTGCTAAAAAAACGCGAGCAACCGCATTTGGCATATGGTCAGCTGGTATATACGTGGGTGCTGGTCTTGGAGTGGCCGCTGGTGGTTGGGCCTTGGGTCTGTATCATAAATGGTGGCCCGATTATAAGGCGCCCTTAGGTATAGATGATTGGCATCTGGCTATGTTTATTGTTGGCATACCCGGTATTTTATTAGCGTTTCTTGTCTTCTTCCTAAGAGAACCGAAAAGAGGGCACATGGATGGAGTTGTCGCGAAGGAAGACAAAAAGCATGTTTTTCGTTTTTTCATGAAAGAGCTGGGCGGCACTTTGCCTCCTTTTACAGTGTATACGCTCTATAAAATAGGTGGAGATTTAAGGCTTGTCGCCAGGAATATGATATATTTCGTAACGTTCTTTGTGGCAGCATGGTTTCTAACCCACAACTATGGAAATCCTGTGCAATGGTATGCCCTTGCTATAGGCTTTTATTCTTTCGTCTCATGGGTACAGCGTTTGGAAATAGTAGATTATCCCTGTTTTGCAATGATCTTCAAAACAAAAACCTTAATGTATTCTGCGGTAGGGTTCGCCTTATATGTTTTTAATGCAGCAGGTATTGGCTTCTGGGTGACCCCTTATATAGTTCGCAAGTTCCAATTACCTCCTGAAGCTATTTCTGGAATTATGGGCTTGATCATAACTTTTGGGGGGATGCTAGGTATTGTGCTTGGCGGTGTTGTTTCCGATTTCTGGCGTAAGAAAAATCCGAAGGCTAGGACATTGCTCATAATTTGGGTAAACGTCACTGCATTTCCATTTTTCTTTTTAGCTTTTACAACCGATACCTTGGCATTATTTTATCTTTTTGCTTTTTTCGGTATTCTTATTTCCACCATGGGCAATCCTTCATCTTTTGCTATTGCAAGTGAATTGAGTACACCTCGCACACGAGCCACCACTTTAGCTTTCATTGGTTTATTGAATACCATGATCGGTTTTGCGTTAGGTCCTTTCTTATATGGAGCATTAAGTGCAAAAATTGAAAGCTATGGCTATGCAGAAGCCGACAGCTTACAAATGGCCATACTGTTAGGAATGGTAATTATAACTCCAATCCCCACATTTCTTTTATTCAAGGCTTCACAATTCATTGAGCATGAAGAAAATACAGTGGTTGAGAGGGCAGCAGCCTATGGAGAGGTGGAGTGAGGGGATAGGAGATTCTTTATTCTACAACAATCTGATATAAATTTTGAATTTGTTATTTCTGCTGCGCCACTTTTTCCCGTTTTAGAGGAATTGTTTTTTTGGAAACTGCCTTCTCCTTCACAAAAGAAGCCAACCTTTCTATGCCGGCGATGCCCTCAGGAATAATACCAAAGAATACAGGGTAAATATGTATCATATCTTCCTTCACATCCAATGTTACATCAACTCCTGCATCTTTTGCCTTCTCTGCGATTCTGGTGGTGTCGTCATGAAGCATTTCGCGACCCCCCACCATCATGTACATGGGTGGAAAGCCTGTGTAATCTCCGTAAAAAGGTGAAGCTTGTGGATCCCTAGGGGATTCTCCTTGCAAATAGTGGTTTGCAAAGCCTGCAATAGGGTCATTGCTAAACATGGGATCAACATCAGAACGTGTATAAAGAGAATGTCCAGTGAGGCTAAGGTCTGCCCATGCTGAAATGGTGGCCACGGCTCCAGGCATAGGCAAACCTTGATCGCGCAATGTGAGAACCAGTGCAAGTCCCAAAGCGGCGCCACAAGAATCGCCTATAATTGTTATATCTTGAGGTTTTATGCCCCTTTTAAGCATGCTCATATAATTAGCAAGACAATCTTTTCCCGGTATGGGATAAGCGTGCTCAGGGGCGGTTCTATAATCTGGCATCCATACTTCAGAATTTGATTCTTTAGCAAGTCTAGCTGCGAATGGAATATAAGCATTTTGTATATCCTTCAACCCTATGACAAAAGCGCCTCCGTGCAAATAAAAAATGACTCGTTTGCTACAGTTTGGAGGGATGGCTCTTAAGCCATAGTATCCGTCAATGGTGGTTAGTTGAATCTCTACATCTTTTTCTATGGGACTTAGAAAATGGATAACTTTACCAAACATACTATAGTCTGACCTAACCCCATAGATTGAGAGTCCGCGCCTTAACTTGGCCCGACTGATCTTCAACATTATATTGAATATGAGACGTTTGAAACTCATGTTCTGAAAACAACTCCGTTTTTATTATTATAGGCATAAGGTGTTACCAACAAGCAAATAAGATATTGCGAAATACTTAAGATGGTAATCACGCTTTTGCCTTTCTCAGTTTGCTGTCTTTGTCCGTTTTTTTGCTCGACTGAAATATTCTAAGCACCTACGCTATGTTCTGTTTTTTAATGGACATCTTTTTGCTAATCCTTTTTTGTTTAACAAAGCTTCCTAGTCGTTCAACTGCGGGCATGGCTTCTTTGAGAACATCGAACAGCATGCAATAGCTGTAGACCATGTCTTCGTTGACGTCCAAAGTTACATCTACACCAGCAGCTTTTGCTTTTTCAGCCAATCGGATTGTGTCATCGTAGAAAAGTTCTCGCCCACCTACTATCAAGTACATGGGAGGAAAGTCAGTGAAGTCACCATAGATAGGTGAAGCCATGGGGTCTTCAACTGAAGCGCCTTGTAAATAATGATTGAAGTGACCTTTGATGGCTGTGGGGTTGAGCATAGGGTCGCGGCCTGCTCGGGTAAAATGTGAGTCGCTCGTCATTTTAAGATCTATCCAAGCGGAAACAGTTATAATAGCCCCAGGAAGTTGTTGCTTCTTCTCTTTTAAAGCAAATATAAGGGATAGAGCCAATGCGGCTCCGCTACCATTGCCGAACAGTGTGATGTTTTCAGGTTTAATGCCGCTGTTAACTAGATGCATATAGGCTTTGAGACAATCCTCACCTTGAGCCGGAAATGCAAACTCGGGAGCTGTCCTATAGCCAGGTATCCATACTTCTGCCCCTGATTTTTTTGCGAGCATGGCCGCAAATGGTTTCAGGGCCACTTTATTATCATTGAGCCCTAAAACAAAACCTCCGCCATACATATAAAGGATGACAAGAGATGTTTTTTTAGGCGGCGATAAGTGTACCAGGTCTAGGCCATCTATCTTTACTTCTTCTATAGTAACGTCTTTAGGTGTGTGATTGAGAAAGTGTATGACCTTAGAAAACTTTTTATAGTTGGTTCTGGTCTTGAAAACGCTATTACCAAACTTAAATTTGGCTCTGCTAAGCGTTACTAAAAAAAGGAGTAAAAGTCTTTTCCAGGCCATTGAGTGATCCACTGTTGTTTATTTAATTATAATAGCATAAAAGTTTACAACGGATTAAAAAAGCATTTTTAAGTCGACAAATTAGTTTAAAGTCCTTATAAAACAATCATGATGAAAAGCAAAAACGAAGTTTGTATAGGTAAAATCGTCGGCGCCCACGGCGTACATGGGGCTGTGCGTGTGCATGTGTTCTCTGATGACCCGGAATGCTTGCTGCGATATAAGAAGCTGAAGGATATTCATGGCAACTTGTATGCGGTCAAAAAGATGAGGATGCTTAAGGGTTCTCTTGTGGTTGCTAAATTTGACGGTATTTCTGATCGTTCACAAGCAGAAGCCTTTCGTGGCGTTGAGCTTTTTGTGGATCGTGATCAGATGCCTAACCTATCAGAGGATGAGTTTTATATCAACGATTTGGTTGGTTTGAAAGTTCGTAATCTGAAAGGCGAAGAAGTCGGCTTTGTAAAAGCTGTCGAAAATCATGGGGCAGGGGACTTTTTGACCATCGATCCGTTTTTGAAGGTATGTGTGCCATTTACTCTTAAAGCGATTCCTGAGGTGCATATTCGTGAAGGATATATCGTGTTGGATGAGCAATATCTGATTCTGGATGGACCCGCTGAATGACGACGCCCCAGTGGCAGGTGACGGTTTTTACCTTGTTCCCTGAAATATTTCCGGGGCCACTGGCTTGTTCCATTTTGGGTAACGCGTTGGATAAAGGCTTGTGGGCGCTGAAAACGGTTAATATCCGGGATTATGCTGACAATAAGCATAACACAGTGGATGAGCCAGGTTTTGGCGGCGGACCGGGCATGGTCATGATGCCAGATGTAGTTGACAGGGCGCTTGTGGACAACTGTTCAGGCGAAGAAAAGCTTGATGAATTGATCTATTTGTCGCCTCGTGGAAAACCTTTTACACAAAATGATGCAAAACGATTGGCAAACGCTAAAAAAGTTGCTATGTTGTGCGGGCGGTTTGAAGGTATCGATCAGCGTGTGCTTGATCATTGGCAAGTTAAAGAAGTCAGTTTAGGTGACTTTATCCTTGCCGGCGGCGAGATCGCAGCGATGGCTGTAATCGAAGCGAGTCTTCGTTTTGTTCCCGGAGTAGTGGGAACGCCAGAGTCAGTGGAGGAAGAAAGTTTTTCCCATGGCCTGCTCGAAGCTCCTCATTATACCAAGCCGCGGGTATGGAAAGATATGGCGGTGCCGGATGTGTTGTTGTCTGGGCATCACGAGAATATTCGAAAATGGCGTCTTGCGGAGGCTGAAAAGATAACGCAGGCGCGCAGAACGGATTTGTGGGAAAAGTATTTACAAAAAGAGGTCGACCAATGAATATGTTACAACAGTTTGAAGCAGATCAAGTTCAAAAGCTTGCAGCTAACACCCAGCTCCCTGAGTTTTCACCAGGTGACACCTTACGCGTTCACGTGAAAGTGGTCGAAGGTGATCGCGAGCGTATGCAGGCTTATGAAGGCGTCTGTATTGCCCTTAACCGTGGCGGCATTAACTCATCCTTTATCGTACGTAAGATCTCTTACGGCGAAGGCGTTGAGCGTTTGTTCCCACTGTATTCCCCAAATATCAAGGTAGAGCTACTCCGTAAAGGTCGCGTCCGTCGCGCCAAGCTTTACTACTTGCGTGACCTACGTGGTAAGTCCGCACGTATTGCTGAAAAGACCGACTATGGTCGCCTAGCTGCAAAAGCGATGGAAGAGGCTAAGAAGCAAGAAGCTCGCCAAAAGGCTGAAGTTGTGCCTGAAGTGGTTGCTGAGGCAAAATCGGAAGCAAAACCAGAAACAAAGAAAAAAACAAAGTCAGAAGCGGCTGAGTAATTTCGGTTACTGTCTTTGAATAAAAAATCCCGAGAGGCAGCTCTCGGGATTTTTTTTTGAAGTTATACTATTTCCGGAAAATAACTGAACAGTTACCAATACCCTTGTCATCCCCGCCTTCGCGGGGATTACAAGTTTCGGTTATATGTTAAGATGTTATGTGAAAATGGTCTTATGTGTATTCTGACTCCCGGAACGGGGGTAGGCTTTATAGAAATGACGACGCAGCCGTCATGGAGAGGAGCGCTAGCGACGTGCCATCCAGCTAATGAAGTGCCGCTTGCGGCGCCGAAACTATATAGAGCCGCAAGCGGCACATTTTGTGCTGGATGGCACGCCCTAAAAGGCTCTCCATGACGGGAATTTTGAGCGTTTCGCTACCCTTGCAACAATTCTTCGTCATCCAGAGCGCGGCTCAGCGGAGCTGAGTTAGCGAAGGATCCAGGCGCACAAGTGCCGCGAAGCGGCTTCCGTATTAATCAAGAGTTGCCACAAAGAAAGTGAACGTTATTCCATGAGACCATTTCAAAACATCCGTTGAGGATGTTTAAATTCACCTCTCCCCTTGTGGGAGAGGTCGGCCGTAGGCCGGGTGAGGGGTTTCTGCAGCAATCCTGAAGCGGCTTGTAAGACCCCTCACCCCTACGCTTCGCTTCGGACCTCTCCCACAAGGGGAGAGGTAAAAAGGGTTTTGAAATGGTCTCTACATAAATATCCTTCAACATTTATTGTATGTAACCTATCTAAATACGGAAGCCGCTACGCGGCACTTGTGTGCCTGGATCCTTCGCTAACTCAGCTCCGCTGAGCCGCACTCTGGATGACGGTGCTTTGAGCTTTTCCTTTATCTCAAAAAGATGTGCTTGACAATAATAGTGTTCGTAACTAATTGTACTATAGTGATTAATTTATTAAAGGAATATATATAATGTACTTAACGCGCTTGCTTCTTTCTTCAGCCTTAGCCTTAACGATTGTGTTGCCGTCTTATGGTTCAGATTTTAATCCCGGAAAAGATCCAGACTATAGCCGTCGGGACGAACCAAAGGGTCGCGCTGTCAAGAAATCCAAAGGGCTTGATCAGGCTGAAGAACGGGTAGATGCGCCTCAGGCCCAACTTAATGAGCCCGGAGCAAGCTTTGAACAGCTGAAAACAGCTGCATTAAATGGAGATGCACCCGCTCAATTTAACTTAGGTTGCGCATATATGAATGGCTCGGGTGTGGCAAAAGACCCGGTCACAGGCATGGAGTGGTATCAAAAGGCGGCCGCTCATGGTTTTTCACCCGCTCAATTTAACTTAGGTTGCGCATATATGAATGGCTCGGGTGTGGCAAAAGACCCGGTCACAGGCATGGAGTGGTATCAAAAGGCGGCCGCTCAGGGTTTTTCACACGCTCAATTTAACTTAGGTTGCACATATATGAATGGCTTGGGTGTGGCAAAAGACCCGGTCACAGGCGTGGAGTGGTATCAAAAGGCGGCCGCGCAGGGTTTTTCACACGCTCAATTTGGCTTAGGTAGCGCATATGTGAAAGGCTTGGGTGTCGCAAAAGACCTGGTCAAAGGCGTGGAGTGGTATCAAAAGGCGGCCGCTCAGGGTCATGAAAATTCAGTCAGTAAACTAAAAAGTGTATTTGTATTTCAGCCAATTTCGCTGATGCAATCTGAGAAGCTGTCTGAAAAAGCCGAGGCGATTTATGATTCAATCACGAAGATTGCGGCTCATGCTGAACAGAAAATAATCGTAAATAGGGGGGCGCATGGATTGTTTGAGGGCAGCTATGCTATGGAGGCACTGGTCGATTTTTACACCCCGATCTCTGAGTTTGGTGACCGCTTGTGTGCTGTAATGCGACCATTTACTAAAGTGAGTCCTGGATTGATGGTATCTTGTGTTCGGGTTGCTGATGATCTGATTGCCGATTTCAAGCAAGATGTGCCCACAAGTTTAATGATTTTGGATGGGACTGTAACCTTTGGTGCGAGCAACGTTCATTCTGTGTTGCAGTTTAAGGATTACCTGAAGGTGATGGGGGGTGAGTTCAAGAGAGCCCGGGATGCTCTGGATGATTTGATCCGCCCGCTATATCCGCCTATCGCTGCGCTTCATGCATGCCAGCAAGCTGTTTTTTCTGCCAATGCGGAGCTTAGCGAACAGCCGGGCAATCAGGAGGTATTGCAGAGATTGCAAGATGCTCAGGAAAGGTTCCGTTTGGAGAAGGAAGACTACGAGGAAATTATGGCTATTAATAAGGTGGAAATTGATATCTTGAAGGGTTTCAAAAATCAGCTGGATTTGGTGGAGCGAAGCTTGCCGGATCTGATGCCAGCAACCGTCGGTGCCCGGAATAAGGAGTTTCTGGATTCGGCGGAGTTTGGTTATTTTAAGCCGTAAGGTTGGGGCAACTAACTACTCATTTTGCCACCCTCCCGTGTTACCCCGGCTCAAGGCCGGGGAGGCATGGGTATGGGGTTAATTTATGAGACTATTACAATGCCTCCATTGAGGAAATTTAAATTCACCTCTCCCCCTGTGGGAGTGGTCGGCCGTAGGCCGGGAGAGGGGGTCGTGCCGCAGTCCTGCAGCGGCTTGTAAGACCCCTCACCCCTACGCTTCGCTCCGGACCTCTCCTACAGGGGGAGAGGTGAAAAGGGTTTTGAAAGGGTGTCCTTATCTTCTATTCTTAAGCCTATCTTGCTTTTATTCTCTATTTTCCTCTTGTATATTCCCCCTAAAACAGTGGATAATGGTTGCGCAATCTATATAAGTTGAGGACCATGCGCTATTTATTCACACTACTGGCTTTTTTCACTTGTACGTTAAGTGCTGGGGCCAACCAAGAAATGTATACTGTTCAGAACGTTAAGGTGGATGTCAAAGCTGGATCTGCTGTGGCGGCGGAGCAAAAGGCTATGCAAACGGCTCGTTTGATGGCATTTAAGATGCTTGTGGAAAGACTGGTGCCCGAGGACTCTCGTGGTGGTCTTGATCAGATACCCGCTGATAAACTTGAGGATCTCATTGATAGTTTTGAGGTTAACAGCCAAAAGAACTCCAATGTACGTTATATGGCCAATATGACTTTCTATTTTGATGGTTCAGCCGTACAAAAATATTTAACAAATCACACAAGCACTGTAGTGCAAGATGCCAAACAACCAGTTGTAATCGTTCCAGTGTTTATCGATCAGGGCGGTATTAATCTTTGGGGCGAACAAAACCCATGGCTTGAAGCTTGGTCTAAGAGAGAAAAATTCAGTGCTGTAACACCGATCGTAGTGCCCTTAGGTGACCTAAAAGATGTGGCAACTGTGGACGGCAAACAAGTTGTCGCAGGTGAAGTAAGCGGTCTTCATGAGCTGGCGCGTCGCTATGGTGGTTCCGGAGTTGTGGTTGCCACATTGCGTCGTGATAGTTCAAATCCCATGTCTCCAATGACTTTTGAGGCAACGATGGTTGGATTGGAAGGCGGTGCGGAGCCATTAAGCCAAACAAGACAGTCTACAGCGCAAGGCTCGCCAGTTCTTCAATTTGATCAAGCCATAGACCAGATCGTCAAGCAACTTGAGGGGCAAGCGCGAGAAGAAACAAAAGTTGTGCATGTAAACGGGGAAAACCAAATGCTTGCGCGCATACCATTGGAAAATCATCTGAGCTGGAGCAAGATTCAACAAAGCCTGAAGTCCTCCGGTGAAATCAAGCAACTGGTGGTAAAAGGTGTTTCCCGTCGTCAAGCAACAGTGCTTTTGACCTATCGTGGGTCAACGGCTACTTTAGAGTCGGCTTTGGGCGCGCGGGGATTACAATTGGAACAACTTGATGGACAAACATGGGTAATCAGACAGACAGCCACCAAAACCTCTACTCAGTACTAATCGTCACCTGGCCGAACCTTATCAGCATGGCCAGGCTGATGTCAGTGCCTGTGATTGCCTGGCTGTTGTTATCTGGCCACGTGATGTCTTCTTTTGTGGTCTGTGTTCTGGCTGGACTTTCAGATATATTGGATGGTTTTGTGGCTCGATGGCTAAAATCGCCTTCGGCCGTTGGCGTTTATTTGGATCCCCTTGCGGATAAGGTTTTGCTGGTGGGTATGTTTTTATTGCTCGGCCATATCAATGAAGTTGAGTTATGGCTAGTATTGTTGGTAATTTCCCGAGACATCGGTATCATCGGTGGCATTATGTTACTTTACATGCTCGGTAAACCTTTTGAAGCCAAACCGTTGTTTATAAGCAAGGTTAATACGGTTTTACAGATCGTGTTAGTGGTATGGATTCTGGGCGCCATGGCGTTTAACGTTTATCTTCCTGTAGTCAAAGATCTCTTGATTTACAGCGTGGTGGTAACCACTATTCTCTCTGGCCTACATTATATGCTACTATGGCTCAGATACATTGCACAACCTGAGGGACAAGCATGAAGATCAATACAGCTCTTTGGCCTTGGATAATAGCTGGTGGAATCATAGCTCTGGCTATGTATTCTATAAGCGGCATTTTTCTGCCATTTATCTCAGGCATGTTCATTGCCTATGCCATGCATCCCACTGTGAGTAAAATGAATGCAAGAGGCATTCATCGGGGTTTGGCTTCTTTATTTATGCTGCTCAGTTTTTTTACCCTCATCGGAACGATGATGCTTATACTTATGCCGTTTATTACAGCCGAACTCATTAATCTTGCGGGTGCTCTTCCAGCCTATGGTCAGCGTATACTTCAGTTGATATTGCCTCTTGTGGATGAATTGTCGGCACTTATAAGTCCTGAGAATTTCACAGATATCCAAGCTAAGGCATCCGCTTACTTAAGCGGTTTGTTTGCCTGGGGCCTAAAATTTTTAGCTGGCCTTTTAGGAAATACCTTGGCGCTTGCAAACCTAATTTCGTTAATAGTTATTACTCCCGTGGTTGCATTTTATATGTTAAGAGATTGGCCAAATCTCCTTTCTCATGTAACAAGGTTATTGCCTCGGCAGCAAGCACCCACCATATTGGATCTGGCTTCCCAAATTAATACGACCCTTGGTGGTTATGTGCGGGGGCAGTCACAGGTTTGTTTAATACTCGCGATCATCTATAGTGTTGGATTGTGGGCTGTAGGTCTTGACTATGCTTTTACCATTGGTATCGTAACAGGTCTGCTATCATTCATTCCCTTTGTTGGGATGCTTATAGGTGTCTTTGCAGGTATCGGAGTAGCATTTGCACAATTTGAAAGCTGGATTCCGATTTCTATGGTAGGCGTCGTTTTTGCTGTGGGTAACTTGATTGAAGGCCAATTGTTGGCCCCTAATCTGGTCGGGGGACGTATAGGATTACATCCGGTTTGGGTGATTTTTGCCTTGTTGGCCGGTGGAAGCTTGTTGGGTTTCATAGGCATGTTGCTGGCTCTACCCACAGCCGCAATCATAGGTGTTCTCGTGCGCTATGCCATTGCCCGCTATCTGGACAGCCCGTTGTACTTAGGTGATGCGGTTAAACGCAAAGCGATTAAAGAGAAAGCTTGATGCACCTCCAACAAGTCCTGAACTTGCAAACCAAACCCACATACGAGGCGGCTGACTTTTTTGTATCAACCACTAACAGCATTGCCTTTCGTTGGATAGATTCGTGGCCCGACTGGCCTAACCATTGCCTGATCCTCCATGGCCCAAAGGGTTGTGGTAAGACCCACCTTGCACAGATATGGAAACAAAGGGCAGGGGGCAAAAGTGTTTCCTATGAAGTCCTTAAAACCAGCAATTTGGACGATCTATGTCAAACCCATGAGGCTTTAGTCATAGAAGACATTCCTAGTGATTTCGACGATGAGTTGTTATTTCACCTCTACAATTCGGTGCAGCAGGCGCAAGGCACTGTGTTGCTCACCTGCGAGACTTCTCCTAACAATTGGAATATAGAATTACCTGATCTACGTTCCCGCATCAAAGCGGCTATGTGGGCCGAAATTGAGCCTGCTGACGATGAATTGCTGCGTGCCATGATGCATAAAGTCTTTGCGGACGAGCAGGTCATCGTATCGGAGCAAGTGATAGATTACCTTCTAAATCATCACGAACGTTCATTTGTTCATTTGTTCGCTGCGGTTCAAAAAATCAATACCTACGCCCTTGCATCAAAAAGAAAAATAACGTTACCGTTAGTAAAAAAAGCTCTAACACAAAACAATTAGGGAGGCGCCTGTGCAAGAACGGAATTTCCAATACATTAAGACCAACGGTATAACCTTGCGCGTTGTTGTGGAAGGTAAAGGACCTTTATGCATATTAGTGCATGGCTTTCCTGAGTCCTGGTATTCCTGGCGTCATTTAATTGATCCGTTGGTGGCAGCTGGCTATCGCGTGGCCGTTCCGGATGTGAGAGGCTACGGTGGAAGCGATAAACCACAAGAGATTGAAGCATATGACATAATTCAGTTGAGTGATGATATTGTTGGGCTCATAGATGCCTTGGGTGAAGAAAAGGCTATCTTAATAGGCCATGACTGGGGCGCCCCCATGGTTTATATAACAGCAATCCGCTATCCCAACCGCGTCCGTGCAGTGATCGGTATGAGTGTTCCGCATTTGCCCCGTGGCCAACAATCACCCATCGATACATACAAACAATTATACAAAGACCGCTTTTTTACATACTCTACTTTCAAGAAGAGGGCGTTGCGGAAAAAGAACTGGAAGCTGACATACCAGTAGCGTTAAGAAAAATATACTACTCAGGCTCAGGAGAAAGGCCCGGTGGCATGTTAGCAGATAAAGGATCAGATTCTACTTTTTTAGAAGGAATGATAGATCCTGAGCCTCTTCCAGCTTGGCTAACCACAGAGGACATTGAATACTACGCAGAACAATTCCGCCAAACCGGTTTTCGTGGCCCAGTCAATCGTTACCGCAACATAAATCGTGATTACGAAATGCTACCAGAGCTTTCCACGAGCAAGATCGAACAACCCGCCTTGTTCATTGCTGGCACTGAAGAACCGGTACTCCGCTTCATGCCTGGCATGAATCTAGCCGATCTAATGGACCCATGGTACACTGACTTGCGCGGTAAGGTCTTTATCGAAGGCGGAGGTCACTGGATTCAACAAGAAAAACCCAAGGAAGTGAACGACGTTGTTCTTGGATTTTTGCGTGGATTAGAACAGGAGCAAAACGGATCATAAGCCCACTTTTTTGCAGGCAAAGATATTTTTGAAAATATCGTTTAAAAACCTTTTTATAAAGTGTATAGATAATGCTTGAATTTAGCATTAAGGAAAGCAAAATGAAAAAGTCTGCTCTTATGGTATTAGCTTTAACAATAGGCTTACCTATTATCTCTGCAACAACAGTCGAAGCCAAGGTTACGCTGATTAATGTTTTTGAGGTTTCTCAAGGAAAAGAACAGGAAGCAATCAAAATGTGGGAATCAGCAAGAGATTTTCTAAAAAACCAGCAGGGATACATCTCTACTCAACTTCATGAATCCTTTGATGAGTCCGCACGCTTCAAATTAATTAATATAGCTGAATGGGAAAGCGTAGAAAGTTTCAAAAAAGCGACAGCTGCTATGATAAAATCAGGCAAGGTGCCGATTGTGGAAGGTGTTAAAGGCAATCCATCTTTATATAAAGTCATTAGAAATGATAACCAATAGATTAACTGCCATTGGTTCGCATGAACTATTTATGTTCTAAATCAAAAGCCTAGCCTTAATGCTCGACGAATGCGGATTTTACTATTTTTAATCCATGAAAAGTATGGTTGAATCCTTAGTAACTAAGGAGAGTCCCATGACATATGGAAAAGCTATAAAATTAATCGCCGCATTCTGTTTGAGCCTAACAACTTATCAAGCAAACTCTACACCTGCCGTTAAAGAAGTAAAATTCACCCTTGCACCATTACCTTATGAAAAAAATGCACTAGAGCCTTATATCTCTCAAAGAACCATGGAGATCCATTATGGCAAGCACCATCAAGGATATGTGGACAAACTCAATGAATTGCTCGCAGAAAAGAAACTTAAAGCAGCCACACTGGAGGATGTGATTAGGCTAAGCTCCAAGGATGAAGCATTAAAAGGAATATTTAATGCTGCCGCCCAAGATTGGAACCACACTTTTTATTGGCAATCCATGAAGAAAAGCGGTGGCGGTAATCCAACGGGTGCTTTGCTAGAAAAAATAAACAAACAGTTTGGCAGCTTCGACGAATTCAAAAAACAATTCATTGAAGCAGGCACAAAAGTCTTCGGCAGTGGCTGGGTATGGCTTGTGCAGGATGGCGACGCACTAAAAATAGTGGGAACAAGCAATGCGGATCTACCGCTGATCCATAATCAAAAAGCTCTTCTAACTTGCGATGTATGGGAGCACGCCTATTATCTGGACTACCAAAACAAGCGTAAAGACTATGTAGAGGTATTTCTCGATTATCTGGTTGATTGGGACTTTGCGGCTAAGAATCTGGCTAAATGATTCTGATCTCAATGCTTGGACGGTGTGCTAGGATTATATTGAAAAGTGGTGGGCCCGGAAGGACTCGAACCTACGACTCCTCCGTTATGAGCGGAGTGTTCTAACCAACTGAACTACAGGCCCACTTTCCTTCAACATAATGATTTCCAGGGCTGGGTCAAGTAGAAATTGGTGTTTAGATGAAAATTAATGAATTGGATCATCATTCCGTCTCTTCGACGCCTATAAAGATTCTGTCTTGGTTCTCCTCGACAAATTGGTAAAGCAGCTCGCATTGATTCGTGAGGCTGATCTTGCTATGACCCATTTTCCTTGAATCCATATCTTGCCTAAAATCATCAGCATATAATCTAATAAATTCATTTGGGTTGAATGCAACCCAATCCAGCTGAGAATACTCAAAATAGTATGGCAATGCAGCAACCAATAGTGAACGGTCTAACTTAGCATATTTGAAACCCCTTTTGCGCCTTTGCGAATCAAAAATGCTTGTTGCATTGAGCGTTAGTTGTTCTACGCACTGCTTCATTTCCTCGTCAATTTTACTTTTTTTTGTTACTGTATTTTCCACATATTGATCGTAAAATCTCTTTTTGTCGGCTTCGGAGTCTATTTCCATATCGCTAGCTATTGTTTCCAGGTATTTTTTATATGCCTTATCAGATTTGTAGTCTATTTCCATATTGTCTTTATTGAGTTCAACTTCCTTATCGTTAGCTATTTTTTCCAGGTATTTTACATACGCTTTATCCAATTCAGAATCGGTCGCGATAAAATAAGGGGCCTTACTTTTGTCTCTACTAGCTATCTGTTCTAAATCTATGAGGATTTCTAGGTACACTTGACTGGTATGGTGATCCAGTTCGATGTGGGAAGTAGGGTCTAAATTAGCAAATTCTTTTATCATAAAGACATGGAATTTATCTGAAGCTAGTGAACTAATTTTGTTATGGTTAAGCAAAAAGATATTTACATAGTCATCAATAAATTCATATTTTGAGTCATTTCCTATAGCGTCGCTAAAATCAATTGGGTCTTGTGATTCAAGGCCCTGTGTTACCTCGTTCAGTAAAAACGAATTGCATGCCGCCAATTGAGCTTTCTCTATAATTGAAATCTTCATTTGGGTAGAAATATAATCCCACGGCGTGCTTGCTTTTGAATGATATTCAAAAAGTAAACAGGAGAATATGGCTATAAAAACAGTTCTCAAAAAAAAGCTCCTGAAGTTAAACATAAAAAATGTATTATCATAAATCTGGCAAAATTAGCAAATAAAAATGCTAATCGTCATTATACTTCTTTCTTTTAATCTTCTTCGAAACTCGTTTAACTGGTAAGACTTCTTCGTATGGTTCTTCATCATTTTTATTGGCACGGTTGCATCTGCTGAATTCTTTCGCTAAATTCGAGCCTTTTACCAGAAGATAACTAAAGGGCTGCTTGGTATCGGGTGTGATCTGATTTAAATTGATAAGAGCTGAAAGGTATAGGTCGATCGTGTCTGAGCTAATTGCTTCTTCATCTGGATGCTGCAACTTAAATTGCTTAGATATAAAATTATTAAACGTACCGAATTTACACTGCTTGATCTTTTCAAGATTGAGCAGGAAAATGTTTATAAAATCTTCGACCAAATCCAATTCAACCATATGATCTTCTCTTTTCAGCTTTCTAAATTGTTCATAAACTTTCTTGCATTCATCTGTCATTTCTTCTTTAAATGTTATTGTGGGAAAATTACAATAGGCTGTCCAGGTATCTTCAATGCTATTGGTTATTTCAGTTCGAAGTTGGTCGGAAAAAGAATCCCACGGCATAGATGAGTTAACTGAATATGAGCATACAGTGGAGAATAGTGCGCCTAAAATGATTTTTTTCACAATAATCGATCCCTTTTCGTAATTCCCTCTGGTTTTTTATCATAATTTTCTGTAGGTTAGCCACCATAAAATGTAAATAGCAGGGTTAGGGTAGTGAGAAGT
Organism: Alphaproteobacteria bacterium; assembly: GCA_041738135.1. Classification (GTDB taxonomy): domain Bacteria; phylum Pseudomonadota; class Alphaproteobacteria; order JAGOMX01; family JAGOMX01; genus JAGOMX01. The sequence continues at coordinate 20,897 of JBGSQK010000030.1, forward strand.
GCAGTTATATCAATCACATGTGTCTGTTTAATGCTGAGCGGATGTGATGAGTTAAAAAGAATCGACGAACATGATCCAGAGCTAAAATACACTAAAAGTGAGTACGAACAGATACTGACGGGCCAAGGAAAATTTGAACGTCAGCCCCACTTGCCGCCAAAATATTTTAAACCGAAAACCACGAAAACGATTCCTGAAGAAATGCACACCTTAGTCACGCTTTCTGTTACGGATCAGCTGCCTGTCACTGATTTGTTTATGGAGTTAGCGAGGCAGTCTAAAATCAACATTTCATTTTCCCCCAAGATTACAGGTGGCATCTATTACCAGGCTCATAAGCAGCCAGCCATTGATGTAATCAAGGAAGTTTGCCATACGGCAGGGCTGCGTTACTCCATTGATCACAAAACGGTTCGCATTGAACCTGATCAGCCGCACCTGAAAACCTACAACTTGCAGTTTTTGGCCCTAACGAGGGAAAAGAAAAACAGGGTTTCCATGACCACGGATGTATTTTCGGGCATCGAGGGGAACTTCAGGGAGTTTGATAACGGTTCTAGCACCATTTTATCTGGAGATTCAAAAATAGATTTCTGGGATGAATTTGAAGGTAATTTAGGGCATATACTTGATCCCACGGAGGAAGGGGTAGGGGGAACCTATACGGTTCATAGGCAAGCAGGTATCGTGACCGTTACCGGAACACAAAGGCAGCATGAACAGGTACAGCAATTTATAAAGGACTTGCTTTATAGCTCGCAATTGCAAGTGGTCATTGAGGCTAAAATTGTGGAAGTTAACCTGAACGATGAATTCAAAAGCGGCATCAACTGGCAGTCTCTCAGCGGAGATTTCGTTCTCAGATCGCGTTTAGGGGAAATAGCTGCTCCGGCCGTTTTTGATAGAACAATTGCCCCTTTACGTGATGTCTTTACCATTGGGGGATCTGGAGAGAGTCTTACCGCTTTAGCTAGTGTGCTAGCTAAGTTTGGTACTGTAAGAACCTTATCAAGTCCCCGCGTTACTGTATTGAATAACCATTCTTCTGTCTTAAAAGTAGCCACCAACCGCGTGTTCTTTAAGCTGAACTATTATCGTGAAATCGGCAGCGATGATAATCCAGGATATGAAAGGGCATCCAGCCAAATTCAGACCGTTCCCATCGGATTGGTCATGGTTGTTCAGCCCTCTATAGATGTAGAAACAGGACGAATCACAATGACTTTGCGACCTACCATATCAAGAGTCATCGGCGAAAAAGAAGATCCAGCAGTGGCTATTTTATCGGAAAATACGCAGCGCTCAACAGTGCCTGAAGTGCAGGTAAGAGAGATTGATTCGGTTTTGCAGATGGAATCGGGCGACACGATCGTCATGGGCGGTCTAATGGAAGATCGTTCGGACGATGATAATACGGGCGTGCCGGGGGTTAAGGATGTACCAGTCTTGGGATTGCTGTTCAGTGGTCGAAAGCAAAACCGTCAAGTGTCAGAGTTGGTCATATTCCTGAGGGCGACGGTTCAGCAGATTCCGCTCATAGACCAGGCGGATCAAAGGGTTTATGAGAAATTCACCCGTGATCCCCGCCCTCTGGATTTTTAATGCACTTGATTTTTATGCGTCATGATAGTATACGATCATTATCTTGCTGTATAAAGGGCGCTTAGCTCAGCGGGAGAGCGCTACGTTGACATCGTAGAGGCCACTGGTTCAATCCCAGTAGCGCCCACCATTGTAAGACACTTTTTAAGATAGGTAGGCACACACTATATGGCTAAAGAAGAACTTATTGAATTTTCGGGCACGGTTACAGAACTCCTGCCCAACGCGATGTTCCGGGTTGAACTGGAAAATGGACACATGATTCTTGCGCATACCTCAGGTAGAATGCGTAAAAACCGCATCCGGGTTTTAGTCGGGGATAAGGTAACGGTCGAGATGACGCCTTATGACCTGACTAAAGGTCGTATTACGTTCCGGCACAAGTAATTTAGATGTCTTCCGAAAGCTGCCCCAGCTGCAATTCACCGACGGTTTTTGAGTTCAGACCCTTTTGTTCTGCGCGCTGTAAGCTGGTGGATTTGCAAAAGTGGTTCTCGGAAAGCTATACAATTCCCGTAGTGGATGAAGATGAGCTTGAAGAGACAGCTCCAGAAGAAAACGAAAAAAATGAAGAATCCCACTAGACAAAGGGTTCAAAATTCTTTAAAAGCTAATACATAATAAATGCCTGGGTAGCTCAGTCGGTAGAGCAAAGGATTGAAAATCCTTGTGTCGGGGGTTCGATTCCCTTCCCAGGCACCATTTCTTGGGCTCTTTCCCACTTTAGGGGGCACCATTCCTCTCTTTCTTCAACCATCCTCCACACTTCCGTCATTTATTTAAAATTTAGTAACCATTCACCAAAAACCTCGTCATCCAGAGCGCGCCTCGGCGAAGGCGAGGAAGCGAAGGATCCAGCGAATGTGTGCGAGCGCATGCGGGCTCCGTATTAAAGAACGATCGAGTTCGCATCGCTCACACATTTGCGCTGGATCCCACGCAGCGACGCTTCGCTTATGCTGCTCTGGATGACGGGAGTTGGTGAGTGGTGACTCCGCGCTAAAAACCGTAAAGATCGTGTTTGACTTAGCTATTTGCTATGTTAGAATGTAATTTAGTTTCAGTTTTTTTACGGAAGAATTATGAACGATCTCAGAAAATTTGTTATCATCGTTACCATGTGTGTCATTGGCGCCTTAACCTTGTTGGGTCTTTGGTATTCGTTCTTTGCTCCCAAGAGTGGCTTAGGCCTCGATAGGGAGCCTTTGGCCGTTGAGGTTGAAAAGGTTCGTATGGGGTCGATCGTACAGAGAATCAACGTGGTTGGTAATCTGGATGCGGATAACGAAGTGGTTATTCATCCCGAAATCGAAGGTAAAATCAAAAAGCTAAATATCCAAGAAGGTCAGTTTGTTAATGAAGGCGACTCTCTTGTGGAAATTGAGGACGCGAACTATCGTGCCAAAGTAAAGGATACGGAAGCCGCATATCAGAACGCTAAGCTTAAATTTGATCGTTATGCTAAACTCTCAGAGAGTAGTGCGGGGCCTCTCAAGAATAAAGAAGAAGCACAAGCCGAGCTACTAAAGGCTGAAGCAAACTTTGATATCGCGAAGCTTCAGCTTGAACACACGAACATTCGTGCACCTTTTTCTGGTTATATAGGTCTGAAGAAATATAGCGTTGGCGCTCTGGTTACGCCTCAAACGGAGTTGTTAACAATCGTTGATGTGGATCCCATTACAGTGGACTATCGTGTACCGGCCAAGTATATCCGCTCCATTAGCAAAGGGCAGGAAGTTAAGGTAACTGTAGATAGCTATCCTGACAAATTGTATAAGGCAACCATCGAAGCTCTTGATCCGAAAGTGGATCCTAATGCAAACAGTGTGCAGGTTCGAGCTTTCATTCCTAATGCGGATGGTAAGTTGAAGCCAGGTTTGTTTGCCCGGGTGAATATGGTTGTGGGATCGAAAGATAATGCGCTACTGCTGCCCGAAACAGCAGTGTTGACTAGCGGAGAAGAATCTTTTGTCTATCTAGTTGTAGATGCGAAAACGAAGGCAGGACAAGAAGTTAAAATTGTTATCAAGCGTCCCGTCGTAACAGGTATGTCAGAATCCGGTGTGGTAGAGATAGCAGAAGGCATTAAAGAGGGCGATGTGGTCGTAACCGTTGGCATGAACAAAGTTTATGAACAAGCACCCGTCCGCATCGTCGAAGATGTGTCTGCCGATGAAGCATTTGGTGAAGATCTAAAAGATGTCCAAAAGGTAGACAAATCGGAAAAGGCTGATGAAGAAATAGAATCAGCTGAAGATGAGTCTGCTGATAAAACTGAACCTGCTAAAGAGTAGTTTTAAATGAAACTCACAGATGTTTGCATATCACGTCCGGTTCTCTCAACGGTTTTATCCATGCTGTTGGTTATCGTTGGATTGGTCGGTTTTGGCAGGCTACAGGTTCGTCAGTTACCCAAAATGGACACGCCTATTATCAGCGTTCGAACCACTTTTGAGGGCTCCAGCCCAGATATTATTGAATCTCTCATTACGACGCCCCTTGAAAAGGTACTACTTGGTATCAACGGCATTGATACCATTACGTCAGAAAGCGGTAATGGCGAGAGTAAAATTACCATGGTGTTTAAAGTTAACCGCGACATTGAAGATGCGGCTAACGATGTGCGTGATAAGGTGAACCGCGTACGTGCCACGTTTCCATCAGATGTAGCTAACCCTGAAATCCGTAAATCTGATGCCGATGCGGTCCCCATGATGAACCTGGTTCTGTATGGGGATGATGTGGACATCAATAAAATCCATGACTATGCCAAAAATACACTGGATAACCAGATCAAAGTGGTTCCTGGAATAGCTGCTGTTGATATATATGGCGGCGGTGAGTTTAAGATGTATATACGTCTTGATCCGCTTAAAATGGCCAACCTTAAGATTTCACCAGAAGATGTGGCGAGGGCCATTAAGGACCAGACATTTGAAAAGCCTGCAGGATCTTTGATCACGGAAGAAAAGCAGATTGTGGTCACCACAAAAGCCTCTCTAAAGACTGCCGAGGAATTTAGCAATATTATCGTCGAAGAACGAGACGGTTATTTAATAAGAATAGCGGATCTGGCCACAGAAGTTAAATTTGATGCGGTGGAGAACCAGTTCAAAGTCAGATTTAATGGTCATGATGCAGTTTCTTTGTCTATAGTTCGGCAATCCACATCAAACGATCTGGACATCTCCCGTGCCATCCGTAAGCTATTGCCTCAATTGCAACGTGAGCTACCGCGAGGTATGATTCTCGACATAGCCACGGACAAGTCTGTCTTCATCGAGCGTTCTATTCATGAGGTTTATGTAACCATTTTCTTGGCCACTTTGTTGGTTATTCTGGTTATTTTCTTCTTCTTGCGTTCATTCCGCGCCTCAATTATCCCCATTGTGACCATACCGCTGTCACTCATAGGAACTTTTGCACTTCTCTATTTCTTTGGGTTTACCATCAATATCCTGACGCTTTTGGCTCTTGTTATGGCCATCGGTTTGGTGGTGGACGATGCTATCGTTATTCTCGAAAATATTTACCGTCACATTGAAGAGGGTATGGAGCCTTTTGCGGCTGCATATAAAGGGTCACAAGAAATTGGCAGTGCAATCGTTGCCATGACCATTACCCTAGCGGCCGTTTATCTACCCATTGCTTTGTCCACGGGCATTATCGGTAAAATCTTTACGGAGTTTGCCGTGACTCTGGCGGGTGCAGTATTATTGTCTGGATTTATCGCACTAACTCTTTCTCCCATGATGTGTGCTCGTTTTTTGCGTCCACATGCGGCTAAAGTAGATACCACTGGCCAAACCGGCTTTATGGCTAACTATAGGAAGGTCGACCTTTGGATAGAAAACCTGCTCACCGAAGTTGATGATCGTTACTTCAACTCTCTCAAGCGTTTTTCAAGGTTATGGATTATCTTGTTAGGCATAGGCGTTGCTGCTTTAGGTGGTATCATTGCATGGAATATGAAGCAAGATATGTCTAGTCCCGAAGACCAAGGTACCATTTCTGCAAAAGCTTATCCTCCAAAAGGTGCCAGCCTAGAGTATATTAATAAATATATGATGCAGGCTGAAAAGATCATTTTGGATACACCTGAAGTGGATAGGCTACTCAGTATGATTCAGACCCGTGGTGATACGTCATTCCAGGGTGTGCTGATTCCCTGGGAAGATCGCAATCGCACATCCATGAAAATTGCTGAATCCTTGCAGCCAAAGTTTGAGAATATTACGGGTCTATCTGTACAAGTAACAGGTGCTGGTCGTTCTATAACCGGTGGTGGTAAAGATGCGCCTGTGGATCTTGTGATCCAAACCACCAGATCCTATGAGGAATTAATCAAGGTATTCAGGAAGTTTGCTTCTGATCTGGCTAAATTACCTGGTATTGACGGTCCCAGCATCAGACAAACAAACATATTTGAAGAGCAAGAATATGCCATTAAGATCGACCGTGAAAAGGCATCTTCCTTAAATGTAGACGTTATTCGAGTTGGTGATATGCTCGGATCATTAATAGGTGGTCACGCAGTGGCCTACTTTAAAAAGGAAAGTATTCGTTATCCTGTGACTATTGAATTGGCCAAGGAATTCCGTAAAACCCGTGAAGACCTGTCGGGCTTGTTTATCAAGGCTAGCAAGGGCAACAAAAGGAACGAAGTTATTATGGTGCCTCTGGCTGAAATCGTTTCCGTGGAGAGGCAGTTATCGCCTCCAACCATTGGACACGTTGGAGGATTACGTGCGCTACAACTTTGGTCAGAGTTAGCTGAAGGTTATGGCTTGTCTGATGTATTAATCCGGGCTAAAGATATGTCTTTAGAGACGTTACCTGAAGGATCCCGTATGGATTATGGTGGGGATAGTAAAAAGTTCTTCGAAGAGAGCGCGAACATATTGTTCATTTTCCTCTACTCCATCGTATTCATCTATCTGGTACTATCGGCTCAATACGAAAGCTTCATAGACCCGTTGATCATTATGGTCAGCGTGCCGCTTTCATTGGTGGGTGGTATCTTAACCCTGTTGATTGCAGGTGGTGCCTTTAAAATGACTAAAGGCATGCCGGTGTTCGAAACGGGTACCTTGACCATTTACGCCAAAATTGGCCTTGTCACGTTGATAGGTCTCATTACCAAGCACGGTATCCTTATCGTCGAGTTCGCCAACGTACTGGTAGCAGAAGGCCAATCCCGTGTGGATGCGGTTTGTAATGCTGCACGCACACGTCTCCGTCCTATTCTGATGACCACATTCGCTATGGTTTTGGGAGCTATCCCTCTGGCTATAGCATCGGGTCCAGGCAGCGAATCACGCCAACAAATTGGTTGGGTTATAGTGGGAGGTATGGCCATCGGTACTCTCTTCACACTATACGTATTGCCAGCGGTTTATGTGTATCTCACATCTGAGAACCTAAAGTCCTTAATTACATTGCGATTTTTGCGAAACAACGGCGTTCCGAAAAAAGCTTAAGTCAGCTTTTTTGGGAGCGTCGGACATTAAAATGAATATACAACTGCCAGTTGCTTTTTCTACTGAATGCTTGTCATTCACTGGTTAAGGCGTTAATCTAGTACATTGAAAAATAAATTCTGCTACCTACCCTTGCCTCCCCGGCTCGGGGAGGCAAGGGTAGAATTGATGATTCGGCGTATTTGAATACAAAATTAGAGGTAATCATTATGTTAAAAAAACTCTTCGGTCTATTGTTATGTCTTCCCCTTTTGCTCACAGGTTGCGGGGAAGAAGAAAAGAAAGCAGGCTCAAAACAGAAGTTGGTAATGGTCACATCTGCGGACTTCCCCCCATTTGAATATTTCAGTACGGGTGAAGGTGAATCCAAGATAGTTGGTCTTGATGTGGACATTGCAAACAGTATAGGTAAATTTCTTGGCTATGAGATTGAAATCCGTGATGTGGACTTTTCATCCATCATCCCCACTATCCAATCGGGACGTGCTGATTTTGCCATGGCGGGAATTACGCCAACTGAGGAACGTGCAAAGCAAGTAGCTATGTCTCAGCCATATTACTTTATGAACAATGTGATGGTGCACAGGATAGATAACGATTTTGTACGTCGGCATGACTATGAAGGTGTCAGGGTTGCTGTCCTGCTGGGGTCGACTCAGGAACAGTTTGCAAAAACATGGGCGGCTCAACACGCAGGCGTAACAATAATTCCGCTCAATAGAGTAGGTGATGCCATTCAAGAAGTATTGGCAGGACGTGCGGATGGCGTTATCCTGGATGAAACTCCAGCTCAAATGTTCGTTGATAAAAACACTCAGCAATTAACGATCCACAATTTAGAAGGTGAGAGTTTTGGCTCGTCCATTGTTTTTCCCAAAGATTCGAAGTTGGTCGCTGATTTTAATCGTGCATTGACCCACCTGAATGAAACAGGAGCGCTGGACGAGATCATAAAAAAGTGGCTTTCTAAGCAATAGGGTTATTATGCTCAATTATAACGAATTTGTGACGGCCCTGCCATTTATTGCTGGCGGGGCTTTGATCACACTGAAGTATACGATTCTGTCCGTATTTTTCGGTTTGATTCTTGGAACCCTTTTGGCATTAGCTAAAATGACCTCGTTTCCCCTTGTATCATGGCTTTCCAGCGCCTATACATCTTTGTTTCGAGGAACACCTCTGCTTGTGCAATTGATGCTCGTATATTATGCCATACCGGAATTCACCGGTTACAAGATATCCGCATTCGAAGCGGGTATCTTGGCCTTTTCATTGAATTCGGCTGCATATATATCCGAAATCATCCGTGCCGGCATTCAAGCAGTGGACAAAGGACAGATGGAAGCTGCTCTATCCTTGGGCATCAAATATCGCTTAACCATGCAGCATATTATTCTGCCACAAGCTATCAAGAACATTCTGCCCGCCTTGGTCAATGAGGTTATAAACCTACTTAAGGAATCCTCGTTGATTTCCGTTTTAGGCGAGGCAGATTTGTTGCGGCGAGCCAACATTGTGGCGGCAGAGAAGTTCATTTATTTTGAGCCCTTGATCATTGCGGCTCTGCTGTATTATTTAATGGTTATGGTTCTTGCTTGGTTTGCCAGCTTGCTTGAAAAAAGGATGCAGAGAAGTGATTAGTATTGAAAAACTCTCAAAAACATTTGGCAATCACCAAGTGCTTAAGGATATTAATCTGGAAATACCCTTGGGTCAGGTTGTCGCTATTATTGGTCCTTCAGGTTCAGGCAAATCCACTTTGTTGCGATGTGTCAACCTGCTAGAAATCCCTACAGGTGGGAAGATCACGATCGAAAATGAATGCATTACGGATCCTAAATGCAAAGTTTCCAGTTTGCGTGAGAAAGTGGGAATGGTGTTCCAGCATTTTCATTTATTCCCCCATATGACCGTAAAAGAAAACGTCATGTATGCGCCCATAAAAGTCAAAGGAATATCCCGCGAGGAAGCAGGCAAACATGCAGATGAATTACTCAAAAGCGTAGGTCTCGAAGATAAGGCTGACGCATATCCCTCAAAGCTATCTGGCGGGCAAAAGCAAAGAGCGGCCATTGCGCGAACCCTTGCCATGGAGCCAAAAGTCTTGCTTTTTGACGAACCCACATCTGCCCTTGATCCTGAAATGGTCAAAGAGGTATTGGATGTAATAAAAAACCTTGCGCACACGGGGATCACCATGTTGGTTGTAACCCACGAAATGGGATTTGCCCGGGAAGTAGCTGATAGGGTTTTGTTCCTAGACGAAGGCCAAATCGTAGAAGACGGTCTGCCTCTCAATTTCTTTACCCAACCGAAATCCACGCGGGCCAAACAATTCTTAGAAAAGGTATTATAGTGAGTCATATCGTATTAATTGAATGTACTGATGATAAGGGTCTAATCTCAAAAATTACCAGCGTCATATACAAGAATGATCTAAACATTGTAGCCAACTGGGAATTCGTTGATAGGCATCATGAACTGTTTTTCATGCGTACTGAAGTGGAAGGCGATATCAACAAAAATAAGTTGATAGCAGATTTAAACCACTTGCTACCACAGGGCGCAACGGTTAGAGTCTCCTCGCAGGAACGCAAAAAAGTTATCATCCTGGCCACCAAAGAAGCCCATTGTATAGGCGATTTGTTGGTTCGTTGTTGGCATGGCGGTTTGGATGCGGACGTGGAAGCTGTTATCAGCAATCATAATATCCTTAAAGATCTGGTTGATCGCTTCGACATTCCCTTTTATTTCCTCGCACACGAAGGAATAGACCGTGCTACCCACGAAGACCATGTGGCAAAGGTCATAGACCAGTATCAACCTGACTATATAATTCTAGCCAAATACATGCGCATCCTGTCGGCTGAGTTTACCCAAAAATACCAAAATAAAATCATCAACATCCACCATTCGTTCCTACCGGCATTTATTGGCGCCAAGCCCTATCAACAGGCATACGACAGGGGCGTTAAAATTATTGGCGCCACAGCTCACTTCGTCAATTCAGACCTGGATGAAGGACCCATTATAGCGCAACATGTGATCCCCGTGGATCATGCTTACGGACCCGAAGACATGTCACGCGCCGGTCAAGATGTGGAAAAAGTAACCCTAGCGCAAGCCGTGCGTTTAGTGCTAGAAGATCGTGTATTCGTAAGTGGAAATCGTACCATAGTTTTTGAATAAAGGGATGTGCAATGACGTTATCCTACAGCCAATTTCTAGATGATGAAATCATCAATCTTAAGGAAACCGGCTTATACAAACCCGAACGCGTCATCACCACACCGCAATCATCCCATGTGGGTGTGGTGGCATCTGCCAGTGATGACGTCATTAACCTCTGTGCGAATAACTATCTAGGCCTTGCGGATCACCCCCATATCATTGCAGATGCACACGAAGCCTTGGATGATTTTGGCTACGGCATGGCATCTGTGCGCTTTATCTGCGGCACGCAGCTACCTCACAAGCGTTTAGAAGAACGAATCAGCAGTTACCTGGGTCGTGAAGACACAATCCTCTATTCCTCCTGTTACGCGGCCACATTAGGTCTTTTTGGCGCACTCATGGGCCCTGAAGACGCTATTATCAGCGATGCCCTTAATCATGCCTGTCTCATTGATGGCATTCGTTTGAGCAAGGCTGAACGCCATCTTTACGCTAACAGCAACATGGAAGAGCTAGAAGAAAAACTAAAACAAACCCAAAACGCCCGCTTTCGTCTGATCGCCACCGATGGCGTTTTTTCCATGGACGGTTATTTGGCTAAGCTCCCTGAAATTTGTGACTTGGCAGACAAGTATGATGCCATGGTCATGGTGGATGATTCCCATGCGGTAGGTGTGGTGGGGCCAAAAGGGAAGGGGACACCAGCGCATTTTGGAGTTGAAGACCGTGTACACATTCTTACAGGAACCTTAGGCAAAGCCTTAGGCGGCTCGGCAGGCGGATTTATTACCGCAAACCGATCTATCATTGAGTGGCTGCGACAAAAATCCCGTACTTACCTATTTTCCAATGCCCTGCCACCGGTTATCTGTGCTGGATCCATAAGGGCTATTGATTTATTAGAAGAAAGCGATCATTTGCTCGAAAAACTCAAACAAAACACCATTTATTTCCGTCGTGAGATGGAAGCCTTGGGATTTAAATTACTACCTGGTTCACACCCTATCATTCCCGTAATGCTTGAAGATGCAAAGCTAGCTGGCATCATGGCAGCACAATTGTTTGAAGAAGGTGTATTTGTTGTGGGATTTTCCTTCCCAGTGGTCCCCATGAACGAGGCTCGTATTAGAGTTCAAATCAGTGCCGCACACAGCAAAGAGGACTTGGAAAAAGCCGTCTTTGCTTTCGCATGTGTAGGACGTCGATTGCGGGTTATTTAAGTCGTCTGTGCTTAGCCTCTATTTGTAAGGCAATGAATATAGGCACAGCTGCCCCCCAGATGATCGAGGCTGCCCCACGTAAAACCAGTTCAGTATCCGTTCCGTAAATATCTCTCAGCCAAATAAGTGCCAGTGCATCCAGGGTTATGGCTGCAGCTGTGGCCAATCCCACAAAGTTAAGGGCCAGGTATGGAGGAACTTTACCAATTAGCATAGCAATTTTTATAGCCACATAAGTTGCCACAAGAATTGCAAGGTAAACCAAAATTATATTGTTTCCATCATAGAATCCAGCTGCTCCTCCATGCTTGATGAACAAAACGCCGGCGTACCAAAGAATCCAACCAAAAAGTACGCTAATAATGAGCTGTCCGTAGGTGAGAGAATCTTGTCTCACATTGGAAGTATTCTTTGTCATGCGTTATCTCCAAAAATCAATGAAATATAGTATAATTGTATATTTACATTTGGAGCCCAGTCAATGTTTATTTATTTCTTAGCAAGAAACAGCATCCTATTTACTTTTCATTTACCATTCCCATTTATAATTTTTCAATGCCGCATTAATGGGGCATGTTTGTTAATCTATAAGGAGACGAATCTATGTTTAGTCAATCACGTCAAGTTCCCACATCAAACTGTACTTACTCCACAAGTTTCATACCTCGCCATACAAGTGGTTTTGCAGGTTGGAACCCACAGCAGGGAATCGCAAACGTTTTGTTACAAAACGAGTTGCTCAACAGAATTCAAAGCATCTGTGCCGCAGATTTTTATAATCAACGCCCCGTGCAATACCCTGTAAATGCTGGATTAGACTACAATCATTCTTCTCCTTTCCACACTCAAGCTGTTGGTGGTCATTCAATAGATCAAAGCCCCTTAGCTCAAGCGCTTTTGCAAATGTTCGCACAGCCTTATGGTGGATTAAATACACCCGCTTCTCAAGCAAACACTTGCGGTCCTGTCTCATGCATCGACAATGACACCGAAGTTTGCTTTGAGTGCGATTGCCCAGGCTTAACAGCTCGTGATCTGGATATTTGCATCGTGCAAAATGAGATTCATATTCGTTTGGTAACGGGCACAACACCAAAGTCCAATGGCAACCGTGCCTCAGGACGTTGCGTGCCGTTATTCAATCTCCCGCTTCCAAGTTTTTGTGATCCAAGCAAATGCTCAGCAAAAGTTGAACATGGTCGCTTGGCCATCACATGTCCCCGCACGGCGGATTATGTTAAGAATATTACACGTGTAAAGGTTTGCTAATAATCACAAACCAATAAGAAATGTAGAGGGCGGTATATCCGCCCTTTTTTGTTTTGAAATTTATCTAATATTAACAAAATATAAATATATTGTAATGTAATATAAAATATAGGCATTATGTTGGGTATTCGTATGGATAAAAATTACGACTACATCATTATTGGAGCTGGTTCTGCAGGCTGTGTTCTTGCGAATATGCTGTCGTCTGATCCGAAAAATAAAGTTCTTCTGTTGGAATCAGGTGGCAAGGATGATAGCTTTTTATTCAACGCCCCTTTAGGTGTAGCCGTATTGCTTCAGACCGGTAGAGGTGATTGGGGATTTAATAGCGAGCCCATGAAGGATGCGCATAATAAAAGCATCAAGTATCCACGCGGAAAAGTTCTAGGGGGCAGCAGTTCCATTAATGGTATGATATATATCAGGGGCCATTCCACGGACTATGATGAATGGGCTGCCTTGGGCAATAAGGGATGGTCCTTTAATGAAGTACTCCCTTATTTTAAGAAGTCAGAAGATAACGAACGCGGTGAATCTGAGTTTCATGGAGCCGGAGGGCCACTCAAAGTGTCGACTCCTTCCCCAATAAATAATTTTTCTTTAGCTATCATAGAATCCGCGAAAAGACGTGGTCATTTGAAGACGGATGACTTTAATGGTAAAGAACAGGATGGTTTTGGTGTCTATCAGCGCACCATTTCTAATGGACGACGATGGAGTGCTGCTAAGGGCTATTTGCGGCCTGTCCAGCATAGATCTAACCTTACTGTTTTAATTGATACCCACGTCACTAGGATTTTAATTGAAGATAAACGAGCCATAGGCGTTGAAATTTCTATCAATGGCGAACTAACAAAAGCATTGGCAGCCAAAGAAGTGCTTTTATCCGCGGGTTCCATCCAAAGCCCTCAGGTTCTTATGCTATCTGGCCTAGGCCCCAAAGAACATCTGGCTGAATTTAAGATCAAACCTATTCTAGATTTACCGGGTGTGGGGAAAAATCTATTCGACCATTCATTAAATCTTATAATTTATAGCGCCAAAGGAAGTTCTGCTCCTGTTAAAAACTGGAAAGCTATCTACAAAGGTCCTCTAGCCATATTAAATTATATCTTCAGAGGGAAAGGGCCTATTGCAACCGGAGGAGGAGACGCAGGTGGCTTTATCCGAACCTTACCTGAGCTCTCGAAGCCAGATATCCAGTATCATTTAGCTGGGCTTGTATATCCCACAGGGCTCGATAAGCCTGGATCTGGGTTGCCGGATGATGGCTATACTGCCCTTATTACTGTACTTCATCCGCACTCTGTGGGTGAAATTAGACTGAAGAGCGCAAATCCTTTGGATGCACCAGCTATTGACCTCAGGTTTTTTGAGGATCCCAGAGATATGGAGACTGCTGTGCGTGGTTTTAAGATCATCAGAGAAATTCTAAACGGAGATCCTTTGAATAAGCATTTCATAAAAGAAATTCTACCTGGTGAGGCTGTTCAAACCGATGAAGAAATTCGTGAATACTTAAGAGAATATCCTGGCACCACCTTTCATCCCGTGGGTACCTGCAAAATGGGCCACGACAAAATGGCAGTGGTTGACGACCGCCTCAAGGTCCGCGGTATAAAAGGTCTTCGTGTGGTGGATGCCTCCATCATGCCTACGTTAGTCGGAGGTAATACCAACGCTCCCACCATCATGATAGCGGAAAAAGCTGCAGATATGATCTTGGAGGATAATAGATAGTTAAACTTAGTTATTTGAGGAGTAGTAATATGGATGCCACAAATCGCTTGATCACAGAGAGGAATGCCATTCTCGTCGACATTAGCAAACTAACAGAGTTCCTTTACGGTGGACCGGAAGCATATGCGATATTCCAAAAAGCCCTGACGTATGTATTAGAAAAGACCCCCTTCCTCGACGATGACTACGGCTTTTACGATCGTCCGCGTAAAGAGAAGCGGAAAGAAACCATGGAACATATGGCGATTTTAAAAAAGATCCGAGAAAATATTGAAGATCCAATCTTGTTCCAAGCTGTTCTGGGAATAGTACAGGCTACTAAATCAGGAGGCCTTGGTAGGTTTGGCATGAGTATCTGGTTTGCAGGTGGTGGTATAACCGGTCAAGGAACCCAAGAGCAAATCGACTACTTTATGCCGAAACTAAATAATCTAGAAATGACGGGGTGCTATGCCATAACAGAACTTGCTACAGGATCATATATTAAGGCATTTCAAACCACAGCCACATTTATGCCTGAAACCGATGAATTCGAGATCAACACACCCAATTTATTGGCTACCAAGTGGTGGGTTGGATGTGCAGCGCAAACCGCAACCCATGCAGTGGTGTATGCCAAGCTACAAATAAATGGAGAAACCTTCGGGGTACACAACTTTGTTGTGCAACTGAGGGATGAAAACTTCGAAGTGCTCAAGGGTGTAAAATTAGGCGACGTGGGGCCAAAAAGGGGCTCCGATGGCACAGATAATGGCTGGCTGCAATTTGACCATGTGCGAGTTCCTAGAAATCATATGCTCATGAAGTGGTGTCAGGTAGATAAGGACGGAAACTTTACTCGAGGCGAAATCCCTCAGCTAGCATATGGCACGCTCGTTCCTACTCGTGTAATGATTGCAAGGGGTGTGGTTGAATCCGTGAAACGTGCTGTAACCATTGCCACCAGATATTCCATCGTACGTGACCAGTATACATTAGAAGGAAAAAGCTTGCTCGATTATACCACACAGCAAGAAAGACTTATCGGTGCCTTAAGCTCTGCCTATGCCTTTCAGTTTGCTACAGCTAAATTGGTTTCTCAAAATGAAAAAGTTATGGAGGAATTAAGACAAAAGGACACACATAGCTTAAAAGAACTACACAACAATGCGTGCGCTATGAAGGGTTTTGTCACCTTGTGGGGCAGCCGGGCCATCAACGATTGTATCCTAGCCCTTGGCGGCCATGGATTCACCCAGCTGTCCGATCTTCCCCGATTGCTCAATGACAGTGCTCCAACCATACCGTTCGAAGGTGATGCTATCGTTTTGGTCCAGCAGACAGCCAGTTACTTGGTAAAAACCGCTGGGGAAGTCATGCAAGGCAAACCCATCGAAGGGGATTCCATTCAATATTTGAATAAGTTGGCTGGGTTCTCAACAATGAAATCCAGTGCAGATTCAACTAAACCGCTTAGCTTGAGTGAAATGAAAGATGCTGCCCTATGGTTATCTCTCGCAGTGATTAAAGAGGCAGCCATGGAAATGATGGTTGAGATGCAAAAGCGGGGTGATAGGGACGAGGCTTGGAATGCTTGTCAACTCAAGCTAATTCAGGCGAGCAAAGTACATTTCATGTTCTCGGTGATCGAAATGTTTATGGATACGCTCGAAAAAGATTTGCCAAAAGCTTTGGGAGAAACGGGTAAAGACCTGCTCCCTATACTCACTAAACTGGCAGAATTGTTCGCTCTTAAGCACATACAAGAGTTCTTGAACGTCTTTTACGAAAATGGCTATTTCCCTGTAACCAGGGGCCGCTTAATTAATGAACAAATTCTAGGCCTTTATGCGGGTATACGACCATATGTGGCACATCTTGTAGATGCTTGGGGACTTCATGACAAACTCATAAACACACCTTTAGGACGATTCGACGGTGAAATCTACGAAAATTACTTCGCTGCGGTAAATAGTCTTCCCCAGGAGATTGTGCCTGACTACTGGAAGGAATTTTTAGACATTTCGTTTTAGTCTAAAGTGAAACATTTAAACTAGCATCTAATGCATTTAATTTCACCTCTCCCCTCGTGGGAGAGGTCGGCCGAAGGCCGGGTGAGGGGGTGCGGCCGCTTGTCCGGAGCGGCTTGTAAGCCCCCTCACCCCTCCGCTTCGCTCCGGACCTCTCCCACGGGGGGGAGAGGTGAAGTGACATACAAAATATAATCGCTGGACCAGTTGGCCTGATTTTTGCTTTAATAGGGGTGATGAGAAAATATTTAACCGCCCTTATTCTTCTGAACCTACTTAATTTGCCAATCTCGTTGGCGAGCAATATGTGCATGAATCACATCCAACGCATAGAGCGCCTCGAAGGAATCCCCACAAATCTATTGGCAGCCATGGCCCATGTGGAATCCGGTCGATACAACAAAGACAAAAAGCTTGTTGAGCCGTGGCCATGGACTGTGCAATCTCAAGGAAAGTCCAACTATTTCAATACCCGAGATGAAGCCGTGGAATATGTTAAAGGGCTACAGCGCAGAGGTATAAAGAATATCGACATCGGTTGTATGCAAATGAACGTGGAACATCATGGACACAAGTTTGCATCCATAGAAGACATGTTTGAACCGGCTCACAATGTAGGGCAGGGGGCTAAATATTTAAAACAACTGAAAACCGATCAGAACCGTGCCTGGTCAACGGCAGTAGGCAACTACCACTCATTTACGCCTGAGCATCATATGCGATACAAGAATCTGGTTTTGAAAAAGTTTAGCCAGGTTAATAGGGGAGGTGGTAACACATTTGCTGACCATAACGCTTTACATGGCGGAATCGTACCGGGCATTTCTGCGCCAGCGCCTATAACGCGTCATGGTGTCACCATATATAAGGGTTCAGGAGGCAGTCTTTATCCCGGAGCTAGTAAAAAATCCAATAAACCAGTATCGGCCTCCTTATTTTCCTACTCCCGCGCCGGCGGGATTAAAGGCACGAGGAAACCCGAGAAGGTGTCAAAGCCAAAAGTTATAAGCCTGTCAGCTCAAAAACGAACCGCAATGATGGTCAGCCATGGGGTGCAAGACTTAGCCTTCATGGATAAAAAGGGTCGGGCTAAATAAAGTTCACTCGACCCATGCGAAACTTAAGCAGCTTCTTTAATTTCCACAGCTTTTTTCTCAGCTAATTCCAGTGCATGCATGTAAGTATCAAGCAAATGTTCCAGTTCGCTGCGCTCATCCGTGTTCATCTTGCGCAGCTTGATCACTTGACGCATGATTTTCACATCAAACCCAGCGCCTTTAGCTTCGGCGAAAACTTCCCGCACGTCTTGGCTCAGAGCGACTTTATCTTCTTCCAAACGCTCGATGCGTTCGATAAATTGACGTAAGTGTTGTGCGGTTGATTGATCGACAGTTTCCATTGCTATTCTCCTCAAAAACGATTACTCATTGATTATGTAGCTACCATAGACCTATCTGTGGTCTATTTCAAGGTGACTTATTAATTTTATATTCAGGTTTGAAAATGAGAAGACAATACGCACCATTAGAAGCATTTAAGCCCCATTTACCGCTGGTAATGGCCTTTATTGGCTCGGCCATGTTGGGTATTTCACCCATATTCGTTCGCATGACGGATATAGGCACCAATGCTATTGGTTGTTATCGTCTTGCTATTGCCATGCCTTTTGTTTGGCTATGGATTAAGCTGGAAGCTCGGGCCAGAAGCGGTGTTCAGGCTAAGCCCTCCGGACGTGAATGGTTTGTTTTAATACTGGCTGGTTTTTTCTTTTCTATAGACCTTGCCACATGGCATATGTCCATCGAGATGACATCGATCATTAACTCGGCCATCTTTAACAATCTGACGCCCATATTCGTACCCTTATTCATATGGGCGTTATACAAGATTCGACCTAGTTTGATCTTCGTTGCCTCTGCCACCATGGCAATTGTAGGGTCAGCCATATTGACAGGAAGCACCTTAACCATTGACGCCGACAATTTCGCCGGCGATATGCTAGCTATATTCTCAGCAGTTGCCTACAGCGGTTACATTATTCTGGTGAAGAACTTGCGTGCCAAATTCAATGCCCCGACAATTTTGTTCTGGACCAGCCTATCCAATCTCGTATTTTTGTTGATATTAGGCTATTTTACAGGGGAAAGCTTTGCTCTAACAACTTGGGAAGACTGGGTTGGAGTGTTGGGGCTTGCTATCCTCGTACATATTTTTGGCCAGGGTTTGCTAGCGTATTCCATGGGTAAATTGAGTGCCGCCTTCGTATCGGTAACCATGTTGCTGAGTCCAATCGTATCAGCCGCCATGGGATGGCTTATTTTTGGTGAAATTATCGGTTGGATGCAGACATTGGGTTGCATGATTGTGCTTTCCAGTATTGTGACAGCCACGGCAGATGAAAAAAGAGAAAAGGGTAAAAATGAGGCGAAATAGAAATACCAAAATAACAGCAACCTTAGGTCCAGCGTCATCTTCTGATGCGGTCATTGAACAGCTTTATTTGAGTGGCGTTGATATATTTCGTCTGAACTTTTCTCATGGCAGCCACGAAGATCATGCGGCACGAGTAAAGACCTTACGTAATCTGGAAACGAAATTCGGTCGTCCGGTTACGATCATGCTCGATCTGCAAGGGCCGAAACTACGTGTAGGTCGTTTCACCGCAGACGTTATCGAGCTTCAAGCAGGCCAAAAATTCCGCCTTGATCTGGAAGATAAACTGGGCGATCAAGACCGTGTGCAAATGCCCCATCCGGAGATCTTTGCTGTTCTAGAAAAAGACGCAGATTTATTGGTTGATGATGGCAAAGTCCGTTTACGGGTGGACAGCCACGGGCCAGATCACGCCAATACCACTGTCATCGTTCCGGGTCGCATATCCAATAACAAGGGCGTGAATGTTCCAGGTGTAGCTTTGCCCATTTCTATCTTGACCGAAAAAGACAGAAAAGATCTTACCTTTGGTTTACAACTTGGCATAGATTTTGTGGCTCTATCCTTTGTGCAAAGACCTGAGGATATTTTAGAAGCAAGAGACTTGATTCAAGGCAAAGCTAAGATCTTATCCAAGCTAGAAAAACCGCAAGCCATCCAACACCTAGAAGAGATTGTGAATTTGTCCGATGGCATTCTAGTTGCACGCGGCGATCTGGGCGTTGAAATGCCCCCAGAAGATGTGCCAAGCATCCAAAAGCTGATTATCCGCACGTGTCGTCAGCAGGGACGTCCCGTATTGGTAGCAACACAGATGTTAGACTCCATGGTTACAAGCCCCACACCCACCAGAGCAGAAGCTTCAGACGTCGCCACAGCCGTTTATGATGGTGCCGATGGTGTCATGTTGTCGGCTGAATCAGCAAGCGGTGCCTATCCTGTAGAATCAGTGGCCATGATGGATCGTATTATCCGTCGCGTTGAAAAAGATCCATACTACCGAGTCATGTTGAATGCCCAACAAAATCAGCCCGAGGCCACAGCGTCCGATGCTATCACCATGGCTGCAAACCAAGTCTCTCGTACGATCAGGGCTAAAGCCATTGTGACATATACAGACAGTGGATCTACCACCTTAAGAGCAGCTCGCGAAAGACCAGAAGCACCGATTCTAGCGCTTACCTCCAACATGGCAACAGCTCGTCAACTCACATTTTCATGGGGTGTACATGCGGTTCAATGCCAAGAAGTGACCGATTTTTTCCATATGTCCGAGATGACTTCAAAAATTGCCATAGAAGAAGGCTTCGCTGAAAATGGCGACTCAGTGGTTATTACAGCTGGCATTCCCTTTGACGTGACGAACAAAACACAAATCTTTGCAGCTGGCACAACCAATCTATTGCGCATCCTTGAAGTTAAAACTCCAAAGGAATAAACGGTTTGGAAAACGATAATCTCTTTGAACGACTCAAACGTTACGGCAAGGTCTCCACCAAGCTTCCTGGTTTGTTTATGCGCCTGGCCAGCGGTCAGTATGTGGATATCGACCGAACTCGACTGGCAGAGGATATGCGCATTGCTTTGGGGGATCTTAAAGGCCCATTAATGAAAGTGGCGCAGATGCTCTCCACCATCCCCGATGCGCTGCCGTCTGAGTATGCAGGAGAGCTAGCGCAGCTGCAATCCAATGCCCCACCCATGGGCTGGCCTTTTGTTAAAAGGCGTATGCAGGCTGAATTAGGATCCGACTGGCAATCCAAGTTCAAAGAATTCGAACACGAAGCCGCTGCGGCCGCATCCTTAGGTCAGGTTCACAAGGCTATGTCGTTAGAAGGTGAAGCTTTAGCTTGCAAACTACAATATCCACAAATGACATCCATAGTGGAAGCCGATTTGAAGCAACTACGTTTTATATTCAAGTTCTATGAAAAATACGACGACGCCATTCAAACCACCCATATCCTCGATGAAATTTCCGATCGCTTGCGCGAGGAGTTGGACTACAATCTGGAAGCAAAGCACATAGCGCTCTATAACCTTATGCTCAAGGACGAGCCGGGGATCCATGTGCCAAAGTATTTCCCCGAAGTTTCATCATCACGTCTTCTCAGCATGTCCTGGCTCGAAGGGGAGCCATTAAAAGACGTAGTGGAGCGCAGCCAAGAATGCCGCAATCAAATTGCTCGAAACATGTTCAGAGCCTGGTATGTGCCTTTTTACTATTACGGCATCATCCATGGCGATCCTCACCTAGGTAATTACACATTCCGTAAGGACAATTCTGTAAACCTGCTAGACTTTGGTTGTATGCGCATATTCCCAGCCAAATTTGTTCAAGGTGTGACTAATCTTTATAATGCCTTGCTTCACAATGATATGGACCTGGCCGTTGAAGCTTACAAAAGCTGGGGGTTTACCAATCCCAGCAAAGAGCTGATCGAAGTTCTTAATGGCTGGGCAGCTTTTCTATATGGCCCCATTATGGACGACCGCGTACGTCTGATTGATGAAACGCAACGGGGCGTGTATGGTCGCGAGGTTGCTGCAAAAGTACATCAAGAGCTCCGTAAAGTGGGTGGCGTCGAGCCTCCAGCAGAGTTTGTATTTATGGACCGGGCTGCCATTGGCCTTGGATCCGTATTCTTGCATTTAAGGGCAGAAATCAATTGGTATCAAGAATTTCAAAGCCTTATCCAAGACTTCAGTATTACTGAAATGGACAAAAGACAACAAAATGCACTCACGAAAGTAGGGTTAATATAAGGTTAATTCTGAGGGTTGCATTCTGATTCTACTGTGTTATCCTATTCATTAATAACCCCTGTTAACTGGGGAGAGGCTCCAATTAGGTGTCTCATTAATAATAAAAAAATGGAGGTATCATGTCCGCAAAAGCCAGAACACTAACTCGTTCAGATTTGTCCGATAAACTATCACGTTCTTTAGGACTTTCTCGTCAACAATCCGTCGAAATTCTAGAATCCGCACTTGAACAGCTTGCAAAAGGTTTGCAAAAAGAAGGTCACGTGAAGATTTCTTCTTTTGGTACATTCCATGTCCGTACTAAGACAGAACGCGTAGGTCGCAATCCTAAGACCGGCAAGGAAGTAATGATTACACCAAGGCGCAGCTTGTCTTTCCGTGCTTCAACAATTTTGAAGGATTCCGTAGAGAGAGGTCACCGTCGCCGTGCTTAAGCTTTGGACTTGTATAGTTGCCGGTGCCATACTGGTAGCTCACGTCAAAGCTGAACCTCCTAAAACTTTAAGGGCCTGCACGGTTGCCTGGCCGCCATTTGTTGTTAGCGAAGGCGGAAATATTTCAGGATCTGATACAAAAATATTGCAGGATGCGCTTAAGAAGCTTGGGTATGAGCTGAAAATTGATGATGTCCCCTGGAAACGCTGCCTGAAGATGGCAGAGGAGGGCACGATCGATATTGTCTATCCCGCATCTAAAAAGCCTGATCGGGAAGTGTATTTACACTATCCTGCAACACCATTGCATCCGGTGAGTTATGTATTCGTAACCAAGGTGGGAAGCAAGCAAGAATGGACCACGAAAAAGGATGTATCTTCATTGCCACAACCCATTGGTATTCCTTTAGGTTATTCCATTGCAGAGCAGCTACGTAAAGAAAAGGGCGCTCAATTCGATGAAAATGCCAAGGATGACCAAGTCAATATTCAAAAACTAATCCTCGGTCGGGTGGGCACCATAATAATAGAAAAAATGAACGGACAAGATTTATTGAATGTATTAAAAGCGAACGATAAATTATCCATGCTTGATGTGCCATATTTCAAGGATAAGGAATACTATGTTACGGTCAGCAAAAAATCACCAGTGGCGGCTGAACTCGTCAAGGGATTAGATAAGGTTTTACCTGATATGGTGCCGAAAACAGCTGGTTGAGGTGAATGAATGGCTAGTAGGTTAAATCATTAATTCTGCCACCCTCCCGTGCCTCCCCGGCCTTGAGCCGGGGTCCAGCACAACAATGTGCTGCTTGCAGCTCCTTATAGAACAGATTGAGTCGCTATCGCTCCACTTGTGACGCTGGACCCCGGCTCAAGGTGATGCACGGGATATCTCCTGGCATAAATTATTTCTAAACTAGCTCTTCCTAAGTCAACCTAAATAAGCCTCCAACTTCCTCTAAGATGTCTATTTGACAAATAAGTGTAGCCATAGGCAATCGCTAATCCCCGAAAAATAATATTCTGTAATTTGCGCTTTAATTATTTTTAGCTTGTGGTAATCTCATAAAAATAACAAAAATTAATGATTCGTTAACTATCTCTGACCTGTATGTTGGCTAGGATAGTTAAGGGCATGATAACAGGGGCAAAAATGTCAGCCATTATTCCGCATAAAGATAGTTTAGAATCACGAGCGCAGGTATTAGCCTTTTAAATGCAAACATGACAACCCAAAACACATTATTGGAAACAAAAAAGTTTATAAAAATCGGAGTTCTAGAATGAAAAGCATCAGTTCAAATAATAACCTTCAGACCACTGCAGCTAAGAGACATTTTCGTGGATGGCCACTTTATCTTACCACCATGGGATTACTATGTTCAAACGTTGCTCTGGCCACCAATGTGACGGTTACGCGAACTGATGATCCATTGGTGAGCGCCAATGGCTCTGTTCTTGGTGGTGGGGAATCATTAAGAAGCGCTATTCTAAAAGCCAATGCGGCAGGCGCGCCCAATGGGGTGGTTGGTGCTCCAAGCACTATTCTTTTTGATAACGCTGTTTTTGCAACTGCGCGTACTATCAATCTTAGCAGTTCATTGCCGATGATTTTCAGCGGTATGACAATTACAGGTCCAGCCGCTGGAGTCACTCTTGATGGTGGTGCTATTGCTAGCGGACGTCGCGGATTGTTTGTTAGCGGTCTACCGACACCAGCCTTTAACCAGCCTGCAAACGTAGTCCCGAACCAAACGCCTCAGCCAATTACAGTGTTTCTATCAAATATGACCTTACAAAATTTCACAGCTAAGGGTGGCGACGGCGGTGGTGGCGGTATGGGTGCTGGAGGTGGTCTTTTCATTAACCAAAATGCGGATGTAACTTTAGGCAATGTTAATTTTATCTCCAACCGTGCCATAGGTGGCGCTGGTGGCGCAGCAGGTGCCGGCATCATATCCAGCGTAGGCTATGCTGGTGGCGGTGGTATGGGCGGCGATGGCGGGACTAATGGTGGCGGTGGCGGCCTTGGTGGCAATGGCGGAGTCAGCGGTGGCGGTGGTATAGGAGGAGACGGTGGTGGTAACAGCACGCAGGATACAGGCGGCGGCGGTGGTTTTGGTGGACAAGGCATCGGTCAGATATTACTAACACAAGGATTTACAAAAGCAGGTGACAGCAATTTTGGTCCCAGTAGTCCTGGTGGTGATAATGGTGGTGGCGGAGGTTGCTTCACCCCTGCCGGATCAGGTGACGGAACAGGTAGTGGCAGTGATGGTGACCAAAACCTCGGTGCAGTTGGCGGCGGTGGTGGTTCAAGCGGTAAGGATGGCTCATTTCTGGCAGGTGGATCAGGTGGTATAGGCGGCGGTGGTGGTGGCTCAGACACGACTGTGGGCGGTGCAGGTGGTTTCGGCGGCGGCGGTGGCTACAGCAATGGTGCCGGCGGTTTCGGTGGCGGTGGCGCTAGCGAGCAATTTGGTGTCGGCGGTTCCGGTGGCTTCGGCGGTGGCGGTGGCTATGGCGGTACCATTGGCGGTGACGGTGGCTTCGGTGGCGGTGGTGCCGGTGGTCCTGATGGAGGTGGATTGCCCGGTTTTGGTGGCGGCTTCGCTGGACAAGATATTGATGGAACTGGTAATGTAGGAGGCGGTGGTGCAGCCATGGGCGGCGCCATATTCGTCGCGGACGGAGGCACCCTTTCCATAACCGGCACCAATACGATTTCTGGCAATACATTGTTTGGAGGCGCAAGAGGTGTTGATGGAGGCTCTTTTGGTCAGACATTTGGCTCCGGTATGTTACTACAAGGTAATGGCACGCTTACCCTCAATGGTGGTGGCGCAGATGTACAAACCTATAACGACAGCATATCAGACCTAACAGGCGTAGGCGGCACAGGTCAAAATGCTGGAATCTGGGGGCTTCACATTCTGTCTGCTGGTACTGTTGTACTCGCGGGCAATAACCAGTATTCCGGTGTAACAGTCGTGGATGGCGGCGGAATCCTATCCGTCAGTTCGAACGCAAATCTAGGAAGCTCAGGTGGTCTTACGCTTGATGGAAGTACCCTCAGAATAACGGGGACAGACTTCACCAGTATTCCGCGGACTATTACAAGAATTGGCGTTGGTACATTTGATATCGCAGCTGCTGCAAATACCTTTACTATTTCTCAAGTTTTAGCTGGAGGGGCTCTGACTAAGACAGGTCCGGGCACTCTCGCATTGACAGGCGCTAATACATATACAGGTATGACGACTATCAACGCTGGCAGTTTGTCAGTGGGTGCTGATAACAACTTAGGTAACGCAGCCAATGGTCTCACCATAGACGGTGGTACCTTAAGGGTCACGGGAACAACTTTCAACGCTACACCCCGCGTTATCACCTGGGGCGCAGCTGGTGGCGGCTTTAACATAGTTGATGCAGCTAACACCTTTACAGTTCCAGATATTTTGGCCGGTGGTTCACTGACAAAATCAGGGCTTGGTAAATTAGTTCTTACCGGCGCAAATTCATACACAGGCGGCACATTCCTTAATGGCGGTGTTTTGGAGATAGCTGCTGCTAACAATTTGGGTGGCGCAGGTGCTTTAACCGTTAACGGCGGTACATTGCGAGTAATGGGAGCTCTTGCAGGTCTCGGCAGGGCTATCATCTGGGGCCCCCTGGGAGGTGGTTTTGATATTGTTGCCGGCGGAAACAATTTCGTAGTCAACGACAATTTAACAGGTGGTCCACTCACAAAATTAGGCCTTGGAAATTTGATTCTGCTTGGGGTGAATACCTATACAGGTCCCACATTAATCAATGCAGGCGGTATTGCTGGTAACTTGTCACCAACCACAGATCTTACTGTTTTGGCAGGTGCCGCATACCAATTGCTAGCTCCACAAACCATTGGTTCCTTATCAGGAGCCGGTATTGTAAACTTGGGCGCATTTACTCTTACTACAGGCAACAGTCTGTCTACCATCTACACTGGAAACATGAATGGAACAGGTGGTTTGATTAAGCAAGGCACAGGTGCATTTACAATCACAAATTCGACGTTTACTGGTGACGTATTTGTGAATGCTGGTACTCTAAATAACTTTAGTAACTTGGCTGGCGATGTTACGGTGGCAGCTGGTGCTACATATGCAGGAAACGGATCTTCGGGCAATTTGATTAGCTCAGGTATAGTAGATCCACTTGCACCTGGTGGCGGTACCGGTACCATGGTTGTAAACGGTGACTACACTCAAAATCCTACAGGTGAACTGGATATAAAAATCACTCCTGTATCTTCAGATCTGCTACAAGTCACGGGAACAGCTAACTTGTCAGGAACGCTGGATATCACCCCAACTGAATTCACAGTCGCAGACTATATCGTGTTGACGGCGAACAATATAGTTGGCACATTTACGACTGTATTAAATGATATACTGCAATACACTGTAACGTATAACCCAACTTCCGTCGTTGTCAGGACGGCCTTAAACATAGAAGCGCTAGTTCAAGGCGGCAATCCAGGCATCATAGCCCGTTATTTTGATCAAATTGCGGTTTCAGGAAACTTCAATACGGATTTGGATACGCAGGTTTTGGCAGCTTTAGAAAACGTTTTTGAAACCAGTGGTGTGGCCGGCCTTACAGATGCACTGGAAATAATAAGTCCGGATCCATATCGTGAACTGGGATTTGTGAGTTTTCAACAATCTAATTTTATCACAGGTATGGTTGGCTCCAATCTTCAAAGTAAGCTGGAATCCTTGTCTCAACAAAAAGTTGCTGGAAGCTCTGTCCCTAAAGCAGCATTTACCAAACTTCAGCAGCTGAAAAATGATCCCTACCAAGGCATCAACCTTCAGGCGTTTAACACCAGTTCGCAAAAAAAATCCAATCGCAATATGACGAGTTTGTCTCTCACGGAAGGTAACACGCCGCTCAACAAGACGGTCCAAATGGGCAAGATGAGTGTTTGGTTGCAAGGTGCAGGTGCATTGCAGAATAAGAAAAATGCGAGCCCAATTCCTGGCACTCGCAGCACATCTTACGGTACGGCAGTGGGAGCAGATGTGGAAGTTATGCCTCAGGCTTACCTAGGTGTAACAGCTGGTGCCGTGGGTACCCATTTTGATTGGATGCAGAACCGCGGTAATGGCAACGTTACAAGCTATTATGGTGGCGTCTATGGTCTTTGGCTCAGTCAAATGGGTTTCTATGTGGATGGTCAGGTCAATTTTGGTTCCAACAGCTTTAATTCACACAGGAAAATCAATTTCGGCGGCCTCAATAGAACGGCTACTCAGAGCCATAAGGGTACATCCTATTCAGGGGACTTTGAACTCGGTTACATGATGAACTTTGAAAAGACCACCGTTCAACCGTTTGTAAACTATGCGTACTTCTGTTCCCATGAGAATGGTTTTACAGAAAAAAATGCTATCAGTTTGAATGTGAGAACCAAGTCGAGGCACTCCAAGTTCTCACGCAGCGAAGTGGGTGGTATTATCTCTCATTTCATGACATCCGGGGATAAGCTTATCTACCCATCATTGAAGCTCTCATGGGTACAAAAACGCCCAATCGGTGGTTCAAAGGTTTCATTTAACTTGGTAGGACAACCATTCGGTACAACAGTCTATGGCGATAAAAAGGTCAGAAACTTAGTAGCAGCAGGCGGCTCTCTCACGGCCCAATATAAGTCAGGAGTGTCACTCACAGGTAACATAAATGTTGAAGGTGGCGGCAATGAAGTAAACGCAAGCGCGATGCTCACAGCTCGTTACCAGTTCTAGATTCTAAAACAGACAGCGGGTATTGACTAGACACTAGCCAATACCCGTTTTTAATATTGAGGATCGGAGTTAATAGCCATTTACATTTCCCCCAAAATGTTACTTGGCGTCGCTGTTAGGATAGTTTACACTAGACTCAGGAATAATTACGAGGGGAATTTTACGTGTTTAAGTTAGGTCAGTATTTTGCGCTCAGCTTGTTACTGTTAACATCCGTATCATGTACAGGAACTGAAAAGCCAATCGTCCTGGATGTGGATGTAAAGGAGTCAGAGGACGAAAATAAATCTGATGATATAACCTTACGCAATTCAGCCATATTTTATGCCAGCGTTGCCAAACATGTGCAAGAGAACTATGTGGATGAAACGTCCTACAACAAGCTACTTGAAGGTGCGTTGGACGGCATGCTCACATCTCTTGATCCTCACTCAGGCTATTTTGACCCAAAAAAATACCAAGAACTCAAAAGTCAAACGCAAGGTGAGTTTGGCGGCTTAGGCATTGAAGTTACCATGGAAGACGGCCTCATTAAAATCGTCTCTCCCATGGAAGACACACCTGCATTCCAAGCTGGTTTATTACCTGGTGACATGATCATACGCATTGAAACCGAACCCGTTTATGGCATTTCCTTGTTCAAAGCCGTAGAGAAACTTCAGGGAAAACCCGGCACAAGCGTTACCTTTACCGTAAGGCGGGAAGGCATCAGCGATTTTGATGTAAACGTAACACGTGCCATCATCCATGTACAACCGGTCAAGGTAAAAATTGAAGGTGACATCGGCGTTATCCGCGTTCTGACCTTTAATGAAGACACGACCCAAGAGGTCATAAAGGCAGTTCACGAAATAAAGGAAAAAATTGGCGACAAGCTGCAAGGCGTAGTTCTAGACTTAAGAAACAACGCCGGCGGATTATTCAATCAAGCCGTATCCGTTGCCAACTTATTCCTGGATAAAGGTCGTATTGTTTCGGTAAAAAGCCGCGTAGATGGCGTGCAAGCTCAACATGTGAACGCCAACCCAGAAGACATGCTACGTGGCCTACCTATGGCAGTGCTCATCAATTCGGGGTCTGCTTCATCGTCTGAAATCGTGGCCGGTGCTTTACAGGACAACAAGCGAGCCATTGTGGTGGGCATAAAATCTTTCGGTAAGGGATCCGTGCAAACAGTCATTCCTCTCAGCAACGGTGGCGCCATAAAACTAACCACAGCGCTGTATTTTACACCTAGTGGCCGGTCAATTCAAAAAACAGGAATCGATCCAGATATTAAAATTGAGCAGGCTGTGGATATCAAGCTTTTGGATGAAAGTGATCGTCTAAAAGAAGCCGATTTCCACAAAGCGCTTGAAAATGGCAACAAAAAAGTACCTGCACCAGCACCTAAGGTGCTGAAAAAAGATAAAACCGGTAAAGATGAAGTTGTTGATTATCAGCTCATGCGAGCAGTTGATATCTTGAGGGGAATTAACTTCTATAAAAAATCAAGTTAGACATAATGATAGTTGATGAGGGAGTTCATGATGACCAATAAGACCAATGAAAGAATTTCACGTTCGCTGATCATAGCTTGGGCCGCACTGCTGGTATTCGTGCTTGGCATCCTAACTTGGATAGCCATAGCACCTATGCCCCATCAGGAAATTAATGATGAAGTGACAACGGCTGTGGACTTACATCTCCCCGAAGCCATGCCCGTAGAACAGTACATTCTTAAGGATAAGGAAACCAAAGAGGACACGGGCGGTTCCGCCTCCCTAAGCCACCAGCCGAAAACACAATTGGCCAAAGCGCCTTTACACGAGAATACAAAATTCGGAACGATTCCCTTGGCCGGTCCCGACGGGAATTCAGCCAAGCACTTATACGCAGCCCAGCCCAACACTAAAACGGACAGTAAAGTCAAAGTTGTTTTCATTTTCTCAGATCTAGGCCGCAATGACGCTCTTTCAGAAAAGATTCTGGAAGCCACGCCGGCAGGTGTAACTCTGGCTTATCTCCCTTATTCCTCCGATCTCAAAACTAAAATCACAACCGCTCGCAGCAAGGGGCATGAAATATTACTCAACATCCCCATGGAACCCACAGACTATCCCCATACGGATACTGGCCCCAATACACTTCTCACCGGTCTGCCTACGGAAAATAACATGGAACGTTTACAATGGGCCATGGCGCAAGGGCATGAGTATGTGGGCCTCATGAATCTGCAGGGATCGCTCTTTCTTTCGTCACAACACGACCTTACTCCTGTTTTACATGAAATGGAAAAACGTGGGTTATTATTCGTAGAAGCAGAAGCCTCCTATCGCAGCCAGGTCACTGAAATAGCTCAGAAAGCCAGGCTACCTCACATCAAATCCCATTTTGTCTTAAGCGAGTGCTTAACTCCAAAGGAACTGCATACCATTTTAATCCGTGCCGAGCAAATGGCACAAGAATCAGGCACCATCGTCATAGTGGCTCACGCCAGTCCTCTGACCACACCATTATTATTAACCTGGATTCGCAAAGCACAAGAACAGAACTATGCATTTCTTCCAGTCTCGCAAATCGCATCCGCAGCGAGCGCCCAGCAAAAGGCGCTTTCATGAGATGGCCGCCAAGGCTCAATCGCCCATATCGTCCATGCGTTGGCATTATGCTCATCAATGCCAAAAACCAAGTATTCGTAGCCCAAAGACTAGACCATCCTTCCAAAGCCTGGCAAATGCCCCAAGGCGGCATCGAGCGTGATGAAGACCCAGAAGTAGCCGTCTTTCGGGAACTAAAAGAAGAAATAGGCACCAACAACGCAACCATAATTGCCGTAGCTAAACAAGAATACAAGTACGATATCCCCAATCCACTCAACAGCAAACTCTGGCAAGGCCGCTACCGAGGCCAAAGCCAACGGTGGTTTTTAATGCGTTATAATGGAACAGATGAAGACATAGACCTAGAAACCGACCATCCCGAATTTTCCGCCTGGAGATGGGCTGGGTTAAATGAGTTACTAGACATTGTGGTACATTTTAAACGTGAGGTTTATGAGGATGTGATCCGGGAGTTCGAGGGGTATTTAAAGTAAAGAAAGGGGCAGCTTTCGCCACCCCTCAAAGTCTACTTTTTTGATTATGCTTGAACGATCAACTGTTGATGTGACTCAAGCACAGACAAGAAGTTAGCAGTAGTTGCCCCATAGAAATCACTGGTTTTGTGATTTTCGATAACTATTTGACCATCTGCTGTACCATTTTTATCCGCGTCTATAGTAAGTACAATGTTGCTGCCTACATTGTTGACCTTAACAAGAGGATTGGCTCCACCAGTAAGATCGTTAGCATGTAAGCCGCCGCCATTGATATCCAAGACGTTTTCAAAGACAAGAACGTCCGATGTAGTGAAGTCCACGATTCGATCAATTGGATCAGCTCCCGCACCAGTGTTAAAGTCAGTTTTAACGTGGAAGACAAATTGATCAGCCCCAGCACCACCAGTCAAAACATCAGAACCAGTACCGCCGTCGAGGATATCGTTACCGTCACCCCCATATAGCTTATCATTGCCAGCACCGCCAAATAGATGGTCATTTCCTTTATCACCATACAGTTTGTCAGCGCCTTGATCACCATAGATCTTGTCATCACCTCCATTACCATTGATAACGTCATTACCCTTTAGGCCGTTAATAAAGTCATTGCACTCAGTCCCGACCAAACAATCGGCTTTATCTGTTCCACAGATAACGTTAGGTCCGTTTTCACCACCTTTAAAGGTAATGTCGAAGCAATCACTGCTGCGACATTCACCATCAGTAGCAACACCTTCAAAGTTCAATGACAAAGTATCACCTTTATCCAGATCTTTAAGTGTCTGGCTGTCAGGGTTAGCGATAAAGACTACACTACCAAACAAGTATGCTATCTTACCTAGGTCACCCACATCCTGAGGGATGCAAAGCTGAGCGACAGTCCAGTACATAGCAGGAATGCTAATGCAGCCATTATCGAACCCCTTAAAGACGATTTTCTCCAAGCAAGCCACATCGCCACAGTCAATGTCTGAAAGACATACCACTGAAGAAGCAACTGTAACTGCCTTCGGATCGCAAGGATTGCAATCGTCTGGCAATTGGATGCACATATCGTTTACCAGGATACATGGTGCATCGTTGCCGCCCTTGATGTCGATCTCGAACTTGTCGGTGGCACAACATTGGCCATCGGACGCTGTGGCTGTAAAGCAAAGTTTAACCACTTCGCCGCCAGCTATGGACTTAGACTCATGGGAGTTAGGATCAGCCTTAAAGCAAAGCTTGCCATCTTCCAACTTCAGCTCGCCCAAGGTTCCTATCTGCACGCCCAGGAGCAGTTCTGCTTTGGTAAAGCAGGCAGGTGGTATATCAATGCCACAACACTCATCTTTGTAGCCAGCAAACTCTACCTTATCCAAACCAGCATCGTCGCCACAGTCAGGATCAGTGATGACAACCGCTGCACAGTCGACGAGGTCTGGTC
>JBGSQK010000077.1:0-139559 GCA_041738135.1 Alphaproteobacteria bacterium
GCTTATAGGGATACCTTCCTCGTCACCTTTTTGCATTAACCGTACGGTAGATATGACACTTTACGCATCATATCCCTTACTTGCTCACCGCGCCGCTCATTTCCAGACTTGTTTGGGTTACGCGGGGGCCCAAACGCCGGATGCCTTTCGTTTTTGTGTACACGAGGGGGAGAGTTAACTTCTCTCACCCTTATTTGTAATATAGTAATAAATATTTGATATGTCAAGAAAAAATTGCTAAATGGGCAAAAATATTTTTGTTATAATATGTATATAAAATTTTATATATTATATAATACAAAATACATTGATTTATAAGGCTTCCGGATGGTTCGTGCTATTTAAAGAAATTACTATATTAATAAATAGTCTTTAATATAAATACTTATTTAGTACTGTTGCGGCAGGCATCAAAGAATAAAATATAAAAAATTTATCAATATGAGCAATATGTTGACAGTGCTTAGCAGATTCTCTAGGTTTCTGTTTAACTCACAAAAGCCTTAAGGATTCAAATATGTTTCTAAATTTTCGCAAAACTTTATTATTGGCTTCAAGCACTTGTTTGGCTTGTTCATTCGAGGTGAACGCCAGTGCATCTGAAGATAATGGGCAGAAGATGCCGACTGTTCTAATTCAAAATGGTATGCTTATGGTCGTTGAAAATCACATAGTGCAACCCAAGGTGAAAAAGAAGAAATTATCGCCCATCAAGGCGATTACAGCAAAATATAACGAAGATGCAAAGAAAATTGATTCCAGACAGAAGCACCTTTTGACCCGTCTTGAAGCAATTATGCAGAACGAGGATGCAGGTTCGCTTGATGAATTTAATGCAGAAATATTGCGCAACAATCTGGTGGATATGTTCGACAGCTTTCAGAAAATTCATTTGAGTGACGCTGTGATCGGGGAAAAGCGAGATGAAGCATTGAAGATTGAAAAAAATCTAAGTTCGCTAGAGTCTGAAGTCACCAAGGGTGAAGGTTTGCTTCGAAAGATTCTTAAGAGTAAAGGACGCAAAGGTATTTCGACTTCCGCCGAGGCTTTGTTGCGCCAGCAAGAATTAGCCAGCAAGAATGAAAATTCAGCTCGGGAAGTTAAAGAAAATGCCAAGAATATGCTTGCTGCTGAGAAGCAAACTCGACAGATTAAATTAACACGTCCGGGTGCACATGGTTCCAATGCAGTGGATCGTGATGAACAACGAGCCACCCATGAAGCAAATAGTTTGAAGCAACGTCCTTATAAGGATGTGAAGTTTGAGAAGTTAGCTAAGGGGAAGGTTCCTCCAGCAGCTATGGATACAGTGGTATTAATACGCAACATCTTTCGCAAATGCAGAGACAAAGCACAAGTTATTGAAGAACTTAAAAACTTCGAAAAAGACATTAATCTCAAAGAGGTTGAGCCGGCCTACGTGGGTTTAAACAAAAATGCAGTGGACAATGTTTACCAACTGAAAATCAATGATCGATTCCGTGTCATTTTTGCTTTTACTGCAGGCACATATGTTACCCCTAAAGGCAAGCAGGTGGACATAGATTTGCTTTATGAGAATACCCTATGGGTACTTGATCCGCATAAGTGATTGTATCTGGTATAAAGTTACCGGAAAATATAAGTTCAGTTTTCCTTACTGATGTCACTCCAGCGAAGATTGGAATACAGCATAAAATGTGCGCCAGCTGCGCTAATGAATCGCTCCGCGATACTTCTTGAGCTGGATCCCCGCCTTCGCGGGGATGACATCGGTATTGGTAACTGCATAATTATTTTTCGGAAATGGTATTATTCGAAATGGCGGTTACACGGCAACTATTTCTTAGCCTGAGTGATATTTTCCGATGCATTGGACTTTATAATAAAGTCTAAACGTCGCAACGCTTCATTGTACAGTTCATCGCTAGCTGGACCAAATATTTTACCTTGTAAGCGATCTTATATGATCTTTCTAGCGGTTCTCTCGACGATCCTTCTGTCCGTTGATGCAAGCTTCTTTATCACCTTCTCTCGCTTGAGGGATCTAATCTTAACCACCAGTTCGTGATCTTCTGCAAGTGCTCCATTATATGCAATAGTGTTCACCATATAGGCAACCGCACCATTCGGTTCTTGAAAGTTCACTTCCTTCCACCAAAGAGCTTCAGGATAATTCGTCTTTCCCATATTCAATTCTTGCCGCCAATGGTTAATCATTGCTTCTTGGTCCTGAACAGCATCGTACTTGAACCATCCTGCCACATCTAAGAAATGTGCTCCGCGTTCTCTGTGGCGTTCAATAAATGCGGTTTTGGTCGGTTCGGGTAGCAAGATTGTGGCTAGAAAAACAGTAGCTGGTTTTGAGTTATATTTGAGAAGATCGCTATGACAGGCTTCTAGAATGGAAAGGATTCTATCTTGGGGTAGCTTTTTGATGAGTCGCTTAAAGCCCGAGTCTTTTCCAACATAACCTTGCAGTCTGGCATAAACGCTCGCCCCCTTCATTCTTTGGTAGGCAGGAAATCTATTTATAATTTTCAATTCATCTGAATTTTCTTGAGATGCAGAATAAGCATCCACTATATAGGTATACGGTTCATGTTGTATGGGCTCAGGAACGTATACCTCCAGGTAAGCCTTAAGGACTCCCGGCTGGTTTTCCTCTGGGAATTCAGACAGTGCACTTAGGTCTCGATACCATTCATTAGGTTGTTTCCATGCACGGTTGAAACTAGCATCAGCAATCAGTAAGGATGGGATTGCTTTTTTGCGGAGAGACTCGGGTATTTGATTTATCATCTTAAGAAGATCCTCGGCTTTGCAATTTCTTCCACCGTCTTCATAAAATTTAGTTACCAAGGGATCGTCGCATATAAAATTCGCTTTTATATGTTTTGTACGAATGCTCTGGGCTTCCGCTGACGAACTATCATCGTCTTCCCACGAGGAATTAGCCGGTGATTGCCATAAGACTATAGCTGAAGCTAAAACAACAATGTAGCGGGTCATTCCGGATAGGTGCATTTATCTCTCCTTAGTATGTGGTCCTTAATCTTTCCAATGTGGCTTCCTTGCCCAATACGGACATGATGTCAAACACACTTGGCGAGACAGTGCTGCCCGTAAGAAGTGCTCTTAAGGGGGACGCTAGCTTGCCTAGTTTGACGTCATTGGTTTCAGCGAATCCGCGGGCGAATTCTTCTAAGGCGCTTTCGGTCCAGGTGGTTTGGTTTTCTAGAGCGGATACGAACTTGGCGACGGTTGCTAGGTTTTCTGGCGTAAGCGTTTCCTGGGCCTTTTCATCCATGGGTAGGGGTAGGGATCGCAGGTAGAATAAGGCATTGTCTGCGAGCTCTATGAGGTTCTTGGCACGGAGTTTAAGGCCAGGCATGCCGCGGGTTAGGATGTCTTTGTTGCCTTCTAGGGTGAAGCCTTTTTCATTGAGCCAAGGTTCTATGCGCTGCACAAGGTCTGCGTCGGCTGTTTCCCTTAAGTAGTGGCTGTTGAGGTTCATGAGCTTGACCAGGTCAAAGCGGGCAGGGGATTTGCCGATGCCACTTACGTCGAACCATTCTTTGGCTTGTTGGCGGCTGATGATCTCGTCGTCACCGTGGCCCCAGCCGAGTCGGAGGAGATAGTTGCACGTGGCTTCGGGAAGAATTCCCATGTCGCGGTAGGCTTCTGCACCCAAGGCGCCGTGACGTTTTGAAAGTTTGGCGCCGTCTGGGCCGTGGATTAGGGGGATATGTGCGAACTGAGGCACGTCCCAACCCATGGCTTTATAGAGGTGATGCTGACGGAAGGCGTTGGTCAGGTGATCGTCGCCGCGGATGATATGGGTGATGCCCATGTCGTGGTCATCTACCACCACGGATAGCATGTATGTGGGTGTGCTGTCGTTGCGTAAGAGGACCATGTCGTCCAGTTGGTCGTTGTGGACTGTGACATCGCCTTGGACTAGGTCTGCAATGGTTGTGGAGCCTTCTATGGGGGCTTTGAAGCGTACTGCGAACGGTAAGTCTGACTCTTCGCGGTTGCGGCATCGGCCGTCATAGCGTGGGGAGCGTTTTTCTTCCGTGGCCTTGGCGCGCATAGTGTCTAGCTCTTGGGGGGTGCAATAGCATTTGTAGGCCTGGCCTTTGGCCAGTAGCTCGTTGGCTACTTCCACGTGGCGATCAGCGAATTGGGATTGCAGGTAGATTTCTTTGTCGTGATCCAGCTGGAGCCAATTCATGCTGTCGATGATGGCATCGATAGCCTCTTGGGTGGAGCGCTCGCGGTCTGTATCTTCGATGCGCAGCAGGAACTTGCCGCCATGGTGACGGGCAAACAGCCAGTTAAAAAGAGCCGTGCGGGCGCTGCCAATATGCAAAAATCCGGTTGGAGATGGCGCAAAACGTGTTACAACAGACATGATTTTACCTCTAATGTGAATTATGAGTTTGTACCACACATGAGTCGTGCGCAACAATTCCTGATTTCAAAATTGTCGCAAGAATATGATCGATTATTCTTGTGGGTGCCTGTTCTCTTTAGTGTGGGGATCTCCTGCTACTTCTGTCTGCCCGTGGAGCCCTGGATGGGGTGGGGGATTCTTTCATTGTCTTTCTGTGTTCTGGCATTCTTATTTTTCCGTCAGCATTTTGTGGGGCGGATTGTTTGTCTTGGTCTGCTGGTTATGGCTTCGGGGTTTGTGATTGCTCAGGGGAAGACCTTGTGGATGGATACCCCTATGATCACCGAGAAGGTTAAGGATGTTATGGTCCAGGGCACCATTGATGCGGTTGAGCATCGGCCGAAGAATATACGAGTGGGTATGAGTGGGTTGGCGTTTTCCCAATGGCCGGAGGGGCAGTCTGTGCCTGAGAAAATACGAATTACCTTTCGTAAGGAAGGTGAAGGTTTGAAGCCGGGGCAGATCATCAAGGTGCCTGTGGTATTGATGCCGGCGCGAGGGCCTGTGGCGGAAGGGGCGTTTGACTTTGCCTTACGGTCTTACTTTGAAGGGTTAGGGGCTGTGGGGTTTGCTAGTGATGATCCGGTTATTGTGAGTGAGCATGAGATTGGGTTTATTGCGAATGTGCGACATCAGTTGAATCTGGCGTTACGGGATAAGATGCCGGGGCTGACGGGATCGGTGGCTTGCGCTTTGATTACGGGGGATCGTTCAGGGATTCCCGATAAGGTGCGGCAGCAGTTTGCGGACTCGGGTATTGCACATATTCTGGCTATCTCGGGATTGCATTTAAGTATTATTGCGGGATTGGTGTTCCTGTTGGTTAGGCGTGGCTTTAGTTTGTTCCCTTGGTTTGCCTTGAATATGCCCACGAAAAAATGGGCGGCGGCTATTTCGATTCTATTTACATTTGGGTATTTGTTGCTGTGTAGTGGCGCCACGCCTGCTATGCGGGCGTTTTATATGACCAGCTTTATTATGTTGGCTGTAATCATTGATCGCACGGCGTTGACTTTGAGGAACGTGGCTTTGGCGGCTATGTTTATATTGGTGCTGTGGCCGGAGGTTTTGTTTAACCCTAGCTTTCAGATGTCCTTTGCGGCCGTGACCGCTTTGATCGCGGCTTATGAGAGGTATCGTGGATCCATATCCATATTTACTTTGTCCCAATACCGTTTGCCTAAAGGGGTGGGGTATGCGGCTGGTATTATATTGACCACGCTGATTGCCAGTGTTGCCACGGCGCCTTATACCATATTCACGTTTAACCGGTTTGCGGTGCATGCCATAGAAGCCAATCTTATTGCCATTCCCTTGACCTCGTTCTGGATTATGCCGGCGGCTTTGGTGAGTGTTTTGGCGCTGCCCTTTGGGTTGGCTGAATATCCCTTGATGGTGTTAGGGTGGGGTATTGATATTCTC
Source organism: Alphaproteobacteria bacterium (assembly GCA_041738135.1). Taxonomy (GTDB): domain Bacteria; phylum Pseudomonadota; class Alphaproteobacteria; order JAGOMX01; family JAGOMX01; genus JAGOMX01. The sequence continues at coordinate 5,861 of JBGSQK010000077.1, forward strand.
ATTCAAATAGCCGAAACCGTTTCGTCGTGGCCGGCAGCTGTGGTGTTGGTGCCGCAGATGTCCGGATGGCTGATTGGTGGGGTTACGTTGGGAAGTATGTGGATCTTCATTTGGAAAACCCCTTGGCGCTGGATGGGTATGGGGCCTATAGTGGCATGCACGTTGTTGATGTTTGGGGTGAGTACGCCTGAGGTATTCGTGTCCAAACAGGCGGGGTTGGTTGCGTTGCGCGATGGGGATACCTTGTGGCTGAATGATGTGAGTAGGGCCTATTATGTGTCGGATACCTGGAGACAGTTGGCTGGGATGGAGTTTAAGAAAGACTTGTCTGAACATCCTGGGTTTAAGTGTGATGAACGGTCGTGCTGGGGGAAAATACGGGATGTGAGCTACAGCATCAGTCGCGGCTGGCGGCAGGGACCTAAAAAATGTGCGCATGTGATGTTGTCGTTGTCCTATATCCCTCGGTATTGCGAGCCAGAGGCAGGGCTTAGGGGGAGTGATGTGGATGAAGATGGGACCTATACCTATGACATCAAAAATGGCATGATGAGCTTGCGTGAGCGGCCGAGGTTGATTCAGAGGCCTTGGGTGCAGGAGTGAGGATTTACTGGTGTTTTTGCATACTTATCCGGAGTGTATTCCGGATAAGTTCAACTTTTCCGGAATACACTCCGGATAAGTTAGGGTTTATAATGTGCATAATATCTAGTAGATTGGATTACAAATTCTGCCACCACCCCGTTCTTCCCCGGCCTTGAGCCGGGGTCCAGCGCACCAATGTGCTGCTTGCAGCTCCGTATAGTCCATACTGAGTCGCTGCCGCTCCACTTATTGCGCTGGACCCCGGCTCAAGGCCGGGGAGGAACAAGGTGGGGTGAGGATAAGGGATAACTATAAGGAGAAAGCTGATCGCGATGGTTAACACATTTAAATTCTGGTTCGTGCTGATTCTGGTCATGCTTGCCACTTTCGTGGGGTATGTGGTTTATACGGATGTTCAGCAATCGAAAGTGGCTGTGGTTGCGGAACAGGCTGGGGGGGGGGTTGCTTCTATTGGTGGGGACTTTCAGTTGATGGATCAGGCGGGGAAAACGCGGACTAATAAGGACTTTCATGGGAAATTTATGATGGTTTATTTTGGCTATCGTTATTGCCCGGATATTTGCCCGACGGCTTTGACCACTATGACGGAGGTTTTGAATGAGCTGGGACCTAAGGCTAAGCATATTCAACCGTTGTTTATTACTATTGATCCGGAGAGGGATACGGCTCCTGAATTGGGTGAGTATATTCAGAACTTTCATCCTAGTTTTCTGGCGTTGACCGGCAATGCGGAGCAGACAGAGAGTGCGCGGAAAGCTTATAAGGTGTTTGCGCAGAAAGCGGAGCAGGTGGAGGGTACGGATAATTATGTGATGGACCATTCGTCAATTATCTATGTGATGGATCGGCAAGGACGGCTGGTTTCGCATTTTAATCATTCGACGCCTTCTGAACGCATTGTGAAGGCTTTGCGGAAGTACCTATGAACGTTGGGCACATAGATCAGTTTTTCCAGATTCTGTCGGCGTTGAATCCTGAACCTACGACAGAGCTTAAGTATACCAACGCTTATACTTTGTTGGTAGCTGTGGTGTTGTCGGCGCAATCTACGGATGTGGGGGTGAATAAGGCGACAGATGCTTTGTTTAAATTGGTGAATACACCTCAGGACATGGTGTCGTTGGGTGAAGAGGGGTTGAAAGAGTATATCAAGACCATTGGGCTGTTTAATACCAAGGCGAAGAATGTTATTAAGCTGAGTGAAATGTTGGTGCGGGACTATGAAGGTCAAGTGCCTGCTGAGCGAGCGGCGCTGGAATCATTGCCAGGGGTGGGCCGTAAAACCGCTAACGTGGTGTTGAATACCGTGTTTAAACAGCCGGTGATTGCTGTGGATACCCATATCTTCCGAATTTCGAACCGCATTGGGCTGGCTAAGGGCAAGACACCGCTGGAGGTGGAGGCGTCTTTGAGCAAACGTATTCCACAGAAGTGGATGCTGCATGCCCATCATTGGCTTATACTTCATGGGCGGTATATTTGTACGGCGGCTAAGCCTAAGTGTGGGATATGTCCGGTGTATGATTTGTGTGAGTTTAAGGGGAAGACTGTTTGAGGTTTTTGCGAGGCTCTGCCTCGCGCTCCGGGATATTTATTAAAATGGTAAGGGGTTGGGAATGATATGTAAATCTATAGCGATTTTGGCTGTTATCTTTGTTTGTTCTATTCAAGTTAAAGCAAGTTTTGATAATGGAGCTGATTTCGTTGATGTAGCTGCCCCAAGTACTAGTGTTGAATATGACCGTTGGTTGCCTGGGTCGTCAGCCAACAGTGTGTACCGCATACCCAATGAAATATTCAAACGAATTGCTCATCTGTCCGGAAACCGTTTGGGATTGTCAGGGACCTGTAAGACGTTATGGAATTTTGATTATGTTGCGCAGAAAAATATTACCTTGACGCTTCCTCAGGGTTTTAGCTCATTGGCGGTATTCAAGTTAATAATGTCGGGGCAGTATAAATTTAGATGGGCTTCTGATGTGGTCAATATTGATGCATATCAATGTAGTTTGAAAGACTTAAAGGAATTAGGATTTTTCTGGTCTGAAGTGCAGTACAGATGGCTTCGTAAGGTAGAAATTAAACAAAGTGGTTTTACTCAGCTTTTCACAAATGTAAAGGAAATACACATTTGTATCTGCGGGGATTTACATGAAGAAGCCAAGGAGATGAGTTTTGGAAATCGTTTTGTTAGGCTAGTTGAGGATAAATATCACGAAATTTATCATGATTTATTCAAGCTCTATTATTTCAATGGCAAACGACTTAGAATGCTGCTGGATCTCTACATAGAAACGAAGGAAACCAATAAGTACGGAAGGGTCTCTCGGTCAGATCTTTTGCCAAAAAAGGAATACATTATTCAGGTGCTTGATCATTATGAGAGCTTCAAATTGTTGCGTGAGGACCTGGGGGTTAAAACTAAATTAAATATGCAGCAGGTATTGTTGTTGAATGTCCGCACCCCCCATATCATCGAATTGATTAAGAAATTGCATGAAACAAGGCTGTGTGATTTTGAGTGGTTGTTTGATTTACTTGCTCATAGATCAGAAAAGGAAATATACGCATTATGTCATGAGCAGACAGATGAAATGCTAGCGTTGCTGAGGTCATTCATACCAGATTACGGACCGGAATGTTTGGAAAATGGGCGTGTTAAGTTTGAAAGCAATTTTCACATTCTCCTCAACAAAAGCCCTGAAGATCTAGATATGCGTAAATATCAATTTACGGGCGAGGGCCTCCTTAGATACCAAATTGTAGACACAAAATTGACGCATAATGAAGTCTTTTACGAAATTGCTTGTGCCTTAGCAAATGTGGATCCCAGTAAACAGTATGCGTTATTGAGCAGACTTATACCCATAGTAACATTTAATGAGTTGGGACATGCCATATGGACACCCAGGTTTAAAAATTCAAGAGGTTTAGCAGACTTGTTCCGGCATGGTTTGGAACTGACAGAACGTCATTTGTTAAATCTGTCCGATGAGCAGTATGACCATTTTGCTGTGTATGTGAGGGTACATATGCAAAATCACAAAAGACGCTTCAATATATTGGAGGCAACGGATAAGGAACTGATTTCTGTTCTTTCTGCCGCCAAAGGATCGAAGTGTGTGGTGCAGTAGTGTATTGCTTGGGTAAAAATATAGCATCCTTGTAAAATCGGAGATTAGCGACTTGCACAAATAAACTATTGCACGATGATACGTTCTTTATTAACCTGAGGCACACACAAACAAAAGGTCAGACACATGTTGAATTACCCGAATATAGATCCCGTTGCGTTTTCCTTGGGTCCTGTGGAGATCCGTTGGTATGGGATTTCTTATGTGGTGGGGATTTTGTTGGCTTGGGTTTATTCTCGGTCATTGGTTAGGCGTTATACGGATAATGTGACTCTTAAGAATATCGATGATTTTCTGATTTGGGCGACCATTGGTGTGGTGGTTGGTGGGCGTATTGGGGATGCTATCTTTTATATGCCGGCAGAGAATTACGCGCGTTTTTGGGAAGTGCTGTACATTTGGCGGCCTGGTATGTCTTTTCATGGCGGGCTTGTAGGTGTTGCTTTGGCCACATTTTTCTTTTGCCGTAGTCGTAAGCTGCCTTTTTTGTGCCTGGCGGATATTGTGTCATCGGCCGCACCTATTGGTTTGTTCTTTGGCCGGATAGCCAACTTTATCAATGCGGAGCTTGTGGGGCGGGAGACGGATGTGTCTTGGGCGATGGTATTTCCGGGGGCAGGCCCCGTTGCTCGGCATCCGAGTCAACTTTACGAAGCCTTTTTGGAAGGTTTTCTGTTGTTCTTTGGACTGATGGCCATAGAACGTTTGACTAAAATAAGACAGGAAAGGCCTGGCATGATGTTCGGCTTGTTTCTTGTGGGCTATGGCTTGGCGCGTATTCTTGTGGAGAACTATCGGGAGCCGGAGCAGCATCAGGGTTTTCTTTTCCTTAAGGTGACCATGGGACAGTTGCTATCTGCGCCAGTGTTGATTGCGGGGGTTGCGTTTATTATGTATGCCTTAAGGCATAAGCGAGCTTAAACAATGCTCCACTGGCTAATCCCATACATTCAAGAACGTGGATCCATTTCCGTATATGAGTATATGGAATTATGTCTTTATCATCCTGAATTTGGATATTATACCACCCGCAACCCTTTAGGGGGCGAGAGTGATTTTCTCACCGCACCCGAGACCAGTCAGATGTTTGGGGAGATGATAGGGGTGTGTTTGCAGGATCTGTGGCATCGTATGGGTGAGCCTGCTGTTCATTTGGTTGAAGTGGGGCCAGGGCAGGGGACTTTGATGCAGGATCTGCTGAGGATTGTGCCTCAAGACTTTCTTGGTGCTATGGATTTGCATTTGGTTGATGTAAGTCCCGTATTAATGGGGGAACAGCAAAAACGTATTACTCATCCCAATGCTTGTTGGTATAAGACTTTGGATGAGGCTCTTAAGAAGTGTCTCGGACCTACCTTTATCATTGCCAATGAGTTGTACGATGCGCTGCCCATCCACCAGCAGGTCAGAACCAAGGATGGGTGGCAAGAAAGATGTGTGGCTGTGATCGATGGCGCTTTGGATTTTACGCCGGAGGGGACAACTATAAAAGAACATTGTCCTTTGGCACAGACGTATATGGGGCTTATGAGTGATCATATGGCTCAGTATGGGGGGATGGCTTTGTGCATAGATTATGGCTACGTAGGGCCAGCTGTGGGTGATACATTGCAAGCTTTGCGTCAACATAAATTCCATGACGTTCTTAAGGATCCTGGGCAGGCTGATCTAACGGCGCATGTGGATTTTGGTGCGCTTATGGCGGCGGCTAAATGTGTTAATGTTTTTGGACCTGTTGCTCAGGGGCGTTTCTTGTTTGAGCTGGGCATTATGTTGCGGGCTGAGGGTCTTAAAAAGAACGCGACGTTCGTGCAATTGCAACAAATTGATCGGGCTCTGCATCGGCTATTAGATGAGGGCCAGATGGGTGAGTTGTTTAAAGTTATGGCTATAACTGGCGAGCAGACTCCCATGCCTGCTGGATTTTCATCATTTTTACAGGAGTGTAACACCGTCCACCATATGTGACGGTTTTATCCAAGCATATGCTTTGAATTATACTCTCGTAGGACTTTCCAAAATCCACGGACGCTTGAATCTATTTCATTCATATTATATACATTTGGGTCTTTTGCTGGTTGGCTTTTTTGTTTTTCAAGTCGCGCGATAAATTCATCGTAAACTTCTTGCATTTGTTCCTTATTGGGTTTGCCGGCTTCACGGAGAAAAGGTAAAAGGTCATTTATATGAATCCTTCCCCTATCATCCGATGTGATGATCTGAAACATTTGCATCAGAATGGTTAGGTTGGCCATAGGAATCTGTTTGAAATTATACAATGTTTCGGAAAAATCAGAATATGGGTGTAATCCAAAACATCGATCTAAGACTTGGTAGTGAAGATTCACATCTTCTTGCTGACTACATTTAACACATGATTCTAACAGTGATAAAGCAAAGCTGCTGTATTTATATGTATCTAGCGATACATGTTTCATGATTTTGTTTATAAATATTTTAGTCTTAATTAATGTATAGTCTAGTAATTCGTTTTTGACGCCACATAAAACTTCGTAACGTCTCTTGCATCTGTCCAGTTGCACGGAATGTTTGTTAGAGAACCAGAGGTAGAGCTCATCTAGAGTTCCAGCTAGACGGTCCATATAATGAAATACATCGGATTTTTCCAATTTTAGATTTGTGGCTTCGATTAGTTTTAGAATAGGGAGGCAAAGCTCATCAAAAGCTGCCGAATTAGTTGTTCCATTGATGCCTCTAGCTCTCTCTTTAAGGTCTTCATAAAGGTAATCAAGTTTATCTTTGCAGGCAGCATATTCTACGAGCCAGATTGCAACTTGTTGAGAGTCATCGGGTTGTCCTTGCATGGACTCGATAAATAATAATACATCGAAAGGGGTTAGGTCAGTATTAGGATTTAAGTCATTAATCCAGTAGATAAGTTTGCTGACAGCAATCATTGACATTGATGTGGAAATTTCTTTTCCCTGGGGAATATCTTCTAGCGCTCTTTTTTCAAGCATCGATAATCTAGTGGAAGAGCTATTCGCCATCTCTTTCAGAAAATCTGGACCATAACGTGCTAGTTTTTGTGCAAGATGTAAACGATCCTTTGGCTGCATTTTTGGATAATCATACAAAAGATCACACAAGGCTGAGTAAAGATCATCCCAAATATTCTGGTCGTAAAACTCCCTAAGTGTTTTCAGTGTATCAATGTATAGGCCACCTGATGTGTACCATGAGGAGTCGTAGCCTTTACTCAGGAGTTGGGCTAGCTGCAATATCACATCATGAGTTTCATTGAGATTCGAAAAAACTTCAATTAGCGCTTGTTCTTTTTTGAGCTCTTTTAGCAGATCAAATAAATCAAGGGTTTTCCCATTTTCAAAGGGTTTATAGAAAGTCCTCATGAGTATAGATGGATCTTGTAAGAACCGTTGTGCAAGCTGGGACGTATCTTCGTTAAAAATCCACTGAAGCTGCTCTTCACCGGCGAGGGTATAACGTGCTGAATGAATACAATCCACCTCGGAAGGTATCATTCGGTAGCAGCCTAGAACTGGGTTTGCGTAACGTTGTCTCCCTAATACATTAAGTAACTCCCAGTCCTGAGTAAAGAACACTAAACGAGACGTTTGAGGGCGAGTTTCCCTGACCTTTTGCAATAGAGCCATGAGATCCGTGGGGAGGTTTTTGTAATATAGATCTAACATAACACCATTTTTGGCTTTCAGTACTGGATGGTTATCTGCAAGGTTAGAAAGGCGAATAATACGGCCTACCTCGGAATTCAAAAAAGCGGGTATACGATAAGCCGTGGATCCGCATCCATAGTGGACTAAAAAACAAGGAATGTCTGTGACATTACTGCTTTGAAAGAAGGACGTGAAAGAGACTCGATCAGAGTTTTCTCCTCTGTTGATGAGCGTATTGCGTGGGTCTATAACGAATACATCTGTTGATAAAAAAGAGGCAGGGTCTAGCTGATCAAAATTGATAAATTTACGGTAGGATGCAGGTATTTCGGGTGTAATTTGGCTTGCTAGGCCAGGATTTGATATGAAGGCAGTTAGCAATAAAATCAGTGCAGCTCGATACATGAATTCTCCTCAGAAGTTAATGGCTAGAAGAGGATATATTGCTTAAACTTCTTCAGCAAGGGCATTTCGTTAACTGCGTATTTTATACGTAGTTTCGAATGCCATCTTGACGGAAACCATAAGGGTGAGTTATTTATGGTAATAGCTATCATTTAGGATTTTCATCATGTTTACAAGCAGTCTCTTAGCGCCGTTGCCCCATGGCTTTCTCAATCGTCAAGGCGGTGTGAGTCAGGCGCCTTATGATTCATTGAGTTTTGTGGTCAATAAGGGTGATGATTTAGAAAACGTCAGAAAGAATCGTGAGATTGCACTCACAAAGCTTGGGTTGCAGGACAAGGAACTGGTCACCGTGAATCAAGTGCATGGCACGAAGGTTATAGTTGTGGAGGAGCCATGGGGGTTTGACAAAGGGCTAACTCCAAATGCGGATGCGTTGGTGACACAGAATCCTGACGTGGTATTGGGTGTTTTTACGGCCGATTGCGTTCCTATCTTGCTTTATGATGACGTCAGCAAGACAATCGGTGCCGTGCATTCAGGTTGGAAAGGGACTTGTGCAGGAGTGGTTAAGGTGGCAGTAGAGCACATGATTCAATTAGGATCTCAAGCTAAGAGCATCAAAGCAGCTATTGGTCCTTGTATCCATCAGGAAGATTATGAGGTTAGCGAAGAAGTATATGATGCGTACATGAATGAATCTTCTGGAAACGCTAAGTTCTTCAAACCATCTACTAATGACGGAAGATTCATGTTGGACTTACCGGGTAGTGTGCTGGAACAGCTTCTTGGTTGTGGAGTAGGGGGCGTGGATATGATGGAACTTAACACTTACGCCATGGAGGATCAGTTCTTCAGTTGCCGCAGGTCATTTCATCAGAATCAGTCAGGTTTTGGGTGTATGCTGTCGGCTATTTCGTTGCCAAAAGAAAACAAATCATAGGTCTTATAGTGGAAATACAAAGATAGCTTTTGCATGATCCCGAATTCATTTGAAGCTGCTCTTATGTATTGGTATAGATTGGGTATGGGTGCCTTTTCTACCTGAATCTGTTTATAGATTGTTGATCTTTGATAGTTTGGAATGACAAAGAGTGCGCCGACCACATCGGACATGGAATATTCCTGACTTGTATTCCCAAAATGTCGTTTAAGTCCCCAGGATAACCGCGCCACTTCGTCACGCTCTTCTTTTTTGCCCATGCAAAAGCGGAGACCAACGGATGCCTTTTCAATGTCTGATTCATTAGGGTGACAAAGCCCGCAGGTTTTTGTAATGATGTCGCTGGACTCTTCTGGCTCCATGACGACCAATTGTGCCCATAGATCTTGTGTTAATGGATTATTCTTGTAATCCCAGCTTTTAACTACATGCTCCAGAACGGGTGCAAACTCAAACTGTGGCGGGTAACTGGATGAATGTGCGGAGAATGTTAAGCTGGAAATAAGGAAAATTTGGCTGATTGTTCTTTTCATGTTTTCACGCGCCCCCATATGCCTCACTTAACCATATCATATGAGGGATTTGTGAATAGGTGGTTAATTGTGGGGTATTTCTTCATTTGCTGATCAGTTAAATTAGGGTGTATACTAAAAGAAAAAGGTATGACATTCATGTTACAGGAATTCAAAGCATTTATTATGCGCGGGAACGTGGTTGATTTAGCGGTGGGTATCGTCATTGGAGCGGCGTTTGGTAAGATTGTTTCGTCTTTTGTGAGTGACATCTTGATGCCGCCCATTGGTGTGGCTATGGGGCAGGTTGATTTTAGTGCTCTTTCCTATACTTTGATTGAGAAAACGGGTGATAAAGCTGCTGTGGTTGTTGGTTATGGTAAATTTATCAATACACTCATAGACTTTATCATTATCGGCTTTGCCATATTTATGGTTGTAAAGATGGTAAACAAGATGCAAAGGCCACAACCAATAGTTGCGGAAGAACCTAAGAAAGAATGCCCGTTTTGTGTGACGAGTATTTCTGCGAAGGCCAAAAGGTGTCCGGCTTGTACGTCAGAATTGTGAGGTAAAAAATGAGTCTAAAGATTGAACATAATGAAAATAAGCATCGCTTTAGTGCTGTGGTTGATGGCTATGAGTGCTTGCTCGATTATAGGGTGAAATCACCTGGTGTATTAGAGTACTACCATACTTTTGTACCAATCGAACTTAGGGGGCAGAAGTTGGCTGAGCAGATTGCCACCTTTGCCATGGACTATGCGAGAGCGACCAACTCCAAAGTTATTCCCACCTGCCCGTATGTGCAACGATTTGTTGGTATTCATCCAGAATATAAGGATTTAATTATCTAGTGCCGGAAAGCAAAAAGCTATCTATGCCATTGGCAAAGATAGCTTTTAAATTTTCAAATTCTATTGGTAGTATTAACCAATACCACCAGATGCATGACAGCCAGCCAGAATTATGGTAGAACCCGTCATCAATAGTACTAGAATTGCATTTTTCATATCAGTTTCCTTTCCGTTATAGTTGACCCACAAATTAAGCCTAAAGCCCATATATAAAAATAAAATTAACATAGAGCTTGATGCTTAATCACCATATATTAATTAATGATAAGCCCCAGATCCAACATGTCCGTGAGCACCATGTGGCTTATCAATATCCACAGAAGCTGAACAGCCAGCCAATGTCAACGTAGATGCTGCGATCAGCATAGCAAAAACTAAATTCTTCATATCGAGTCTCCATTTGATTTATTAACTTACAATAATATGGTGACACATAATAATTAAAATTAGATTGAAAATAGATAAAATTTTATGTAAACAATATATTTTTTAATTTATTTGGTCTATTCGAATCAAATTGACATTTTAGGCTAATTGTATTATTATTTAAGGTAGGCTCAGATTTATCCGGAGGTTAATAATGTATACAAAAAATACAATTCTAGTTCTTTCGCTATTATTTATCATAACATCAAGCTCCTCTGCTTCAGAGAACAATGCTGTAGGCAATAAAGCTCCAACTACCGAACAGATACAGACTGAATCCCTTGCAAAACAGGGAGATCCTAAGGCGCTTTACGACCTCAGCGTTACCTATCGTGATGGGGTGAGTGTAAAAAAAGATGTTACCATGGAGCTGAAATGGCTTAAGCTGTCAGCCGAAAAAGGGTACCCAGTAGCACAAGTTGCGTTGGGGGTAAAGTATTACCGCGGTCAAGATGTTAAAAAGGATCTAAACAAAGCTGTGGAGTTATACAAACTAGCCGCTAAGCAGGGTAATGTAGATGCAAAATTCAACTTGGCAGAGCTGTATATTAAAGGCGAGTCGGTAATTAAAGCGGATCCCAAATTGGCTTTTAGTTTATATAAAGAAGCTGCGGATCAGGGGCATGCTCTTGCTCAATTTAGACTTGGAGGTCTTTATTCTAGGGGGGAAAGTGGGGTTAAACAGGACTCTACTCTTGCGCTCATGTGGTACAAAAAAGCAGCGGAGCAGGGAAATGCAGAAGCTCAAAATAGTTTAGGTGGCATGTATGCGGTTGGGCAAGGCGTCAAACAGGACACGAAAGAAGCTATATTGTGGTATGAAAAAGCTGCTGCTCAAGGTAACGGAGATGCCAAGAATTCGCTTGATACATTGCGCATAACTTCAGCCAATTAATTTGAACCAGTGAGCTAAAGGGAGAAAAAAAAATGTCAAACAAGCTAAGCAAAATTTTATTAATGAGCAGCATAGGTCTGTTCTTTGTATCCATAGGAATGCCAGCAAACGCTGTTCAGCGTGAAAGTGATGACTTTTCTAATACAATCGATTTTGGCGATGAAGATGATATTGGACCAAATATGGGGGACAAATATGATTCTGGTCCGAATATACAAGTGGATCCCTATTTAGGCGAGGAGCAGGAGGATTTTGAAGATAGAAGAGAACCTCTTGGCGAGGACTATTGAGGGGTTAACAAATTAGCCATTTCTTAGGAAATTTGTCTGCTGCGAAAGCTAGATAAAGACTGTCTATCATCATATGCAAATACTTCTGCTTCGGTTGCTTACTGTTCTTTCCTAGAAAGAATGGCGGGGAATCCATGAAGGGTGCGGAAGCGGATGAGATGATAAAATAGCTCACCATGTGCGGGTCCAGTTCTGACCTGACTTCACCTTTGGATTGAAATTCTTTGATTTGTGGCGAAAGATCTATGAGGTCATTTCTGTTGACGCCTTGTATGTCTTCTGTGGATTTTTCAAGTCGTTGCCATGATATAAGACGTGCTATGGCTGGATTTTTGTTGTAGACCTGAAAGCGGAACGTCACAAAAGCTGTGAGAAAATTTTTGAAAGTATCTGTGGGAAAGGTAATCTGATCCAAGGCTTCTTCATCTTCGCCCCGAATCAAATTTGCTTTGACTGTTTTCCAGAGATTCTCTTTGCTATCAAAATGATGATAGATCAAACTTTTATTTATTCCCGCTTTGTCAGCTATATGATTGATAGAGGTGCCTTCGTACCCTTTTTCCAAAAAGATGCTTTCGGCAGCTGCTAGAATCCTTAAGGCGGTACCATTAAGTTTAGTCATCATCGTAATCCTTTCATTCCATAGTAGCCTGTAACGCTGCATGTTTGCAAGCGGTAAATAAACTGAACGTTCGTTCAATAATTATGTTGACATCCAAATTTAATATACCTATAACTGGAAAGAAGTTGAACGATCGTTCAATGATTGTGTAGTTTAGAAAGGAAATAGTTATGAAAAAGAGTGTATTAGTCATTTCGCTGTTTATTGGTGCAAGTGGCAACATTATGGCCGTAACGCCGGAGCAAATTCTGGCGGATGGTAAGGATACGTTTGCCAAAAAGGGAGTGACCATTAGAAAAGGTTCTGTGGCGGCCCTGATTATGAATGTCCAATTGCTAAATGTTGAACTGAAGGCCCATGAGTCTAGTGATAAGGTCGAGGGGGCAATCAAAGATTTGCGCGAGGCGATTCCGGCCCTTGAGGCTATAGACGTAATGAATGTGTTTCAGGTTAGTGATTGGTTTGAAAGTGAAGAAAGACCTGGCAATGTTATGGTGGGCGTATTGTTCCTGCAACAATTTCCCCAGTATTTGACACAACCCATAAGGGAGAGGCTCAGGCATATATCTGTTAAGGCGCATTCAAGGGTGAAGGCGGAAATTGCAACACTAATTTAATTAGAGGAGTTTCTTATGCAGAATATTATAACTACAGTTAGTCTTGGTGCTGCGTTGGCTGCCTTGGGTATTGAAACAGCATCAGCCGTCACGTCTGAGCAAATATTTCCGCCGCATTTAAACGGTGCGGAAACCAAGGGTGTTTATGTACGTAAAGGTACCCTTGGGGCGACTTTTGCTAATATTTTGGCTTTGGATAAGTTGTTGGCCTCGGACGGGCAGGGCCCTGAAATCATGGCTATTATGAAGGATCAGCGAGAGCTGAGCAGGTCTATTCAGGCGCTCGACTTGTTTGAGCTGCAACCCATCGAAAGTTGGTTGCAGGATCGGTCAAGGCAGGGGAAGGTTTTGGTTGCTGTTATGACACTCAAGGACTGTCCTGAGTTGATGACGGATCGCGTTAGACGGCTGCTAGAAGAGCAGATGAGCTCTGGTCATCCCATAGTACAGGCTGAGATGCAGAAGGTTTTAGGCATCAGTTAAGTCCGGAAGCACAAAAGTACATACTGAGTCGTTTATAGTGCGGACCCCGGCTCAAGGCCGGGGACGAACGGGAGGGCGACAGTTAATTTTTAGTAAATTATCCGCCCATAATTTCCCATCTTTTTCAATGTTCCCCCATATTTATGCCTCAGGGTCGTCTTCATTTTCTTGACAAGGAAGTCTTAATCTGCGACAAATTATTATGGCAAGTTGTTTACATAAAAAAGGTCATAATGAAACAGAACATATTCTTTTTAGCTGGTATGCTGGCTATAGCGGGCTGTAGCCCTAAGGTACACCACCAAGGTAAGGCCATTGAAGAGTCCGAAATCCAGCAGATTAAGGTTAATGAGCACAGCAAAGAAGATGTCTCCCGCATGTTGGGCAGTCCTACTATGCAATCCATGTTCCAAGATGACCGCTGGTATTATTTCTCAAAGACCACGGAAACAACTGCTTTCTTAAAACCAGTCGCTTCTGAACAAAATATCTATGTAATCAATTTCAATAAATCTGGAAAAGTGAGAGAAGTTAAGCATTTAAATCTTGATAATTCGCAAAACGTTTCTTATGTAAATAGAGAGACCCCCACAACGGGTCAGGATACGTCTATGTTGCAACAGTTGTTTGGTAACTTTGGCCGGATAACCCGAAGCGATAAGATGGAGAAGTAACGTACTGACAGTTATTTGGCGGAAGTAACTTCAACTTAAGGCAAACTGCCGTTAAGTTAAGGGGAGGGTCATCACCGCGCTTCCGTCATTGCGAGCCCCACTTGGGGCGTGGCAATCCACTTTGGTGTCGCTGTTGTACGCTGGTTTGTTGCGGTAAAAGTAGATTGCCACGCCCTAAGAAGGGCTCGCAATGACGGGAATTGGCTATGAAGAATACGAATAACATTACCCAAATGCATGGTTTGCATTGCGAAATGTTATTCGACAAATTGTTAAAAATTTACGAAGCTTTACAATTGAAACATAAATTGAAGTAAGGAGATCAGATGTCACAGGCATATCAAGGCTCACAGACTCATTCTAAGTTTTCGTCCATATTGCCCTGGATCGTTTGGTCCAGTCCGGTATTGTTCTATTTTTATCAGTTCACCATCAGGGTATCGCCCAGTGTGTTAGCTGATGACATTATGGCTGACCTTGGTTTGCATGCAACCGCTATGGGCGCTTTGGCATCTTGGTACTATATTGGCTATACAGGGATGCAAATTCCTGTTGGATTGCTAATTGATAGGGTGGGTGTACGTCTACCCTTATTTGTTGCGACCCTCATGTGTGTGACTGGTTGCTACCTGTTCTCTATCACTGATAATTTGGCAATTATGTCCGCTGGTCGTTTGATGATGGGTATTGGTTCTGCGCTTGGTTTCTTGTCCTGCGTAAAGACAGCCAGCCTGTGGTTTTCACCGCAACGTCTGGGCTTGATTATTGGTTTGACCATGATGATTGGTACTATGGGTGCTACTTTTGGTGGTATGCCTTTGTCCGAACTGGTGGAACACATAGGTTGGCGTTCTACGGTGCAAGGCCTTGGTATTCTTGGGCTCGTGTTAGCAGGTTATGCCTTGCTGGTGATCAAAGAAAACAAACATTCTCCCTATCAGTCACAGGTCAATCATGATGGCAAGCATTGGATGGAACCGGTTGCCGAAGCGTTAAAAGAGATCCTGACAAACAAGTATACCTACATCTTCGGTCTTTATGGCGGCATGATGTATGTGCATTTATCGGGTTTTGCGGACCTTTGGGGGCCAACTTTTATTTCGCAGACCTATGGCGAAGATAAAAGTCTATCAGCCGGTGCAGTAAGCATGATCTATTTCGGTGTTGCTGCTGGTGCGCCAATTTCTGCGCTGCTTGCAGACTATCTACAAAGCTATCGTAAAGTTCTTTTGGCAGGTGCTTTGGGAGCATTGTGTTTATTTACAGCTCATCTTTACATGGTGCATTTACCTTTTGAATCCCTTTATCCCATGTACTTTGGAGTTGGTTTATTCTCAGGTTCACAATTCCTTTGCTTTGCGGCTGTTTGCGCCGGTAATTGTCATGGAAAAACAGGTACGGCTGCCGGTATTCACAACATGATGTGTATGGCCAGCGGTATTATATTCCAACCATTAATCGGCTATTTGCTGGACTTTAACTGGGATGGTAAATTGGTAGAAAACTCACCATTTTATGCATCAAGCGATTATAACTTGGCACTTATAGTCATACCGGCTAGTCTGGCGATCGCAGCAACAGCGTGTTTATTTATGAAAGAGACTTATAAAGCAAAGGTAGCTCAAGGATGAGTGCAGAAGCGGATTACTCACAAGATAACTATCCACAATGGAGATCTTGGGCAACATGGGGCTGCGCTGCAGCCTTTTTCTTTTATCAGTTCGTCGTTAGAGTATCCCCGAGCGTTTTTACCAATGAGCTCATGCAGGACTTAGGCATATCCGCATGTGAATACGGCGCACTGATTAGCGTCTACTACATGAGCTACAGTAGCGTGCAGCTGTTTGTGGGGCTTACCTTAGACAGGCTTGGCGTACGCTATCCTTTGGTATTGGCTTCCCTTTTAATTTGCACAGGCTGTTTGGTTTTCTCCACATCCAGTGATATGTTTATGTTGAAATTCGCCCGTTTTATCATAGGTGTGGGCTCCGCATTAGGCTTTTTATCTTGTGTTAAAACCGCATCCATGTGGTTTACCTCCGAACGTATTGGCCTCATGATAGGTCTTAGCGTGCTCATTGGTATGGCAGGTGGAACTTCTGGTGGATATCCAATGGCTTATCTGGTCAGCTATGTGGGCTGGCGTGAAAGCATGTTGATTCTGGCTGTTATAGCGGCGGCCATAGGTGTCGTTACTTTCATAATGGCCCGCGACAGAAAGCAACCTGTGGGTCATTCGCAGGTAGAAGAAGACCATGACATTACCATTCTTGAATCCATAAAGATCCTCTTAAGCAATCCACAAACATACCTATATGGAGTTTTTGGAGCTTTGATGTTTGTGCCTATGAGCGCATTCGTGGATGCATGGGGAATTAAGTATATTATGATGCTTTATGATGTGGAAAATCTACAAGCATCAGGTGCTGTTTCTATGACTTATATAGGTGTTGGCGCCAGCGGTCCGCTATTGGCCATGGTTGCGGATCATTGGCGCAGCTATAAAAAGTTGATGATGCTTGGTTCATTGGCCAGCTTTGCATTTTATATGGTCGCCATATATATCCAGCTGCCATCGCTCTATTACACATATCCGTTGTTCTTCGCTACAGGTTTTGCGTTGGGTGCGCAGTTCTTTGCATTTGCAAGTATTATTGAGCTCAACCCGCGTCAAGTATCTGGAACCGCCAGCGGTTTGCAGAATATGGCTTGTATGTATGGCAGTGGCTTTTCCGTTTATCTGATTGGCCTCATCCTGGATTATTTAAGCGATGGTAAATTGGATGACGTGATTTCTCGCTATACGGTTGGCGATTTCCATATTGCTCTTGCAACGGTGCCGATCAGCATCCTTGTGGCATGTGGTCTGTTGCTGTTTATTAAGGAAGCCTATCCACAGGAAGAAAGCACATAATTTTCTGTACAAAAACCGCCGGAAATGTTATTTCTGGCCCATATTTATGCGTAATAAAATTAAAGGTAAAACACTATGACTGGACTAAATACACTGATGGCAGGTAAGCGCGGACTCATTATGGGCGTTGCCAATGATCGCTCAATTGCATGGGGAATAACCAAAGCTTTGGCTGACCAAGGTGCTGAGCTTGCATTTACCTACCAGGGTGAAGCTCTGGGAAAGCGTGTTTTGCCTTTGGCTGAATCTGTGGGATCAGATATCGTATTGCCATGCGATGTGACGGATCAAAGTAGCATTGAATCAGTGTTTGCGACGCTCAAAGAAAAATGGGGCGGCCTTGATTTCTTGGTGCATGCCATCGCTTTTTCCGACAAGGATGAGCTTAAGGGGCGCTATATCGATACAAGCCGTGAGAACTTCCTGCAGACCATGGAGATTTCTTGTTTTTCATTCACGTCCATTGCTCGCCATGCGGCTGAATTAATGGGTGAAAATGGCAGTATGCTGACGCTGACTTATTACGGTGCTGAAAAGGTTATGCCACACTATAACGTGATGGGTGTGGCCAAGGCTGCGCTTGAGGCAAGTGTGCGTTATATGGCTGCCGATCTGGGTAAAGCCAATATTCGTGTGAATGCCATTTCTGCAGGCCCCGTGAAAACTTTGGCTGCATCAGGTATCGGTGATTTCCGTTATATATTGAAGTGGAACGAGTATAACTCACCTCTGCGCCGCAATGTGAGTATTGACGAAATAGGCCAGACAGCTGTTTACCTATTGAGCGAGATGTCTTCTGCTGTAACCGGTGAAGTTCACCATGTGGATTGTGGTTATCATACGGTCGGTATGAAAGCTGCGGATGCGCCGGACATTTCAGTCGTTTCTGATAATGCTGCCTAAAAAATCTCTCTTTGTTAAGACATACGGCTGCCAGATGAATGTGTATGATTCTGGCCGTATGGTGGATCTGTTGGCGCCCTTGGGTTACCAAACGGTTGATACGCCAGATCACGCTGACATGGTCATTATCAACACCTGTCACATTCGCGAAAAGGCGACGGAAAAAGTATTTTCCGAGCTGGGGCGATTCAAAAAGCATAAAGATAAGCGTGCCCTTGTCGGCAAGGAGACCATCATAGCTGTTGCCGGTTGTGTGGCTCAAGCCGAGGGTGATGAGATCATGAATCGCGCGCCGTACGTCAATATGGTTTTCGGTCCCCAAACATATCATCGACTTCCCGAAATGATTGCACAAGCCACTCGTTCTTTGGATAAAACCGAAGGGCCGGGTAGGGGCATTCTGGATGTGGAATTCCCTATTGAGCCTAAGTTTGATTTTCTGCCTGACATTGGCACCGTAGAAGGTGGCTCAGGATTTTTAACCATCCAAGAAGGCTGCGATAAATTCTGTCATTTCTGCTGTGTACCATATACACGCGGGGCGGAGTTCTCACGACCCGTGAAGGATATTGTTAATGAAGCAGAACAACTCATTGCTAAGGGTGTTAAAGACATCACTGTACTGGGTCAGAATGTAAATGCTTATCATGGTGAAGGTGACGACGGGGAGTGGGGGCTAGGCCGTCTGCTCTACCGTTTATCAGAACTGGACGGGGTGGAGCGTTTGCGTTATACCACGTCACACCCACGGGATGTGGATGATGAGCTGATTGCGGCTCACCGGGATTTGCCTAAGGTTATGCCGTTTATCCATCTGCCCGTGCAGTCTGGCTCCGATAAGATCCTGAAAGACATGAACCGCAGGCATACCAGTGACCATTACCGTGACATCATTCGTCGCTTTCGGGAAGCTTGTCCTGAGGTAGCATTTTCATCTGACTTTATCGTCGGTTATCCTGGCGAGAATGATAAGGATTTTGAAGATACGCTGCAGCTGGTAAAAGATATTGAGTTTTCACAGAGCTTTTCATTCAAATACAGCCCGCGACATGGCACACCAGCCGCGGCCCTTGAGTATCAGGTCCCCGAATCTGTAAAGTCCGAACGCCTTGATATTCTGCAGACCTTATTACAACAGCAGCAACTGGTTTTCAACAACGCCTGTGTGGGCAAACGCATGCCCGTCATATTCGAAAAACCGGGCCGCAAACCAGGCCAATTGATTGCGAAGAGTGTGTATTTACAATCCGTCCATGTGCAGGCTGATCCGAATCTGATCGGTCAGATTATGGATGTGGATATCATTGGCTCGGGGCAGTTTGGACTTGAGGGCCGGGTTCTATGAGTTACTGCCATCAAGTTTAAGTAAAATGCTCGCCGAACCTCGCAATGCGGCCTGCACGCTAAGCCACGACTACCAAAACCTATTGGTAGCGTTGGCAGTCCCGAATATAGAGCTAGAGTATCCGAAGAAATAGGCAATTTTAACAATGGGTGTTGAGCTTCCTGTGGTATCGAGTTTCTGTAAGAACTACTCACGGTGGCAATAGGCCGCCGGGCCAGATGGAGGGAAATGGGCCTGTGTAATTGGTCGCGTTAGCTAAATGAGTTGGTCCGTCGTGGATACCAATCAGGGTAATGATAGCTATCATCATAAGACAACCAGTCATGGCCGCTACAACTTTAAATACTTTCGACCTGACCTTAGATCGGTGTAAGTTAATCCACATGGGGTTTGCATTTTCTACAGATTCTAACCAGATTTCGCCTTGCATGTGCTCAGGAGGATTAACGTATACCACTACTTCTTGTGGCACAATCGGTTGCAACGGCATGGCCTCAAGATCATATTCTGGATCTGCGCTGGCCATCAAGGATTGATTGAAGAGAAACATTAAGGCTACAATTGCAAGTTTTATAGACAAACGCATTCCAAAGTGCTCCACTCTTTTACTTATGCCGCATCCTAACATATGATTTTGAGGCTAAAAAGCTTCAGATCACAATGCTTGCTAAATTTATCATAGTTTAGTATGTAATGCATGATAACGATTTAAAGTGAGTTTGTTTAACATGAAGATAAGTGCATTAAAGTTTGCAGCACTATTGTATTTAGGTCTTAACGCTAGCTTTGCAATGGCTTCATCGGGGAGCCGTGGTGATAAGGTAGAACCCATCACACTGAAAGTGGTCTGCTTACCAACTACCGAGCCTCAATATGCTGTTAGAGGACAGGATGAAATTATCGTTACACCCATTTCTTATGCTAAGCAGGTTTTAAAAGAACCTGTGATTGGGCTCTTCTCCAGCAACCATAATATGGAAAACCTTGTTAAGGCAGGTGACTACAATTTGCCTCCGGTGAGATTTACTTTTCTGCCAACCCCCGACAATATTCGGTTGTTAGGTGATGAACTAAGCAGAGCGCATGAAATGAATAAAGCCATCACTAGCTTATTAAGGAATCTCTCTAAATAAGTCTTATAAGTTTTCAATTTCATTGTTCTCCCGATCTAATTTTTGTATGTAAGCTTTTTACTCATTATAAACTCTCTTCAATAGCCTAACAAATACTTAAAATTGTTATGCCGTTTTATTTTCATATGCTATGTGTTACCATAAATTAAATTCAATAATAAGTCAGTGCAATGACAAGCTACGCTATCAGCATCAAAGGTTTGGATAAGACTTACATTAACGGCTTTCAGGCCCTTAAGGATATTCACTTGGATATTAAGAAGGGTGAGATATTTGCGCTTTTGGGCCCTAATGGTGCGGGGAAAACCACTTTGATTGGTTGCGTCTGTGGAACCATACGCCCCACCGGTGGCGAAATTAAGATCTTTGGGTTTGATTACATTTCACACTATCGAGAGGCCCGCAGTAAAATTGGATTGGTGCCGCAAGAGCTTTATACGGATGCTTTTGAGACCGTTAGGAATACGGTAGCATTTAGTCGCGAGTTGTTTGGAAAGGCACCAAACCCTGAGTATCTGAAGGATATTTTACAGCGTCTGTCTCTTTGGGATAAAAAAGACGACCAGATCAGAACTTTGTCTGGAGGCATGAAGCGTCGCGTTATGATTGCAAAAGCCCTGGCACATGAGCCTCAGATTCTATTTCTTGATGAACCTTCCGCGGGTGTAGACGTGGAACTCAGAAAGTCCATGTGGGAGCAGGTGGAAAGCTTACGACAATTGGGTATGACTATATTGCTGACTACCCATTACATTGAAGAGGCCGAAAAAATGGCTGATCGAGTCGGGATTATTAACGGGGGAGAGCTTATTCTGACGGAAACCAAGGATGAGCTCATGAAAAGCATGAGTAATAAGCAAGTGATTGTGGATCTGGAAAAATCTATGAAAAAACTTCCGGACAACCTTTTGCCTCATGAATCAAAGATTTCTCTCAACGGTAGTTCAATTACTCTCAATTATGACGTGGCTTCATCCACTTTTGATGTATTTAACTTACTGGATGCTCTGAAGGAAAATGGCATTGGTTTTAAAGACTTATCCATTCGCCAGCGAAGCCTCGAGGAAATTTTCGTGGAATTGGTGGAGAAAAAATGAATTATCGTGGAATGTGGGCCATTTATAAATTCGAGATGAGTCGAACCATGAGGACCCTTGGCCAAAGTCTTATTTCTCCGATCATATCCACATCCCTGTACTTTGTTGTATTTGGCTCAGCCATTGGCTCAACCATAAATCATATTGATGGGGTGGCCTATGCGGCTTTTATCGTGCCTGGCCTCATCATGTTAACGGTATTGGCACAAAGTATTAGCAACGCATCTTTTGGCATATATTTTCCTCGGTTCGTGGGGACTATTTACGAAATTTTGTCTGCACCCATTTCATTTACAGAAGTATCTGTCGGATATATCGGCGCCGCGGCTACCAAATCATTGATCATTGCCCTTATAACGCTTGCATGCGCTAACTTTTTCGTCACTATTGAAGTCATGCATCCATACTGGATGGTTTTTTTCTTAATCATGACATGCATCACTTTCAGCGTCATCGGCTTTGCCATAGGCATATGGGCAGACGGTTTTGAGCAATTACAAGCTATCCCTTTGCTGGTCATCACCCCCCTAACATTCCTGGGAGGCAGCTTTTATTCCATCGATATGCTTCCTCCCGTTTGGCGGAGCATATCGTTGTTAAACCCCGTAGTATACCTGGTCAGCGGCTTCCGTTGGAGCTTTTACGAAACATCGGACGTGAGTCCTTTGTTGAGTGTGCTGATGATCTTCTTTTTTCTGTTTCTTTCTGTGGGAGTTATTGCCTGGGTCTTGCGGACGGCCGGTTCCTTGAGGAATTAGGAGTGCATTCATTTAGAATATTATATCAGCCACCTCGGCTTTGCCGGAGGTGGCTGATTAGTTTTATAAATTTACTTTTTGCTGGAATTGCTAAAATTAAACCTTGGAGGAAAATCTTCTCTATCATTAGCTTTTTTTAGATACCACTCTTTAATAATAGTGGCATATTTATTGCGACTTTCTTCCGTCATCTTTGGAAGTTCGTCTTCCATAAACGATTTGTTATTGTTGTTAGCGAGCCATTCGTAAACGACTAGTTTGTTAAAATCATATGCTTTCAAATAGAATTGCGCTGCTAGTTGAGTATTTCGTATGCGAGATACTCCTTCATTTTGATACATACCTTCTCGATGCATGTTTCCTAATTTTATAAATGCTTCTGCATGGCCACCTTGTGCTGCTTTTTCAAAACTAGCATATGCTTTGTCATATTTAGCTTTGATGATCTTTATCACTTCAATATCATTCTTTGTCCCCAAAAGATGATTTTGTGCTGATTTTAGATATATGTTCCCTATTTCAAAACTGGCACCGGGAATTTTATTTGCGGCCTTCTCGTAAAATACTAAAGCTTTATTGATATCAAAAGGGACAACGCCTCCTAGATTGTAATAGTTTCCAAGATGATAAGTGGCTTCCATATGATTTATTGCGGCCAATTCATTTAACAGTCTAAAGGCTACCGCATTGTCTTCATTGTTTTCAAATGTGGCAAGCTCAACTGCTAGTGTGAATTTATTTTGAACTGCTTCCTCATGACCTTTCTCGATTAGCTCATCTAGTAAATTGAGAGCTTTCTGTCGAACATCAATAGTTTTCGTAGCCAATAGCGATTGTGCATAAACAAGCTTCTCTTGATCAGTAGCTTTATCCTCTATGGTTTTGATAAGCTTAGATGAGCCGAGCTGTTCTGAACCTTCGTTGTCATCTCTCTCCCGCTTACTAGCTGAAGCATCGTTGTTGATCAAAACAGCTGCTAGGATTGATAAGAAGAGTATTTTTTTACCTTTAACAAAAATAATATTTAACATTGAATACACCTTCATAACGGTTAATCTATATTAGAAATAATATTAAATTTATTTTATGCAAGGAATTTCTTTAAATAGTATAAGCATGATTTTCCCGTCATTGCAATGACGGGGCTGGGGGGTGTCTTTTGTGTAACAAACAAACAGCTAATTAACTATTTACTCATACCTCAGAAAGTATGATACAATAATAGAATATACACCAACAGGGTAGGGGAATAATGAGCAAAATCAAATACAATTTGCATGAGAATGTGGCAGTTATTGAGCTGAATAATCCACCTCTTAATACGTGGGGATACGAGCAGCGTGGGGATGTGTCTGCAGCTCTTGATAAGGCTGTGAAGGATGATGCTGTTAAGGCCATAGTTATCATGGGAACGGATAGGGCTTTTTCTGGCGGGGCTGATATTACGGAATTTACCGATCCCTCAAAATCAGGTCGTGAACCTAATTTGAACGTATTAATCTCTCAACTGGAACGCACGCCTAAGCCTATTATTGCAGCGATTAGTGGCGTTGCGTTGGGCGGTGGTTTGGAGTTTGCTTTGGGTTGTCATTTCCGTGTGGCAAAGCCGGATGCGACCGTTGGTTTGCCTGAGGTTAAGTTAGGTATATTACCAGGAGGTGGCGGAACTCAGAGGTTACCAAGGGCTGCCGGTGTTGAGCCTGCGTTAAACATGATTGTATCGGGCACGCCTGTACCTGCCATGATGCTCGCGGGCACTAAGCTATTCGATGAGATCATTCAAGGTGATTTGAAGGAAGGGGCATTAGCCTTTGCCAACAAAGTCATCTCCGAGAACCGTCCCATCAAACTGGTTCGTGACATGAAGATTAAGATGCCGAATTCCGAGGCTTTTTTCATGTTTGCACGCAATACTGTGGGTGTTATGAGCAAGAATTTTCCTGCTCCCTTGAAGTGTGTGGACGCGGTAGAAGCAGCAGTAACTCAGTCTTTTGATAAGGGAATGGAAGTTGAGCGCGAGGCCTTCATTTACTTGATGCAAACCCCTGAATCCAGGTCTTTGCGTCACGTATTCTTTGCCGAGAGGGCAGCGTCTAAGATTCCCGATGTGCCAGATGATATTGCTATTCGTAAGATCGAAAAAGTTGGGGTGATCGGTGCTGGAACCATGGGTGGCGGAATTACCATGAACTTCTTGAGTGCAGGTATTCCTGTGACTATGGTGGAAACCCAGCAAGAGGCTTTGGATCGTGGTGTTGCGACTATTCGCAAAAACTATGAAGGTTCTATGAAAAAGGGCAAGTTGACGCCTGAAAAATTGGAAAAGGCCATGAGCCTATTGACGCCTACCTTAAATCTGGAAGACGTTAAGGATTCGGACCTCGTCATTGAGGCTATCTTTGAAAAGATGGACATCAAGGAGGATATGTTCAAAAAGCTTGATGCTATCGTCAAGCCAGGTGCCATACTTGCTTCCAACACTTCTTATCTCGATATTAATCAAATTGCGCGTGCCACAAAAAGGCCTGCGGATGTTTTGGGTATGCACTTTTTTAGTCCAGCTAACGTGATGAAACTGCTAGAAATCGTCCGTGGCGATAAAACGGCCAAGGATGTGCTCGCAACCATTATGAAGTTGAGCAAGACCATTAAGAAGACAGCTGTGATTGCAGGCGTTTGTCCTGGATTCATCGGCAATAGAATGATAGCAAAGTATTTTGAGACGGCATTTGATCTGATGATGAAGGGTGCTATGCCCCATCAGATTGATAAGGCTTTGGAAAAGTTTGGCATGGCCATGGGTGTTTTCCGTATGGGCGATATGGCGGGCAACGATGTGGGCTGGCAGGCTCGAAAAGTTGAACTGGAAAAAGATCCTACCATTAAGAAGACCTTACGCGATCGCTTAAATGAAATGGGTCGATTCGGCCAGAAGGCAGGTGCAGGCTGGTACTTCTATCCACCAGGCACCAGAGACGCTGTTCCGGACCCAATTGTGGACAAAATGATTACCGATGCCATGGCTGAAGAGGGCATAACTCCACGTAAAATCTCGGACCAAGAAATCGTTGAACGTTGTATATACGCACTGATCAATGAGGGTGCTCGTATCGTTGAAGAAGGCTTTGCCAGCAGAGCGTCGGATATTGACGTGGTTTACCTTTATGGCTATGGCTTCCCCGCTTTTCGGGGTGGGCCTATGAACTATGCCAATGAAGTGGGCCTCTACAACGTGGCAAGACGCATGCGTGAATTCGCAGCGGAGCCCGGAGCGGATAAGAAATTTTGGACACCAGCACCTTTAATCGAGAAATTGATTAAAGAAGGCAAAACTTTTAGTTAAGCAGGGAGAGTAAGATGACAGAAGCAGTAATCGTTTCCACAGCCCGCACGGGACTTGCAAAGTCTTGGCGTGGCTCTTTTAATATGACTTATGGTCCTACTCTCGCTGGACACACAATCGCTGAGGCGGTAAAACGCGCCAAGATTGATCCGAGTGAAGTGGAGGATGTGATTTTGGGTTGCGCTACACCTGAGGGTACCACGGGTGCAAACATTGCACGACTTGCAGCTATAAGAGCTGGTTTGCCAGTTACAACAGCTGGAACCACCATCAATAGATTTTGTTCCTCCGGCTTGCAAGCTATTGCAAGCGCCTGTGGTCGTGTTATTGCGGAAAAAGTTCCCATTATCGTTGCAGGTGGTGTGGAAAGTATTTCTTGCGTCCAAAATAACTCCAACCATCACATGATAGCTGATCCATGGCTGTTAGAGCATAAACCAGAGCTATATTGGTCCATGTTGCAAACAGCCGAACAAGTGGCTAAGCGCTATAATATCAGTCGCGACCAAATGGATGAGTATGGTGTTCGTAGTCAGCTGAGAACAGCTGCTGCGCAAGCTGCCGGCAAGTTCGATGATGAAATCATCCCTATGACAACAACCATGGGTGTGGCTGATAAAGATTCAGGTCAGTTGTTGATGAAAGAAGTCACTATCAGCGCAGACGAAGGTGTTCGTGCCGATACCACATACGAAGGCGTCTCTAAAATTAAACCTGCTCTACCAGGAGGCGTCATCGCCGCCGGTAACGCCAGTCAGTTCTCAGACGGTTCTTCGTCGTGCGTCATTATGGATGCAAAGCTAGCCGAAAAGAAAGGCCTGCAACCATTAGGCATATTCCGCGGATTCGCAGTGGCCGGATGTGAGCCAGACGAGATGGGTATTGGTCCCGTTTTCGCGATTCCTCGTTTGCTCGAGAGAGCTGGCTTAAAGATAAGTGACATTGGACTATGGGAGCTCAACGAAGCTTTCGCTGTGCAAGTCATCTATTGCAGAGACAAGCTGGGCATCCCTGATGACCTGCTCAATGTGAACGGCGGCGCTATCGCCATCGGTCACCCATACGGTGTTACAGGTGCAAGGCTAACCGGCCACGCCCTAATAGAAGGCAAACGCCGCGGTGCAAAGTATGTGGTCGTCACCATGTGCATAGGCGGCGGGCAGGGTGCTGCTGGGCTGTTTGAGGTTTGTTGAGGTATAGATATTCCCCCTCCAAGTTTAAGGAGGGGACGTTTTTTAACGTTTCTCGATAGTATCCAATTTAATTACCTTAACGTTCTTCCTATAACCGTCAATAAAAGATTCTAATGTCAGATCATTGAAGACACCGTCATGTAAGGATGGCCAGGCTTGTTTGTTGAGTTCCATGGTCCTGCCAAAAGCTTGATAAGCTCCTTCAGCGAGCCATTCGCCTAGTGCGGCCGAGCCGCGTTTTTGTCGCATGGCTACATCCCAATAGAAGTGAAATGCGCCCAAGTGATTGATCAATGCTTGCTCATCCTCCTTATCCCAGGCTAAGGCAGCTTGCCAATGTTTCTTGGCTTCTTCAAAGTACACCTTAGCGAAGCATCTAGGGGGATGGTAAAGGGTCATCAAGGATGTTTGGAAACTTAAGGACGTTTGAAAACCATCGTATGGGTTGTTTGAAAAATCATTCAATGATCCGATAAAGCCGTAGCCAGGTAAAAACTGGCCGTTAATCTTATGCTGCGTTTCTAAGATGAAGACTTCCATTTGGATGCGAGGATCCAGGGGATTCATGGCCGCAAACATTACCTTGGCGGTAATCGTCATGTCCAGTTCGCTTTGGTCAACCACACAGCCCACGTCTTTGGTTTCATCCTTAAGACGGAAACAGCCGCGTTTCATGAATGCATCAAAATAATATGCTTCAAACCCTGGGGCCATCTGCGCATCCAGGTGCTGCATATGTTGTGGGCACTTCACCATTTTCTGGGAAGTGACTTGAGAAACCTTGCCCATTAATGGCCAATCCAGAGGTTTTAATATGCGCAACCGATACCGAGAGCTTTGTGAATTATTTGCAATCCATTGGTTTATATGACTAGAAGCATGTAGAGCTTCGATTCGATTACGAATGGAGCTGCGCAGCCATGCATAGGAGAGTGTATTGAGCGGCGTCGTGTGTCCTACAGCTAACTCATCTTCTCGCTTGATTAAATAATTAGCCGCCATTTGTGGCGTATTCTTTTTCGCAACATCAAAACGAAGTTGGCTGAGACTTTCACAGAGTTCCTCTAAGGGTTGCCTGGAATTTTCACGCACATACTGCATAGCCGATTTTCGAGCGCACTCAAAATCCCCTTGCGCTAACTTACCCCCATAAAATCCATCCGACGCATTTGCTGTGGTTGTGATTGTAGCTATTACCAATATGTAGTAACGAAACATAGTTAATCCCTCTATTTACTTAATATCATCTATAGTCTTTTATCATTAAATATCTGATATGTTAAGTTTTTTAGATGAGGATGGCTTGTTGTGTAGAAAACTGTCCTTCTGTAGAGGGATAGATTTAGCATAATCTGTCCTCTACAGAAGGACTGATTTAGTAAAACACGGGATATCTACTTACTTAACAGCTTCATTCCCGGAAGTGGGGCAGGGGGCTGACAGTTCTTAGCCATGACGTCCTTGAGAAATTCTAGCGTTGTGGCAACAGTGAGTTCCTCTGTGCGCTTTGAACTGCCTACGCCAGCAAAATTCGTATGGGTTGCCCCGTCAATGAGTCCAAACCATTTACAGCCGGGAGGCATGTTATCATAAGGCTCTTTGCGGGGCTCCCAGGTGTCATATCCGAGTTTATCTTCCGTCCCCGTTAGGTTTAAGACAGGTTTCTGAATATGAGCCCAAGCGCCTGGTTCAAACAAGGTGCCATGGCCAGCTGGGGAAAGAGCTACGTAAGCATCGAAACGATCTTGACCCTTAATGCCGGCAGTATTAATGGCGCCAACCTCAAACATGACTGTTCTCGCACCCATGGAATGCCCTAACAAGACTTTGAAATTCGCTTTGCAATGTTCTGGAGTCCATTTCAAGACAGCATGCAAATCCATTTGGCGCGCTTTATATGCTTCCGGATCGTTGGCCAGCGAACCAAGGCCAGTCATATAGCCCATCTTAAACATGCGAGACATAAGAGGCATCTTGCAGTTAACATTGCTTAACAGTGTGAAGAGTAACGTTAACCGTTGAGATGGCCTTGCATATAAACCACATAAATCCATACACATGCTGGGCGCATAATTTATATTATGGAAAATGATGGGTGGGTTTTTAATACGGTTTATTTAACCCATCTAGCTACTCCGTGTTTAAGCATCTTACCCGCAAAACGCAATGAATATTGTCTATTGTCAAATGGAGTAGTATGTTTGCTCCAAATAAAAAGGGTGCCAAGACAAACTTGGCACCCTTTTCAATTCTTTGCTTGAAAAAAAGCTTATGCAGCTTTCTTTTCGCGCAGGCGTGGGCGTGTGCCAAGACCGATGTTCTTAGCAAGATCGCTACGCTTACGGCCGTATGCTGGCGCAACCATTGGATAATCTGAAGGCAGATTCCAACGCTCACGGTATTGCTCTGGGCTCATGTTGTAAGCAGACCTTAGGTGCCTCTTGAGCATCTTAAGTTTCTTACCATCTTCCAAGCAGATGATGTAGTCGTCTGAAACAGACTTCTTTACTGGAACAGCTGGTTCCGGACGGAAGCTTGAAGCAGAACTACGACCCGCTGCAAGAGCAGCAAGAGTGCCATAAACACTAGTTACAACGTCTGTAAGTTCAGAAGCAACTACGCCATTGTTAGAAACATAAGATGCAACAATTTCAGTTGTCAAACTTAGGAGTTCTGACGTAGCAATATCTGCGCCTGGTATAAAATTATTTGTAGTCATTGAATTCACCTTTCCAAAATATATAATGAAATTCAGTAGATTGACTCACCCGTATGCTCTTCCAGAAGGAATCGTACCGAGATAAGCCAAAATACACTATTTCATTGCTTAACATTCAAAAAATTCAATATTGATTATTCGCATAATTTACTGAATTAGCTCATTAATAGCTCTGTTCAATATAAAAAGCAAGTAAAATCGTAACGGGAAAATACATAAATTTCCTTATTCCGAAGATGAAGAATCTAAGGATGATTCTGTGGAGCTTTCCTCTGTAATTCCTGCATAGGAGAGAAATAATTTATGCTTTTCCTCAGCAGTCGCCGCTTTTTCGTGATCTGCTTTGTATGATTCCAGCTTAAAGAACTCATCCAGATCGGTGTTAATGTGGTCTTCTACGTCTTTGTCACTGCTTAATCTTTCTGTGATTGGCACCTTCGGCTTATAGATCACTACGCGATAGAGCATTTCGTTGATGACTATATCTTGCGGTGGTGCCGCTTGAGATTCCTTAGGTGCCTCTAAATCCTCTTCTACTGGCGAATGCAAGAGTCTAGGTATTACATCGTTTATAGCCGATTCGCTGCTAGAGATGGCTGGAGTGGAAATACATAGAATTAAAAATGAAGTGTGTAGCATATATTTTTTGCACATTGGCTGCCCCGTTATTAATAGATATACATAAATAATAAAACACAACAAGAGTTATTGCCACAATAAATCGCTATCTCCTTAATAATTAAGGTTCCTTATACAAAAAAACTATTTTTGCACAAGTTAACCATATTTTAATCTTTATAAATTAGAATAATAATATAAATGTAAATTCCTTATGTTTATATATATCAGAAACTTATGAAGAAATAATTAGGAGGCAATGCAATGTCCTTAGGTGGAATTTTACTTATTATACTGATCCTTGTTCTGATTGGCGCGTTGCCAACTTGGGGACACAGTATGAGCTGGGGTTATGGCCCAAGCGGAATTATTGGAACCATTCTTATTGTTATTGTGATATTGATGCTGCTAGGGCGACTGTAATTTACTAACAGTCCCATATCAGTTTAATGTCACTGGCCAGTCGCGTGGCACACGGTTTCTATATAGTATTTTAGTTTCATCCGTTTGCACGCGACCATTGACCAGGACGGGGTAAAGCAAAGGATATTCCTCGTCGTTATGTAACCCTACCGTGGTTAGGGTCGCTTGTTGTGGGTGCGTTGGAAATCGCCATACCCGGTATATACTTTTGCCTTCCACATGCGCTATTTCCAAAACAGCTGAGTGTAGATATGGTGTAAGGGGGAAAGACACAAGTTCCGAATGCACCATGGGACAACCGTGAATAAACTCACCCCTGGCTAGCTCGATTGCAGTTTTCCTCATCTCTGGCTTATGTCTGCTGATTTCGATGAGCGTATCTTTGTAAAAAAAAAGATCTTCTAGTACGTGTTTTGTTAGTATTTTCCTTACCCTGTACTTGACTAATTCATCCTCTACAGCACCTGATAACAATAGAAGTCGTTTGAGCAAAATCATGTGGGTCGGGTCGGTAAATGCATGTAGGATCCTTGAACCGGGGATTACCTCCCCTGATTCGTCAAAAGCTTCATTCACTTTATCTACCAACGCATCATCTGATTTGGCCCAGATGTATTTTGCTCGCATGCCTTGTAGCAGTTTTTTGTTTATGAGAGTTCCATTTACGGGACGATCCGTTTGGGAGATTATTTCGACTTGCAGCTCCAATGGGAGCCTTGTGAATTCAATGGGCTGCGCTATGTTTTCTAAATTCTCAGGCAAATCTGTGGCATGGGTCAGAGGCGTGTTAAGCATCATCGCGCAAAAGTAAAATAACAGTGATTTCTTCATGCCCACCTCCTACTTACATATTACTTCCAGCGTAGTTGGTGAGTTCTATATTATCTATTAATGAGAGGTTTCAAAAGGGTTATAATTCAACTTTCCACCCACCTCAATCTTAATTATGCTAAAATAATAAAAACAAGCAACAGGAGGGGTGAAAATGAGCCTTAAGGACAAAATTATCTTCATTACGGGTGGATCAAGAGGCATTGGGTTGGCTGTGGCCAAACGAGCGGCTCAGGATGGTGCGAAGATTGTGATTGCGGCCAAAACAACCGAGCCCCACCCTACTCTACCTGGTACAATTTACACGGCAGCTGAAGAAATTGTCCAGGCAGGCGGTCAGGCTTTGCCGCTTAAGATGAACATCCGTGAGGTGGATGAAATCCATGCGGCTGTAGGTCAAGCCGTGGATCATTTTGGGGGCATTGATATTCTGATTAATAATGCCAGTGCCATTTCGTTAACTGGCACCCTTCAGACGGATATGAAACGATTTGATCTGATGCACGAGTGCGATGTCAGGGGTACCTTTGCCACCAGTCAAGCATGCTTGCCGCATTTACTAAAAGCTGAAAACCCACATATATTAA
The DNA here is from genome assembly GCA_041738135.1 of Alphaproteobacteria bacterium. Lineage (GTDB taxonomy): Bacteria > Pseudomonadota > Alphaproteobacteria > JAGOMX01 > JAGOMX01 > JAGOMX01. Next base: position 37,845 of record JBGSQK010000077.1, read on the forward strand.
ATAATTCACCGCCTCTGAGTATGAAACCCAAATGGTTTGCCAACACTGTTGCCTATACGATGGCTAAATATGGCATGAGTATGTGTACTTTGGGTATGGCTGAGGAATTTAAGGAACAGGGCGTGGCTGTGAATTCCATATGGCCTATCACACCTATCGCAACGGCAGCCTTAAAAATAGCTACGGCAACGAGCATGGACGACACCCTGAATCACGCTCGTAAACCGGTAATAATGGCTGATGCCGTTTATTGGATATTAACGCAACCCAGTCGTGAGTGTACGGGTAATTTCTTCGTGGATGAATTGGTTTTGCGTGAGGCGGGTGTAACTAACTTTGATCATTATGCTTATTCACCAGGACATGAATTGGCTCGCGATTTCTATTTGGATGACGAGTATTTCAAGGGTATTTAGGACGTCAGCTTTGTCTTAACGCCACAAGCTGCTGAAGACTTAGCGAGCAGCACTTGATGCTCTTCGGTTTTCAGCTCATTGACGGAAACAAAGCGATACCCACGTTCCTTCATGGTTTCCAAAAGTGCAGGCAACGCCTCGATCGTAGCGTTGTGATTGTCGTGTAACAATACGACACTGCCAGGCTTCATCCCATTTAACACCTTCTTTTCGATAGATTCTTTGGTGGCATGCCTGGACCAATCACGGGGATCATCTGTCCAAAGGATGGTTTTCAGCCCCATATCTGCGGCTATTTGTTCTACTTTTTTATTGGTTGAACCATAAGGCGGTCTGAACCACAAGGGCAAGGAGCCTGTAGTGTTTTGGATAATCTGATTGGTGCTCTCCAGCTCGTGCTTAATGCGACCGGATGAAGCACGTGCAAGCATAGGGTGTGAGAAGCTGTGATTGCCCACCTCATGGCCGTCGTTGGTAATATCTTGCATGAGAGATGTTTGCTTTTCAGCATTTTCACCCACCACGAAGAACGTTGCCTTGGCGCCGTATTGTTTCAATATGCTCAAAATCTGGGGAGTGGTCTTGGGTGATGGGCCATCATCAAAGGTCAGTGCAACGATTTTATCAATCTTTTCCAAACAAGGTGGCAACGCCGGAGCCTCTGTCACCGTAGCAGCTTCTTCGGCGCAGCAATTTGTGGTGAATAAAATTAAGACAGCAGCGGCAATCATTGCGAGATTTTTAATCGGGGATGTCTTGTTATGCATTGCACTGCCATAAAGTTACTGAACCTAACTCTATTAATAGGGCAATAGTATTAAGAATCCTTTAATGGTCAGAAGAATTTTAGGGAGCTGGTTTTGGGAGGAGTTATAGAGGGGGTAAAATGCCCTCACTACCGTCATTGCGAGCCCCTCTTGGGGCGTGGCAATCTACTTTCTTCGATGCAGTAAGGTTGTGTAAAACGGCTACACCAAAGTGGATTACCACGCCCCAAAAGGGGCTCGCAATGACGGGAATTAGTGTTTTTGTTCCAGAACATTCACGACAAATAATCAATCTCCGGCATGAAGATTTGTGTGATGGCGTCGGCGTTTTCTTTGTCGAAGGAGACGGATTTGGGCTCGATGATCATGAGCTGTGTTTCTTCGGTGGACGTGGGAAGATGCTCCGTATTATTTTTAACAATATAGAATTCGCCTGCGTCGATGACCACGTTGCGGGCGTCGCGGAATTTTAGGGTGAGCTTACCTTTGAGGACATAATAGAGGGTGTCTTCTTTTTCGTGCTTGTGCCACATATAGTCGCCTTTCACTTTGACGAGTTTAATGTGGACATCACCTATTTCACCGAAAGTTTCCGGCGTCCAGTATTCTGTTAGACGACCAAATTTATTTGCTAGATTGACGATGGCCATTTGGGTTTTTTCCCTTTTTATATTTTGTTAGTTGGTAAGGTGCTTTAATGACGGGTGTAGATTTGAGCTTAGCGTCCCGACATTCAATTAACCCCCCGTGTCATCCCCGCGGAGGCGGGGATCCAGCGCAATACGTTCGCCAACGGCGTTTCATTTAGCTATATTGAATCGCTTCGCGATGCTTATTGTGCTGGACCCCCGCCTTCGCGGGGATGACACATGAGAGTGCATTAATAAAAAAATACGCAAATGCTTGTTTACGCAGCTTTATTCGATTCCTCAGCGTTTACAGCATCCACACCCTTGGCTGGTTCCGTCGCCTTAATTGGCTCCTCTGGTTTAGCTGGTGCTACCGGCAGCGCTTGCGGCGTTACTTCGCCTTCTGTGTGGGGTGCTGGCACTTCGGGAACTTTCTCTTCCACTGGCTTGATGTCAATTGGCTTGCTGATTTCTTGCTTTTCTTTCTTCTCCAGGTCTCTTTCATGCTTGTCTAGAACGGATTGGCCGTTTTCAGGACTGCGCAACATAATGGCAATGAGAATGCTGGACATGAAAAAAGCTGCCACGAGGACACCCGTGATTCGGGTGAGCAAGTTAGCTGTTCCGCGAGCAGACATTAAGCCACCGCTGCCGCCACCAAGTCCGCTTAAAGCGCCGCCTTCGCTGCGTTGTAATAGGATAACACCCACTAAGAATGCTGCGATGAAAAAGTGTATAACCAGTAATACCGTTGTCATGTTATTCGAATCTCTCTTGTTTATATGGTGTGCATTCTAATCGCATCTGAAAAAAAATTCTACAATTATTCGCAAGCACCGGCTCGAATAATCGTATTAAAATCATCAGCCTTCAAACTGGCGCCCCCCACCAGCACACCACCCATATTGGCAAGGCCCAATATTTCCGCCGCGTTCTTGGCATTTACCGAGCCGCCGTAAAGGATTTTGACATGCTCTGGATCCTCGCATAATCCTTTTAACTGCGCACGAATAAATGCATGAGCCGCCACTATTTCCTCATTGCTGGCCGTTCTGCCTGTGCCTATAGCCCAAACCGGTTCGTAGGCAATCACTAAATTTCTCGCGGACAGGCCTTGCGGGATTGATTCTTTGAGCTGTCCAAGCAATACCTTTTCGGTGGCACCCGCTTTGTTTTCCTCGTCGGTCTCGCCGATACATATAATAACATTGAGCCCCTGCCCCACCGCTGCCACGGCTTTTGCTAGCACTAGCTCGCTCGTCTCTTTATGCCCCTGCCGTCTTTCTGAGTGACCGAGAATCACATAAGTACACCCCATATCGACAAGCATGGCCGCACTCACGTCACCCGTGTATGCGCCTGAGGCTGCAGCTTGACAGTCCTGCGCACCCAGCTGAATGGGGCTGCCCACAAGCAAATGGCGAGCCAAGGACAAATATGGAAAAGGAGGACAGATAACCACATCAGCCGCGTCTTCTGCTTTCAAGTGCTCAATCAAATCCACAGTCTGCGCTGCGTTGAGATTCATTTTCCAATTACCGGCGATGAGTTGCTTCATGATTCTCCCTTTATTTTGAGTTATATGTAGCAAAAAATACTTTCAAATCCCAATGGAATTTTCGATTGAGGAGTGTTTTTTGAATGTCCAATAAAAGTAGCTGTTTGAATTAACTTGCATTATTCGTATGCTGTGCCTATACAGTGTATATAAATGCAATTACGAAAGGATATGCAAATGTTGATAATAAGAACTTTAATGAGCGTAACTTTAATAGCGTGCATGATGTTTGCGGTACATGCTACGGATCCTGATATTAAACATACTGAGCATTTCAGCTTTAATACGCTACCTAATGACATCAATATGCTACTTGCATCTTATTTGGATCCAGACTCTTTGATCGCATTGGCGCAGACAGAAAGAACAGGAAGAGCCATTGTGGCTAATGAGCTTTCTAAGCGGGTACCTGCCCTTTTTAAGCAATTAGAGAGTTCGGAAGTTCCCCTTCAGGATCCTAATGCTACAATGGATATGGATGAGCCGGTTCTAGATTCCGCCGGATTGCAACTTAGGTTTCTCCGTCCTGTGCTTGTAGATGGGAGCAGTCCCTATATTTTAAACCAGTGCATCAAACACGTGTATAGGCACCAGATACCTAACAACAGTGGTGATTTTTCTGAAATGAAAAAACTTTATGCCCATATCCGGCCTATGATATACATGGCTAATATATTAAAGGATAAGTATTCAATCTTAGGTGTTCAAGCTGCAGGGCTCATCCTGAATTGGAGAGATGATAGTAATTTGGATTATCTTTTCGTAAGAGAAGTAGAAGTTGATCATCCACTACATGATTTCCTATATCGCAACTTTAATCTTAAACCAGCCGTTGCTCATATGCTAGAAGAGTGCTGCAGAAATACTCTTGTGGAGTTGGATCCTGAAACAGAACTCTTTGATATATGCCAATATTCTATAGCTCAATTGAGAATGTTTAAATACCCGCGCACAAGAGCCGATGCTCGCATAGCAGCAGAAGCGCTGATTCAGATTCGACGCAACAGTTACTTTAACCAATCATTATCTTACCAGTTACTCCGGAATCTACCTGATGTGCCTTCCGATGGTTTAGATTGGACCGTGGCCTGCGTATTGTCTGAACTTCTCAACGGCTCAAAAGAGGTGGTCATTCGTTTAGATATGCAGCCTAACAATGTAAAGGTTCTTCCCATGCGAAGGCTAACTCCTGATGAGGCGGTTAATGATTTTAATTGGTTACACGAGCACAGAAGAAATCACGAACAACTGGTTGAAGACTTTACTTGGTTTACGCGCGTTATCCGACATGGCGTAAATGATCTGGGAATCAATAGAAACTTGTTTACGCATCCGAACTCTCCAAATTGCCTCACTGTTTACATGCCTTTCCTTCCAACAATTTCACTGGCATTGTTTAATGAACGGCATGCTGAATTATTTATGGAACAGGACCTGGATAATTTTATTAACGGTATGCCAGACGGTGTGGATGATATTACAGGCGGCATGATTCCTCGCGGCTATTAAAGACCTTACACTAGCTGGAACGAGAGTGTTCCAGGATTAAGTGTTATTGTGTAAAGTATATAATATTAAAAAATCAACCCGGGGCGAGCGTTCACTCCCCCGGGTTTCTTTTTTACCTACCCCTGATACATCAACCCTTCCGCTTGTCTTCTCCTTATAAGGCCGTTTAGTTTTCGGCCACCGGCGAAGATCCAGCGCATGAGTTCGCGGGGGACTTCTTCGTGTTCCTCGCGGTTTACTTTACGTCGTAGGGTGGAGCGTTGGAGGGCTCCTGGGCCTACGTTGTAGGTGAAGCTGACCAGTGCGTCGAATTGTTTTTGTGTTAGTGGCACTTGGATCAGGCGGTGTACGGCTGCTGCATACCTTTGCAGGTCATTCCATAGCAAACTTTCAGCCTCGATCAGGCTGAGGCCTTTGGTGAAGTCCTCGCCTTCCCTGATCAAATGACCAAAGCCCACGGTGGGATACCCAGCGGGGCAGAGGTAGGGCATGGGAAAGAAGCCTTCGAATGCCTTGATCAGCTCGATTCCCTTCATGGATATGTGCATCACTTACCGTACCTTGCTTTGACCTTTTGCATCATGCGTTGGCCAAACCAGAATGAGATGACGGTGGCGAACAAGGCTTGGTCCTCGATCTGCCAGATATTCAGGAATGCCTCGCGCCAATCATACTTGCCCATCATGTGATAGACGACGGCCCATTGGCTGTATTTCATTACAGCGTAGAGTAAGAAGAACGCGTAAGTAATGATGGGCCGTACTGTGCCGGACAAGGCATCCACCCAGCGCACCCCTGATGGCTTTGCATGGGCGTAGATTGCTTTGGCAATCACGGCGTCCGCTTGCACCTGGATTTCTTCCATACGGTTGGTGTGACCGGTTTTGATGAGCTCCGCTTGGCGGTCGAGAATATTGAGTTCATGCTGGCGATCTTTTTGATCCCGATAGACTTTGAGGAATTCGGGGAATGCACTTCCCAGAAACCCCAGTAACGATCCTAGTATGGTAACCATTTTACCTCCCTATTACCCATTTAACGATGTGATCCATGAGGGCGCCGAAGATGGTGCCCACGAACAGCAAAGCGGCCACTGTGCCGCCGATGAAAGAATGGTGTTTTTCCACGATCACCAGACGACGCTGCATACTGTCCAGCGCGCACTTCAGCTCTTGGATGCTTTCGTTCAGGTTGATGATGTGGCTTTCCAGCTGGCCGATGGTGCGGCACATATTGGTGTCTTGCTTAGTTTTCATGTTTGTTCTCCTGGTTGAATTTCATTAACACTTGCCAATGCTCGGGGTTAAACGCCCCGGGCTTGTGGGAGCGTGAGCAGATGTAGGCCACGTCCTGATGGGTGATCAGATCGTTGCGAGCGTATGCCTCGTGCGGTTGCCACTCTCCCCTTGGGTTCAAAGTGAGTAGCGGTACCTTTGCACTACTCATGACCTCCCCGGCGCTGTCATAGATAACAATCACATCTCCCTCCAGCTTGATCTGGTGGATCTTGCGGTCGGGGTAGTGTCGTTCCAGTGTTCTGACCCGTTCGTCCAGTTGACGGAAATTATCGTCAACCTCCTGGGCGGTCAACGGCGCCCCTTTTTCTTGTCTGTAGATGATGCTCATGCATCCCTCCTTTCTGTTGGTATAAACGTTAGATAGATGAGCTGATCGCTCTCCGAGCTTTCCTTATAGGATACGGACGCGTAGGTTCTTGTTGTGTCACCCATGGTGATCTGTATTTGAATCTTTTGATGGGTGATGTCTCCTATAAGACTCGTGTGGGCCGGCGTATCGACAAAATGATAGCGCCAGCCTTGTACTGTTCCCCCGTGGGGAGGAACAACACCTTCTTGCCGTAGCTGACTCTCCTTATAGAGCCGCACGGATGTATCTTTGCCGGTGGTGCCAATGCTGGCGTACACCTGTTCTATGTGTGTTAACTTGCAACCCTGTGGCGCATGGCAGCCGTAGGTAAGTAAGGGAACCATTTGGATGCCGCTAGCGCCTGTCTTGGGTGCGGTGATGTTCCAGCCCCCCTCGCCTGCCTTCTCTCGGGTTTGCGTTAACATTCCTGCAGATTGGTGGCCATAGGTCTTTGTGTATAGCTGGTCGGGCAATTGTAGATTGAGATCGTTGCTCTCTATACCGTAGACCACCTCATCCAGATGCCCTCGGTAGAGGCGCATCAGGTTGTTGTACTTCAAGGTGATGGCTTGGTGTTTAGACATGCGGGCCAGATCCGGTTTGTCACTGGTTGCGGAAGCATAGAACGGGCTTGTTTCCATGGCCTCACCCGAGACTGTTTCTTGTACCCGCACATCCTCCGTGGTCAACGGCACTTGTTGCCATTGGACCAGCAGCTCAATGCGATCGGGCCAGTTTATGAGCTCATCCATGAAGGATGGCGTTATGGCCTGTGGTTGTAGTTCTAATAACGGCGCACCCGAGGTGGTTTGTGTATCCGCCTCCATGTGTCCGGTGGGCGACAGACCATTCTGTCGCCTGCGTATGGCTTTTTCAAATAGCATGTTGTTTTCCTTTTTTGTAATTTATCCCGTCATCCAGAGCGCAGCTCCGCATAGCGGATTAAGCGTGGGATCCAGCAAATGAGCGTCGCGCAGCGACTTCCTTTTAGCTACACGGAGCCGCTTACGCGGCACTCATTCGCTGGATCCCACGCTTCCTCGGCTTCGCCGAGGCGCGCTCTGGATGACGGGACTGTTTATTCTACTCATTCCTCCCCGCCGCCAGATTAATCTGCTGCGGTGCTGACCAAGTGGTCAGCACATCCACATGTACTTGATGATCTAGACAGCCGTAGGTTTTCAGATCCTTTAACTTTATGCGTACATCGGTGGGCATGGCTTTTAACTCCCCTTTGATATCACTGGTATGGGGGTATTGGCGTTGAGCTAGCTTGCGGTTTTGTTGGTCGGCATCGTTGAGGATCTCAATGTGCTGGACCAATTCTTGTTCCGACAACATGGCTGGCCGTCTTATACCCATGGTTGGGGCCTGATCACCTGCAATGCGAAAGCAAAGGGCAGAAGGTGACCGGTTATGGACCTCATTCCATAGGTTCGGGTTTTCTTCTAGGATCTGCTCTTGCGCATAATTTTCTTCCACTGGCATGGTTTCCGTGATGCTCACCCCGGTTCCAATGGCAACGCCTAGCTTTACCGTGGCTGTGCGCTCGCCTGTTTTGCCATCTATGGTGAAGTTATAGGACGTCACCTTCCCTTTAACGGTTCCGCCGGGGAGTCTGGGGTCGTGGATGGTTAAGTTGTGATCCAGCGTGATGTCCTTTAGATCAGCCAAATCAGCCGTTAGTCCGATAGCGATACATCGAGCGCTGGCTGCTAGATGGGCTTTGGCTACTTCAAGGCCATATGCTATAGCCTTTTGACCGCGGTCTGTAGCGAAGAACTCAGCCCTTGCTGCTTGACCATCCACGTGTGCATGATTTTCCAACAGCCGCCATTTCTTTGGGTTGAACTCCTCAGTAGATGTGTGCCTGCGTATACATTGGAAAACTTGGTCCTCATGCAGAACTTGAAACCCTCTGCTGTAAGTATGATTGGGTTGCCAATGTTGATTTCGCCCTAGGATTGTTGCTAGGGGAAATACAAGCGACTTCGTCCGCTGGCTGCCGTTGATGTCTTGTACGTTTTGTTTCAAACAAAAGGTTGCGGTCTCGTGTCGTTTCTGGCAATAGGTCCAACCTAGCCGTAGTTGCAGGTCGTACCATGTGCGGGGAAACCTTACTTTCTTAGGCTTATCATCCATATGCCAGAACTCATGGGAAGCCACAGGAAACTCTTTGCTCAGCGGCTTGACCTGTTTTATTCGGCTGTCTTGAACCTGGTAACCGTTTTGTTTAAAGGTGTTTTTGTCCCACCAGGCTCGCTCCAGACTTTCGCCTGTCAGAGAAGACAGATAACCTTTGGGGCAGGCTTGTTTAATGTGATGGCCGATTTCAACCGTCCCGCGGGCTTGTTGCAGCCATTGGGTTTTTAGTTCTGCGTTTACGGATGTAAGTGGTTCTTGTTCTATGTTCACAGTCAAAGAATCGCGAAAGAATCTGCCCTCCAAATTCAAATGTTTGCTTCCCTTAAAGATATTCGAAAGAGTCAGATCTCCGTTTGTGCGATCCCAGTGGGGTAGCGCGGTGTAGGCTTGCAATAGTTCACGCAGTTCTGGCTCACCGTGGGCAAAAAATAGCTGGTCGAAGCAGCCATTTTCTTTGATGTCTTTGCAGAGCTCTGACTTTTTCTTTTCCACATCTGCGGGTGCGGCTATGAAATCTAAGGCGACCAGTTCGCCTTTGATGTTACTGGGCATGGCGATCAGGCGGCCTTTAAACGCCAAGTCACCGTCAAAACTGATGCAAGCGTGGCGTTTATCCCGTGGCCATAAAAGACCATAGCCATGGTTCTGGATCACAACCCGCGCCCGGGCATAGCCGGCCTCTTTTTGTGTTATCTCCAGATGGAAGATTTTTTCGTCTTCCCCGTTGTGGACGGCACTTTGGAACGCTTCGTTCTCAGCCATCCACGAAAAGTTTATTTTCATGTTTTTTTCCTTTCTACTCAAATATTTCTCGACAAATCTGTTCATAACTGTAAATTGGTAAGCATTAATATTTGGAGTTCTTGATATCGATGAATAACGCAGCTGCCACGTCCCAACAAAAGGCGTCTTTGCCTTTACTGCTGCCCTTTGTTCTAGCCTACCGTTGGATGAACCAGCGTGGGTATGCGCAGGGCGTGTTTTGGGCCGTCATGGTTTGTCTGGTGAGCAGCCTTAATGACGTACTCACCCGCTTTTCCGGCACTCGTCTCGATTTTCTGCAAGTGGGATTCTTTCGTTTCCTCTTCTCCACGCTTACTCTATTACCTGTTATGCTCTATTTTGATCGCAGTTCATTCTTTACCAAACGCCCTCTATTTCATTGCTTACGTGCCCTCCTCGGCTATGGCGCAGTGGTATGTTGGGTAGCAGGTGTTTCCCTGACAACCCTGTCCATAGCCAGCATCATGGCCCAAACTGTTGGTCTTTTTGTGCTGGTGATGGCTCGCGTCATACTGCATGAACGTGTGGGCTGGCAACGTACTTTGTCGACCATTACGGGCATGACTGGCATTATGATCATACTGATTGCGCCCACAGGCGAGGACGCGTTTTCCACATTCTTCACGCAATCCAACATTGGCGTCTTATTCCTGTTGATTGCAGCCGTTTTATTTGCCGCCAGCGACATCGTTAACAAGGTCATGATTGCTCAGGAATCACCGCTGACCATGCTTTTCTACTTTGCAGCAGGCACATCCATCATCGGTTTGATCCCTGCCCTTATGGTTTGGCAAACGCCGCAAATGATAGAGCTGTTTTGGTTGTTATGCCTGGGTGCAGGGGCGAACCTGATTCTGTTCTGCCTCCTCAAAGCCTTTGCTGCGACAGATATTTCTGCCTTGCAACCATACAGATATGTGGAAATCTTCTTTGCCACTGGTTTTGGGTTCTTGCTCTTTGGAGAAATCCCCACCATTCTCATCCTGGTAGGAGCTGCGATTATTATTCCGAGCACCTTCACCATTGCCATTTACGAGACTAGGAATCGCGAGAAGTCTTAAACCTCCTCCATGGACAAAAACCAGGACACACCGCCCTCGCCCCACTCTTCGGTTTCGTAACCGAAATCTGTAATTTTCATGGTTAGTAGCGGCCGGTAGCCTACGAAGCCTGGGGCTGCGAGACTCACTGTTCGTTCTATTACCCCTAACACAACCACAGGCTCTCGCTCTGCGTTAATAGCCACCACAGACCCTTCAACCGGCTCGCGGCTCAGTTCTATGGTTAATCCATCCGCCCTCTGCCACAAGCGTTGCATACATCCTACTTGAATCGTTTGTCCTTTCCATAGGCAATCTATGGCCACCGGTAGCTTGTCCTGGCTCTTAATGGTGGTTTGGTACTTGTGGTGCAGTTGTGAAACCGTTGTCACTAGCTCGCCATTTACAGTGCGGTGGTTTTCAGCGCTGGCAATGGGTTTTAACACTTGTGTACATCCTCTGGCTGAGAAGGGAGGCAGACCTCCCACACTCAAGCTCAAACATGTTTCGTCCATGATCACCTCCTAAAACGAAACCCAGTCGGGTAAGTCGCCTTCGCCGGCGAGCTCTGCGTTGGCTAGATAGTCCTCCAATTGCCGCATAACCCAGTCCGAGTCGCGGCGTGGTCTAAAATCATCATTCATTGCTCATTTCTCCTTATGTTCACTTTCACTTGGTACTTTAATGTACCGATTCGCATGCCTTTATCTGACTTAACTGATTGTCCGGTTTGTTTAAACACAGCTGTGCCAGACATCTCCAAAGCTCTTGCATTCACAGGCAGAGCTGCGCCGTCCAAGCTTTGGTTCAACCGGGACATGAGATCATGTATTTCCTGATCCCCATGATAGGTGCTGGTTATATCTATTTCACAGCTCACCAAAGCAGTCTGCACCAGGCAGGGAATATGCACTTCGCTTTTAATAAAGCGCACCCGCATGTGAGGCGCTTGCATACCGGGCCGAGGCTCTGTGGTCACAGCCGTCACTTTTTGCGACAACATCTCATCACTACGGATCCGTTCTTGAATCGCTTGAAAAACGCCAAAATCATTCATGGTCACCCTCCACCTGTGCTACAGCCGTCATCCAACGCCTGTGTTCATCTTCTTGTGGAGGCGTCAAAAGTCTTAAGTGCAAACCACGCCATTTAATTCGCGCAGTTGATGGTACATGCGTTCCGACCCGCCATCGCAAACGATAGCGTGACGGTAGCAAATCTTTGGTGAAATCCAGTTGCTCTGGATCAGAGCCCATGGGTTTTACGGACGCCCAGAATTCACCACGATAGGCCCAGGTTAATTTGTATCCGCCCACTTGATCGGGAATATGTGCTCGGGTTTGGATCCGAATGCGCTCGCGCAGTGTGCTAATGCTCATGCCAGCCTCCTTATGACATAGGGCTGGATGAGAGCACGTACCAGGCCAGGCAAAACCATTGATGGCTTTTCCCCTGGGCGATTTTCATAAAGATCCGCGATGAGCAGTAGGATGGCCTGTCTCAAAGGATCTGGCACACAATCAGGTGTATCCCCATAACCGCAGCGATAGTCGATGCGCATCATAGTGTCGTCGCCAAAATGATAGTTAAATTTAACCCGGGCTTGCGGCCTGCTTTGATCTATGGAAAACCCTCGAATGCTTTCCGTTCTCTGGCCGATCAGTAGTTCGGGCCTACTCACCAGCTCCTGAAACGGCGCTATGGGCAATGCAATCTCGCGCTCTTCAAAGTTTGTGATCAAGCGGTGAACTTGCGTAATCATGGCTCTATTGGTGTAATCCTCGATCATGCGGCGGGCCGTTTTAATGAGCCGCTCCACGAGCACATTCTCCTGATCCGAATCCAGCCGCAGATAAGTCTTCACCTCATCAAGCGACACGGGTTCCACCAGCGGTTGTTGTAGTAAAGTGTTATTCATGTTTACCTCATAAAAAAGCGGCTCCCATTGGGGAACCGCAGTTTGGAGTAATTAGTTGAAGGTTAGTTCGTAAACGACAGCACCTTGAAGGCGTCGTGGTTCACCACATCACCGCCAACGCGACATGTGGTGTAGAACTCCACGTAGGGCTTGACGCTGAACGGGTCTCTGAGCACGCGAATACCGGCGCGATCAACGATCTGGTAACCTTCTTTAAAGTTACCGAAGATTACCGCTGAGCTGGCCTCATCCTTGGTCAGACCAGGCATTTCATCAGATACTTCCACTGGATAGCCGAGCAGACGGGGACGGGCATCATGCTCGATGCCTGGCTGCCACAAATAGTTTCCGTTGCTGTCTTTTAGCTTACGGATTTCCCCATGGGCCGCACGCGACATGAGCCACACACAGCCATTGAGCAGCTCTGGCTTCATTTCGTTAATCATGTCGATCAACAAATCGCCTGCAGTGGCAGCATTAAGAAAGCCGCCCTTCTTACCGGTTTTAAAGCCATGTAGCTTACCCTTGCTTGGGCCCGTAAAGTCCAACTCATACTTCAAGATACCTGTTGGCTTGTTAGCGCCATCACCTTTTACAAAAGCTTGGTTTTCCAACTGAGTCAGCTTGGACGCAATTTTCTTTGATAGCCAGTTTTCCACATCAACTCTTGAGTCATCCAAAAGCTTTTGAGTGGCACGAGGTTTGGCATAGAGTTCATGTACGGGGATTTTCAGTTTGATGAGCTTTGGCGTGCCGGTTTCTGGGCGTTCAGCGGTTTCTGCAACCCAGCCTGCTTCCGCATCGCCTTCTGACACCAGCAATTCCACTGAATCAGTAGAGATCTGGATTACTCGAGCCAAACGGCGCATGGTGGATGATTGACGCAAGTCTCTTTCAATATCCATGTGCAGCACATCTGGCACCAGATAGCCACCATCGGGATCTGAACCTGCGGATAGACTTTTAGCCTCAAGCTGCAATAATTGCGACTCATCACCTTTGGTCACATAATTTATAAAAGCGGATTTATGCTCGTTCTGAGCATGGTTCATGTGATCCATATTCACATCCACCATGGGCCTTTGACGCACCACTTCCATACGACTCAAGCGGTCCTGCGCTTGCCCTACCTCTCGTTCGATCTTGTTGAGTTTTTCCTCAATCTGATGTTGTAGATGGCCCTTGTTTTCAATGACCTCCATGTTTTCATCCTGTGATGATTTCATTTCAGACATGGTCTGATTGATACATTCAACGGTTTCTTTTATGCTTTGCATATTCTCTCCTCGTTATAGAAAAGCACACCACCATGGTGTGCTTGATAAACTCATCGTCTTGACACAAAACGACTAATTTATACTTTCATGTTAGAGGAATGATTGGAGGGAGATTATAAATATTGAATTTATGGGCTATTTGGGATTTATTGGTTTAACCGGGAAGCTAGGCAAAATATTTTACCTTGCACTTTTGACATGCTAAAAGTGCAAGGTAAATTCGAGAATCAACGCTTCAACTTGATAGATGCTTTTGCACTACTACTCATCACCCAACAGGTCAATATCAAACTTGGCCTTAGCGGCCGGCGCTACAGGCACCACATCAGGCGCTCCTATTAAAGGCATAATATGTTGATGACTGTTTTTGATCGCTTCATTCCGACCTGACACATCCAACAACTGCTTATGAAGGTTGGCGGCCACTTGAGCAAACTCATCGTGCATTTTTCTAGTGAGAGCGGAGCGATTAACCAGATAGTCTTCTGCCATTTGTAAAGATTTTAGAACCACATTATTCTCCATTGGCTGAGCTAGCAAAGTAGTCTGCATTTCCGCACCTTTTCTTTGTGCTCTGAGTGTCTGAATAGCTTCCAAGTCATGCTTCATCATCAGTTTCATAAAGTCATTGGCTTGGAAAAGGGTGGTAAGCGTGCGCATAGCAGGTTTCCGCATTAGGTCAAAATTCTGTTGCAACAAGGCGCAGAGCTTTTGCGTTTCTTGCGTCTCACCTTGCGTCTGAAGTCTCAAGGCACAAGCTAATTGCGTACCTGCACATAAGTAAGTGCTCAGGTCGGAGAATTCTTTCTCATTCTGATACCCCTCACCGGCCATGGGTCGTTCAAAGAAAGTCATCACTGCTTTTGCTGCCGGCGCATTGATCGGACCAAGGGTTAACAATTTAAGGCCTTGGTATTCCACATAATGCACATTGGAAGGCGCTTTACCCTGAGGAATAGAAGCCACCAGCTCAGGCTTTGCAGTAAAAAACGTGCCTAGGATGGGTGAATTTTTTAGCCTGTCAGCAATTAATTCAAGTCCACTTAATAAGGGCCGCATGGAATTCATCACTTGCTGAACGGCCGGCGAATTTAGCTCCACATTATACAACCATTGGCCTGCGAAGGTTTTTAGTTGTGTAAGGTTTGTGATAGCCATAACTGGCGCATTCCGTTGCTCCTGCGCTAGACTGACTTGTTTAAGCAGTTCTCGTGGTAATTCTTTGGAGCCCATGAGCAATGACAGTAACTTGGCATGCTCACCATTCTTTGTATAAATTTTCAACAACAAATCTATTGCTGACTTGTCATTTTTTTGAGCCAAAGGAAGGAGCAATTCTGTAGCCATTTGATCATTAGCTTCACAACCATAACCAGAGGCATAACAGATGGCTAACCACATTTTACCAGCATACTCTCCCAATTCCGCTGCTTTTTTGAATAATTTGAATCCTTCTTCAAGATTTTTACTGACGGTATGCTTTCCATGAATAAGTATACTCCCAAGATTCACCATAGCGATTGTGTCTCCCGCTTGCGCTGCAGTTCGGTAGAGATTCATAGCCGTATTGAGATCAAATTTACCTATACGCGTCGCTTCTTGAGAAAGCAACAATTTCGCCATCAATGCTTGCGCGCGCGTATGCTTTTGGTCCATAGCCTTCTTAAACCACGCATAGGCTTTTTCAAACCGATGAAGATCTGAGGCGTCTCTGAAACAATGCTCCCCCATCTTCACTTGTGCTTGCGGATCATTATTATCAGCGGCCAATTGAAACCATTTTAATGCTTCTACAGGGTCCTTGTTAACCCCGCGTCCTTCCTGGAACATTTCTCCACGGAAAGATTGTGCTGCAGGCACACCATTTAAAGCTGCTTCTTCCATCAATTGAAAACCAAGCGCATGATTATTTAAGCCTGCCTGCCCGTTAAAATGCATCATGGCTAATTCATACTTAGCCAGTACGAAGCCTTGATCGGCTGCTTTTTTGTATAATTCAGCTGCCTGACCCATTATTCCAGCATCATTCTGTCTTATTGCTTTATTATATAAGATGAATCCTAGATCGCGTTGTGCTCTTGGATCTGCGGCTGCTGCAATCGTGAACAGACGTTGGCTTTCCGCTGCGTTTTTAACGCACAAGATACCACTCAGATGCATATGCGCTAAATTACAGTTTGCGGCAGGATCTCCCTGTTCGGCTCTTTTTAATATGTTTTTCTTAACCGATGGGCAGTAATCTATAATGTTCCAATCGGTCATTTTGCCACTGTTTACCAAAATCAAAACGAAGAAAGCATGTTGATCAGTGGATTCAGCTAGCTCTAGTGTAGATTTCCATTTTTCCATATCCACGCGTTCAAAGTTACCAATGCTAAATCGTCCCTGCGTAAATCTTTGCACGATCTCATTTTGAGCATTCTGATCACCATTGTTAGCCCTAGCAATGAGCTCTATGCGCGCTTGCTTTGTTAACATGGGCAAATTGGGTTCAACGGCTTTAAGAATAGGTGCATCAGCGGGACCAGCTTCAGGTATATTGAGTTGCATTAAAAGCTGTGCTACATCAGATTGATCGACCGCTTGATTTTGCTGATCTTCCGCTTCCTGCAAAACACCTTCCTCAAATTCTTTGGATACGATTCTGACCAAGAACGGTGAGATGGCATCCGCCAAAGGGCTGACCGAACGCGCACGTTTTTCAGGTAATGCAGCGACGTCTTCTGCCACAGAAGCAACAGGCGCTACAGCTTTCACTTTCCGGTTACGTTTTTTTGGAGTAATTTTTGTCAACTGACTTAAGGATGAGTATGGATCAAATGCACCATCATCATCAACCTCGGAACCTTCAGTCTCAATGATAGATGTCCCTTTGTTCTTTCTCGTACTTCTTCTTTTTGTAGTTTCATCATCCTGAGCAATATGGTCGTTATCACGACCTCTTTTTTCTCCAGATGAGTCAGAACTAATCACTGGCATGGCCGTGGACAGCATCAAAGCACCAGCAAGAACAAAGCTATTAAAAGTCATTTATAAACATCCTATTAAGTTAATACAATAAATAAATTGTGCGAAATATTCACACAGTATTGAATTTATAGAAAAAAACACAGATGATGTCAATGTTTTTCCACACTAACCATAACCCTGGCAACCTACGACGAGCTGGGAACTTTTGCTTATAGCACCACTCACAACAGTATTTACAATCATAAATTCAATTGATAAGCTAAATTCACAGCAGCCAGGGAGGCCATCACATGATCCCGTTTAAACACAAGCTAGCCGTTATTTTCCTGATTTCTCTATCACCCCAACTGGCCGCGGCCAGTTATACAGCCGAAGAAGAAGCAGACCTATTCAGGCGAGCTCGAGAGTTGTTATTAGAATGGGAAGCCAGCAAAGAACCTCCCATAACACCACAAACCCGTGCCATCGAAGCATTTATAAACAATGCACTGGATACGGATAAACATGAAATCTACCAATTGGCCGTTAGAGAGATAATGCGGATGCAAACGGATGAAACCATCCGTCAGGATGCGTTGAATGACTATTTTTCTTTTCTTGGTCATTTGCATAAGGATGAGATGATACCATTTACAGATAGATTTTATATGGTTTCAGCCAATGCAGGCCATATGGAAGGGTATGAAGAACCTATCCTACAGATGGCCGAATTTCTCGACTACATGCCCGTCTCGAAAAAAGAAGATGCGGCTCAAATACTCTTGGCGCTTATCGATACAATGGGCTATTACCCCACATGTTCACTGATACCACCTTGTTTTAACAAGCCAGATTTCAGTCAACACAAAGCATATGAAACATTTGTCTTAACCTGTGGGCTTATGGAAAAAACCAAAGCCCCATTAAAGGATAGTAAATATACTTCTTGGCGTCATTTTCCACGGGCTATGAAATATATCTCAATGATTGCCTGTGACGATTCATTTCCCAGTGTCGAGTCGAAAATCCATACGGTTAATAAATTAGACGATATAGCCAAAAAGGATCCGCTTGCGGTGAATACGTTTTTTGCGATACTGGAAAAAGATGAAAACAAAAGGTTACTAGTGGACCAAATGTGGGACCATTTAATGGGACACTAATTTCTGCTCAACCCGCTTGCCCGGCCCTATGTCGTGAATATAAATAGACGAATTATTGCACAACACATTTCTTATCTTGCTTAATCTCTTCTTGCTCGCTCGGATCATTTTCTGCTGGTGCAAATCCTCGCATTTCATCAATAGCCCTTACAAATTGAATATTAGCCTCTTCTAATAATATATTTATTTTGTGAGGTTGGAGATCTTCACGAAGTTTCAGAAATTGATCAAACTCTGATTGATCCATAGACAAAAAACATTGGTGGGCATTGGCTAAACCCCTCCTAAAAAGCTCGTTTAAACCTATTTCTGTGGACTGTCTTGAAATGGATTTAAAGTATAATCTAAACTCAACATGGATTAAAGGACATGTGGGCAGGTATTCTAAGGTATCAGGTCTACTACAATAGAAGCGCTCTATGGCATTGCCCAAATCCAAGTGTCCTAGTAGGGCAATGAATCGTTTAAACAACAAAAGCTGTTCTGCGCGAGGGTATTCAGCCAAACACATGGCGCAACTCATGAATACATCAAATGAATAGATTCGGCCCTCGCCTACCCTTGAAGATACTGCCATAGTTTGATCTGGCACAAAATTGAGTAAAGCATCAAAAACCTGAGATGTGTGAAATTTTTCGAGCCTATCATAGCAAGTATAGACTCGTTTCATATCCGAGGCATCCTGGCCGAACAGGTCATTTGTATAATTAATATTAATTCGTCGATCTATCAATTTAGAGTGAATTAATTTCTCAATGAAAAGCATGCGACTAGGCGACTCACTTAAATAATATATAACTTTGCGAAAGCCATCCCCATATATAACGGATCTTTTAAATTGCCTACCGAACACCGTCGAAGTGAGGCGGCTATAGAAATCCAGTATATAATTTAATCTGTCCCCGGTAGGGATCCTTTTCTGTAAATGCATATTCGAGTAATCAATTGTTTTAGAATCTACGAAACTGTATGCATCAAAGTTTCTGTAAATTTTATGCACCCCGTTGTCATTCTCGTCTGTATAAAACTCAAGAAACTGCAGGACTTTGCTATGACTTAAATAATTGCGTTCAAATACCTTTTCCATTTGTTCTATCCAATGCTTAGGCAAGTCCATTGACAAACCCCATGGCAGCATAGTCATAGTAATTTGTCTGGCTTGTAAGAATTCAACAATAGTCCGGTTTATTCGATGCACCTTGCTTGCAAAGAAGACTTGCTTAAGATTCACGAATGGACCGAAAAAATATTTATTTGAGAAGAGGCCGCAGTGCATTTCTTCTTCTTTTATAGCCTTTGAAGCATAATAGTGTTCCGAACCTTCTAAAAACATGATGCCTGCTTCACTTCTCACACCTATACCCGTATGGTGCATGTCCATATCTGAAAGCTGGAATAGGTTGATTGCTTCTACCCTATGGGCCCAAGGGAAAGGCATGATGCGCTCAGTAATTGCTTTCCACTCTTTTGTATAAACAAATCCAGAGGGCAAAGTTAGGACATATTTCATCCCCCAATCAATCTCATGCAAGGTTTTGCAGGTGCAGGATAGGGCAAGGCGATTGCCTGATATAATTGCAATACGTTTGAAAATGTCCAGTGGAATACGATAAGGACCCGCAGGTAAAGGAAGCCAAGCGTTTTCTGGGAGAGGTTCATTAATACTGGGGGGGATCGAATTGACTTTTGTTACAGCTAATATAGGATCCACAGGCTCATTATGTGAGGAAAAAGATACCGATGTAGAGCCTATGATGAAGGCGCTCGTAAATATAAGAAATAAAATGAACTTCATTTAACCCCCGGCTGCTACTAAGCATCTTTATCTTAATCTGCTTAAATCAAAAAAGTAAGGTCGTTGTATACCCTCACCCCATAAAAAAAGCCCCGACCATTACAGCAGGGGCTTTTTGGGTAATGTATGTGAGAAAGCTTTTAGTACCCGTCTCTTTCCATGCGTTTCCGCAGGATTTTACGAATACGGCGAATAGCCTCAGCGCGCTCACGTGCACGACGAATTGAAGGCTTCTCGAAATGTCTTCGAAGCTTCATTTCCCTAAACACACCTTCGCGTTGAAGTTTTTTCTTCAAAACCTTCATTGCACGGCCCAGGTCATTGTCCCGAACGTATACGATCACTATACATCGCCTCCTTTCTAGTTAAGAGTCAAACAACAAAATTGTTGTCTGCGATCAGATGTCATTGAAATTCCATCCAACATGTGCACTATACTATACTGATAAATGGTTAATGAGAAGGAAAAATAATGGAAGCATCTCCACAAGCCGATAAAATAATGGAATTTACCTTACGCCACGTGCCTTTTGACGGTTGGACTGTCAACGCATTAAAGCGCGGAGCCATTGATGCAGGGGTGGATCCAGACGAAGCGGTGCGTCTTTTGGGTGACAATCCGTTGGATATGATTGAGTATTATAGCCTCATGCTGGATCGTCAAATGAAGGAAGCTGTGTCAGCTTTGGACCTGGACTCCATGAAAATCCGTGAAAAGATTGCCACATGCGTCATGGCCCGCCTGAAGATCATGGCACCCTATCGTGAAGCAGCACAAAAGGCGGCTGTTATATTGAGCATGCCTTTGAACGCGCCCTTGGCATCGCGGCTTATGTTTCAAACGGTAGATACAATCTGGTATCTGGCTGGTGATACGGCCACAGATTTTAATTATTACACCAAACGTGCTCTGCTCAGCGGCGTCTATTCGTCTACTCTGTTGTATTGGTTTAGGGATATGAGTAATGAATTCACCAACACAAAAGGCTTTTTGGACAGACGCATCGAAAACGTGATGACGATCCCCAAGATCAAAGCACAAGTAAAATCCGGGTTTGATACGGTCCGAAAGTTCTTCATTCGCGATTAAGCTTGCTCTTATTGTGTATTGGGCTTATATATCCTTTGGGGATTGCTGTGCTATGCGACAGGAATCGATATCCCAGGGGCCATAATTTCCTTAAGGGAGCTGTCCCTGTTTTGACTCGTGAGTTAGAACACACGGCACCCACCTGCATCGCAGGCCACATGAGGATAAGTCACCACCGGTAGACGCGGCAATACCCCACCTATCTTAAAGGCACCCTTGCCTTTTGATCGGATTCCATGCATAACATGTGCCTAGGACCTTACCTAGGAGATATTATGAAGAAAATATTAGCTCTAGCATATATGTTATGCCTAGCCCTTCCAGCCCATGCAAGCATAAGTAGTGACGAAGAAGACAATCATTGCAACAAACTTTATGTGGATAAAAATTCATCTCGAGATTATCTTGATTTCGCAGAGAAAAATAACTCCAATGTAGCCAGGCTTACCCGAGCTGATATACCAACCTTGAAATCGTTCGCCGTTGACGGAAAAGGGGAAAAGCAAGCTCTTGTTAGCCTGATTGCGCGTGATTATTGGGCTGACTCATGGGACTCGGACGAAGACCGCGTAGAGCTTTTTAAAAAATTTTTGAAAGCTGGCCTAACACAGCAAAACTTCAGTACTTTTCGAGAAGCAGGTATCGAGTTTATCATGAAAGCAGAACCGACTAAAATAGATAGTTTTCCTGACAAACAAGTTTGTGATGCACAACCAAATCTAGTAGCTAGATTCATTTTGGAGCAAGTTTATAACATGAATCCAGATGATGAACGTACCAAGTATTATTACGCGTTAGCATGCTTTATATTTGCTAAACAAGAAGAATTTGGCAACCGTTCATTTTTTGTAGCGGGGGTTATATATAACAAATGGCTTAAGAAACAACCTTACAACACTACAACGCTTGGTTACCAAAATCGGTTTTTAAATATGGTCGATGCTGCACATTCATCAAATGTCCGTAGTGCAGTATTTAAGCAGACGCTGGAAAATATTGCAGAAGGTATCAGAAAAACCGAGAAAAGAATTGATTCATGCGGCTGGCTATACCGTTTGTATGATAGCTATATGTCGAAGAACTATATTTAGGTATTTAAGAAGAAAGCAGGCTACTCCCGTAGCCTGCGTATTGTTCAATTACTCTGCTTTTTCAGCAAAGGCTTCCATAATCGGCTTAACCACATATGTGTATACAGCAGCCGCAGTACTCACGAAAGGTTTTGCATACGCGATTACCGCATACTTTGCCTTATGATACCATCTGAGCACACCTTCATGCTTAGCGCACATGTCTTCATAAAGCGCCTTAGCATCCGTAAAACTGGTGACTAGCTTAGCGCCTTCTTCTTTGATAGGCACTATGTTTTGCTGAACAGCTGCCCCGGCAATCTGCAGATTATCCATAAAACTAGGTTTTTTCTCGCTTTGACTTGGTGCAGAATTTACAACCACAAAGTCATCCTCAATGACAGCGTCGCTAGCGTGTAACGCCCCTGCTGAGCTCATTGAAATAACAGCTACTGCAAATAATGCTTTAAAGTTATTACTATTCATTATAATACTCCTACAATGTTAAACGATTGTATATCAACAACCCATAATATGGACATAGGAACTGAAATATACTTTGTCAAGCCCTGTAGGTTTTTTTTATATTTAGGTCTATGAAATTTCCTTAGGGTTATTTCCATAACCATCAAATGGGTTTATACTAAAGCATATGGATTTACCAAGGAGACTTGGAAATGAATATAAGACTCGCATTCTGCCTTCTGGTGGCTCTCGCCTATAATGCACACGCATCAAGCCGATTTATAATTGAAGATTATGAGCCGAATGCCGCTGAGACGCACGACCTGATGACCCCCGGGAAGCAAAAAGATATAGAAGATCTCACGAGTACTTTCGCCATCATCGATTCTCTCAACGAGCAACCTGCAAACGAACAGCACATACTTTCTTTCCTGGCGACAATCGACAGCGAAGTTAAATTGAAACAAGTGTATTCTGTCGCCAAAAAACTTTTAGAAAGCCCCGTCTCATACAGGGAGCAAGGTGTTGAAACGGCCCACAATGGAGCCATGTGGGCCGATAGTAGGGCTTTGCACTTATTGAATTTTATCTATCTGACCAACCGCAGAATTGACCCTTGGATGCTTTACCATTACGCAACTGCTTTGGTGTATTTCCCAGAGTTGGCGATGAAAATGTTTAAAAAAGAAAACCCTGTCACCTTTGCCTACAAAATATATGACCAGTGGCTGCAATCCATATTGGATGATCAATACGCGGAAGACTTGCAAATGGAGGAATACCAATCCATTCCCATGAAAACATACGTGATCCACGGGCCAAAGGAAACTTATGATCAAGCCCACTTAGCCTTCTTTTCCCTGCTGAGCATGAAGATGAAGCTTGCCCTCATGCAGCGCGAAATGGATAAAGCAGATCCTTTTGAGGGATTATATCTGGACGGTCTGGTGAAATACAACAACACTAGAAACTTGAAAAAGGAACGCTCCAAAAAAGAAGGGGTCGCGTCATGGCTTGAAGGACCAGCCTACATCGCTTTAGGCGTAGCCGCAGTCCCTGCCCTCGTTTTAGCTCAAAGATTGAGCAGGACACTTATCCATTAGACGCAGGTGTTTGGGTTGCTGTAAGAAGTGGTTTTATAAATTTTATATCCTTTTGAAGTCTAGAATTCAAAAGGTTGTTGCCATCCTCACCAACGATTCTTTCCAGCGACGTCAGCACCACCAGAGCTCTTTTTAGAATGGCTTGGCATAAATATTTGTTGCCATCTGGCAGCTCGATCGCCACATGACAGTCACGCTCTAGTTTCACCAAATCTCCTGGGCACGTTGTCTTCAACCCAACAACCTTTTCATAAAACGAAAGAACTCTGTAGATGTCTTTCATATGGTGCAGGTTTCTTGACTCAAACTCGCTCATCTTTCTATCATCAAACTTTATGTTGGCCAATTGACTTACCAGTGGGATACATACGCCCAGGACATAAATCTTATTCATTTGGGAATTCAAATGGGCTTGAAGATTAGATCTGTCGCGTGTTAAACGGTAAAACTCCTTGCACACTTGACCCACTTTTTCATAGTCACTGGGCTCTAGCAGTTTAAGCACTAAAACGAATACATCCTTAGGAATACCAGTATTCGGCATTTGCCTTTCAAGTTGACGTTGTTCTGTTTGCTTTTGCTTCTCAATCACCTTGAGATCTTCGGCAGTCAAATGAGATAATTCACCTACAGGTTCATCGTCAAAGAGATTAAAGGCGTTGCATAAATCAAGTCCTTCATTGTATCTCAGACTTGCAGAACTACTATAGATAATGCTGCTAGAAAAAATAAATGCAGCAGCCAGAATCTTGAAATTTATAATCATTTTCCACCTATGAGTTACCATTATAAAGGATATATGATAACGGAACTCATAAATTGCAATGATTATTTTAGTTTTATAAAGACATTTAGCTTCACCTCCCCCCTGGTGGGAGAGGCCGGGTGAGGGTCTGGACGCAGGCCAGAAGCGGCTTGTAAGTCCCCTCACCCCTCCGCTTCGCTCCGGACCTCTCCCACAAGGGGAGAGGTAAGATAAGGTTCTGAAATGGTCTTTTTATTTTCTTTCGTTAATCACGATATTAAAATATTTCTCATAAACTTCTTCAGCATTAACCGTGGCGGCTACGCAAGCCTCAGCCTTAGCTGGATACATTTTACATGCATTAGATGTGGCGCGCGCTGCTTTTTCAAATTCTTGAACCCGAGGATCTTTTTCATCCTTCAGTTCATTAAATTTTTTCGCAATTGACTGAAAGCGTTTAATCATGGCACGATCTATTTCTGTTTGCTCAGGTGATTTCGGTTCCTTAGCTGAATTCGGTTCAATAACTTCAAAATTCTTAGCCACATCTTGACTGCTAAATTCACGGACAGCCTTAATAGCTTCTTCCACAGCATCCTTACATGCCTGGGAAGCTCTTTCACCGCAAAACAGGTTTGCTCTTACTGCTAATATCTGTACGTTATCCCATGCATCGGACTTGGGGGGATTAAGTTTTCCTGCATCGCCCACTAGGTTGTTAAGGACTTCTAATTCATGCGTATTTTCTTCTTGTGTCGCATATGAATTCATTATCAACAATGAAGATACAGCCGATAGCGTGATAAACATTTTTTTCATTTTTTTCCCCTTATGAGCCCTAGCCATTTTGGCCAGAACCACTCTTTTAGTTATTCATATTTCTATAATGCATTGTAATTCTTAAAATATGATTAACATTTGGGGAAAGTACCAATCAACCCGCTAACTCTTCCCATTCACAAGCTTCTTAACCATTAACAACTTCAAGATCGTACCAATTTCAGATTTAAGGAACTTGCGCTCCACCACCCGATCGATCATGCCATGTTCCTTCAAATACTCTGCCTTTTGGAAACCTGCAGGTAGACTTTCACGAACAATTTGCTGGATAACACGAGCACCGGCAAAGCCGATCATAGAGCCAGGCTCTGCGATGGCTATGTCTCCTAACATGGCAAAGGATGCTGCTACGCCGCCCATGGTTGGGTCTGATAATAATGTGATATATGGCAGTCGTGCTTTTTTAAGTTGCAGTATGGCGATGGTTGTGCGAGGCATCTGCATCAGGGAAAGAATTCCTTCCTGCATGCGTGCACCACCTGATGCGGGCACAACGATTAAGGGGGCCTTTAAGGATAGAGCTCTATTGGCAGCTTCCACAAGCCCCTCACCTACTGCAGTTCCCATGGATCCCCCCATGAAGGCGAAATCAAATACCGCAACCACAGCCGTCACCCCACCGATGGATCCAGATGCAATCAGCAACGCATCATCTTCCTCGGTCTGAGCACGAGAATCTCTCAACCTGTCTGCGTATTTCTTCAGGTCCCTAAACTTTAAAGGATCTTGCGCTACCTTTGGCATGTCCAGCAGAGTGTATTGCTGACTGTCAAATAACATAGCCAAGCGTTCTTTTGCGCGCAAACGCAGGTGATGCCCACAGTGATTGCAGACCTGCAGGTTCTCTGCCAGATCTCGATGAAACAATAATTGCTCGCAGCTTGGACAGCGAGTCCACATATTGTCAGGAATTTCTTTCTTATTGACCAGAGCGCGAAGCTTTGGACGAACAAAGTTTGTTAACCAGCTCATGCTAATCCTATCGCCTTTTCTTTCAACGGCCTACTCTAGCAGAGTGGCGTCATCACTGGAAGCAATTTTCTATTTGGCCGGAAATTGAATTGGATGTTATTATGCGAAATCATATTTACTTAGATTTGATGAAGCAATAATAAAAACGTTGAGAAAGAACCTCAATTATGGAATTTGATCCTATCCTCCTTGCCCGCATTCAGTTTGCCTTTACTATCAGTTTTCACATCGTTTTCCCAGCTTTTACCATAGGCCTTGCTAGCTTTTTAGCAGTGGTGGAATGGCGTTGGCTTGCCACCAATGAGCAACGCTTTCATGACCTATACAAGTTCTGGGTGAAAATCTTCGCTGTGGCTTTTGGTATGGGTGTGGTTTCCGGCGTGGTCATGTCGTATCAATTTGGAACAAACTGGTCTATATTTTCGGATCGGATCGCCAACGTTCTTGGCCCTTTGCTGGGATTTGAAGTGCTGACTGCTTTTTTCCTAGAAGCGTCTTTCCTAGGCATAATGCTGTTTGGCTGGGGTCGCGTCAGTCAGCGTATGCATTTCTTTTCCACATGCGTGGTGGCCATTGGCACACTCATATCTGCCTTTTGGATTCTAGCCGCCAATAGTTGGATGCAAACGCCTCAAGGTTTCGAAATAGGCCTGGACGGCAGGTTACAGCCCACCAATTGGCTAGAAATTATATTCAACCCTTCATTTCCATACCGCCTTGTGCACATGGTTACTGCCGCATATTTGTCAACCGCTTTCGTTATTGGTGGTGTGGGGGGTTTTTATCTATGGACTAAACGTCACTTGCCTCAAGCTCGTCTTATGTTGGGCATGGCAACCATCATGGCGGCACTGGTGGCTCCTTTACAGATCTATATTGGCGATTTGCATGGCCTTAATACCTTAGAACATCAACCAGCCAAAATTGCAGCCATAGAGGGCATGTGGGACACGGAGAAAGGTGCTGATTTGCGTTTGTTTGCTTGGCCTGACCAGGAAAATGCGGTGAATTATTACGAAATTAGCATCCCAAAACTGGCCAGCCTCATCTTGACCCATTCAATGGATGGCGAAGTTAAAGGACTTAAAGAGTGGAAAAAAGAAGATAGGCCGCCGGTTATGTGGGTGTTTTTCTCATTTAGGGTTATGGTTGGACTGGGGTTGCTTATGGCCTTGATCGGTATCGTCAGTGCAATTCAGTATTTCCGCGGTCGTTTGTTTGAAAGCAAATTTTTGCAGGTCTGGTGGATGCTCATGATGCCGTCTGGCTTTACAGCTCTTTTAGCTGGATGGTTTGTCACGGAAATAGGTAGGCAACCCTATACGGCCTATGGCATTATTCGCACATCTGAATCCGTTTCGCCAGCGATCCTTGGACCGCAAGTTGCCTGGTCTTTGCTGGCTTTCGTCGTGATTTACACATTTGTCTTTGGAGCTGGAAGTTATTATATCCTCAAGCTGATTTACAAGGGAATTCCTGTCGAAGATAACGCAGGCCCTTCAGAACTAGGTCTGGAAGGTACTATCGTGAAAGCACTACCAAAGAACGGAGCAAGCTAATGTTTGATTTTTCAACGATTATCGACCTGCCCTTAATCTGGGCATTTTTGATTGCGACAGCCATATTCTTATATGTACTACTTGATGGTTTTGATCTGGGCATTGGTATCGTCTTTCCCTTTGCCCCGTCCGATAAATGCCGGGACAGAATGATGAATTCCATAGCCCCTTTTTGGGATGGTAATGAAACATGGTTGGTATTGGGTGGAGGTGGTTTATTGGCCGCCTTTCCTTTGGCCTATGCGGTCCTATTACCTGCTTTCTACATCCCGATCATTACTATGCTGCTAGCCCTCATTTTCCGCGGCGTAGCCTTTGAGTTTCGTTTTAAGTCGGAACTGAAATGGCGCTACATTTGGGACTATGCCTTTCACTTTGGGTCCTTAGGTGCTGCATTTAGCCAGGGCATGGTCTTAGGTGCGTTCATCCAAGGCGTTCATGTGACTGGTAGAAATTTCGCAGGAGGCCCCTTCGATTGGGCTACCGGTTTTAGCGTTATGACCGGAATGGCCGTCGTTTTTGGCTATGCCTTACTAGGATCCACCTGGCTCGTCATGAAAACCGAAGACATCACCCAAGAATGGGCTCGCAAGGTATCAGCTTATGTCCTGGTTTTTGTGGGAATGTTCATGGCACTGGTCAGTATGTCCATGCCACTCATGAACGAGAATTTAAAAAACCTCTGGTTCAGCTATCCTAACTTCTTTTATCTGCTGCCCATACCCATGCTAACCGGAATCTTATTCATCACCCTGTGGTCGGATTTATTTAAAGCCACAAGAGAATACCGCCCCTTCTTATTAAGCATAGGCATATTCCTCATGGGTTATGTGGGCTTGGGGATCAGTATTTTTCCTTGGATCATCCCCTATCACTTCACTATCTGGGATGCCGCCGCCTCAGGCCCAGGTTTATCCTTAATGCTTGTAGGAGTGGTTCCCCTGTTGCCCTTAATCTTGGCCTATACCGCATACAGTTATTATATTTTCCGAGGGAAAGCTCACCATGAACACTCGTACTAATAGGTGGCTCGATGCTCACCCGAAGGCCAAGCAATGGTTGTGGTTTGTTATTTTGTGGCTTGGAGGGTTATTGACAGTTTATGTACTAACCTACCCATTAAAACTAATTATAAAAGCAGCATCTTAGTGATGTTGCAAATAGGGATAACATTCTGTTATAATAAAGCATGAGGTATATCATACTTGCTCTGACTGTCGCTATAATATCTGTAGGTGGTTACTTCCTCCTAAACTCTCCCTATGAGGAAAACAATAGAGTATTAGAAGAAGAAACCTTTGCCGCTTGCGAGATGAATGTGATTATGTACTCCTCCCCCACATGTAAGTACTGCATAGGCGCGAAAGAGATATTTGACAGCATTGATCTTCCATTCAGTGTCATCGACATTACTAAAGATCAAACAAAACGCACAGAAATGATGGAAAGATCTGGGCGCAATACTGTTCCACAAATCTATATTAATGATCACCATGTGGGCGGCTTTGATGATCTTAAGGCACTTAAGGATAACGGTAAGTTGAAGAATTTCTTGAAAACATGCAATACAGATACTCTTAAGTAGTACCTTATCAACCACTCATAAAATCCGTCATCCAGAGCGCAGCTCCGCATAGCGGAGTAAGCGTGGGATCCAGCATATATGTGCGAGCGCATGCGAGCTCCGTATTAAAGTACGATCGAGTTCGCATACGCTCACACTCTTGCGCTTGATCCCACGCAGCAACGCTTCGCTTATGCTGCTCTGGATGACGAACGATTCGGTGAATGGTTATAACCTTACATCTCATACATCTCATCAAACGCTTCTTCCCAACTTGGCTCAAAAGCGGGGTTGGGAATCATGCGTATTAAACCGACACCTTCAAAATAAATCCAGTACTTACGGGCCCATTTATCTATGCGACATAACTCCAGATTTGAATCGTCAAATTCTGGTAAAATACGATTCAAATGAGGTTTTACAAGCATTGCTATCTGGCAGAAATTTTGGCTTAAGTAACATCTTTCCAAGCTGTTGGCGTCTAATGCAGCGTCAACTCCCCTAACCACCTGATTTAAGATCAGTATAAGGTTTAAGCATAAATATCTGCTAGGATTATGAGGTATTTTAAAACGATTTTCTATTCTCACGTTATCATGGCCATTAATAGGCAATCCATACCCTTTAATCAAGTATAAAAGCTCTGTGGGCAATCCTTCATCAAACACTCGATTTGCAACAACTGACTCATTTGAAAAATTTTTGGGAATAGAAATTAATCCAAGCAGATGAAACATCACTTCCTTCCAGAGAAGCTCCAAATCTGCCTCATATTGCTCACAAAACCACAGGGTTTGACGTTTTTTCTTATGTTGGTATATGTGGCCATGCCACATCATTCTAAACCGGTCTTCGATTTCTACAAATCGTATGCCAAGTTTATCACGCGTTTTTGCTATTTGTGCAAAATGCGCTAAAAGCGACTTCGTGTCGTGATTTATGGTGTAAAAAAATTTTGAAACAGTTGCCAATTGCATGTAATCTTGGGTGGGTAAAAAGCTAAAGACCCTGATCAAGACCTCTATTGGTAGATCGGGGATATCCACACTGCTATCATCATCGATTGCACAGCTTACAACAGAGCACGCAAGCTCTTCAGCTTCATCATCCCATGGGGAAACAGAACTATGACTGAGGGGTGAAAGTAGGCTGAAGGCTAAAAATATTGTCAGCATGCAGCTATTCTTAACGCTCATTCCTGCTCCCTATAATTATTACCCTAGCTTTAGTATAACGAAAATTCCAGAGATTCTTCACACCCATCGCTATCAGAATAAAAATTAACATCAGCCTGTGGGTGAGAACAGTTATCACCATCAAATACAATCTGCTCCTTAATTTCACTCTCAGAAAAAAAGTCTTCCATTTGCACATACACTGTAGGAGATCTCGTTATTTGATCTAAACTATTTGAGCGACCGCGGCCTTGTGCTTGTAACTCTAAGGATCTCTTGCTGGCAGCCAACTCAAACAACTTTTCACGGAGCAACATAGCGTTGACTTCCTGCGAGTTACTTAGGGTATTTTTTGAAATAGCGGGACCTGGCACAAGATCATTGGAACTATTAGGTGTTTTAGGAAAAGGTAAGCCAGACTCATTGGCATAATCGCTTAGCTGTAAATTTTCTTGAGTGAGAAGAAGATCCAAGCGGGTTGTTTCCCTAATGGGCAATACAGACACAGGTCTAGGCTTTAACGGCCGAGAAGCGACTGCGATTGCTGCATCCTCATCGGAGGAAGAAAAATCAAGAGAATCGTAGCTGGCAAAAATTTGATCAATATTAGCCAATACAATGATTAGAGTCGCAAAGATTATGTTGTTTTTGCTCATTTATTCTTCTCCGTAATATTAAGAGCTATATTACTAGAGTAACCCTATGGCAAATTAATTGCCAGAGCAAATTGCTTAGCGGGCAAAATGAGGAGCGCTTCCATTAACAATGTACTGAAACAGTGTACAATCCTCCCGTCAATTGCGAGCCCCTCTTGGGGCATGGCAATCTACTATAGTGTAGCCGCCTGATATTTGTTAGCAGAAGAAAAAAGGAGACTGCCTCGCCCAAGAGGGGCTCGCAAGGACGGGGCCAGAGCAATTCAGCCTATTATCGATTGATACACAGCCGTTTTAAATTCTCTCTCAATGTTATAAAGACCAGCTGGGAAGACCTGAGTCATCAATATTGCGGTGAGCTCTTCTTTTGGGTCATTAAACCAGATGGTGTGGGCACCACCTGGCCAGTCGTAGGCGCCTGGTGAACCTAGTATGTTAGCTTTAGCAGGATCAAGCATAATAGCAAATCCTAGCCCGAAACCTATACCTGGCCTTGTCATGCCACGTAAAGGGGCAAAACTACTGCTCACCAGGTCTCCTGGAAGATGATTCATGGTCATTAGTTCAATGGTTTTCCTACCTAATAAATTGCCCTGACTAAAGCGACCGTTGTTAAGCAGTGTCGAAGCGAACTTATAGTAATCGCTTACGGTTGATAGCAGCCCATCCCCTCCTCGCAATAATGTTGGTTTCTTATTTCTATCTTCCAAGTCAGGTATTTTTGATAATGTACCAGGATTATGCTTAAAATTCTTATGCGAGCTAATAAACTTATATACATCACGCCCAGGAGCCAGATAATAGGAAGATAAACGCTCTTTTTTTTCTTCAGGCACATAAAAATCTGTATCTACCATACCCAAGGGATCAAATATTTCTTTCCTCAAAAATTCATTAAGCTTTAAGCCAGAAATAACTTCGATTAAATAGCCAACCACTTCCATAGCTGTGCTGTAATTCCATTTATCACCAGGCGAAAATACCAACGGCAATTTTGAGAGCCTATCCACATGATCCTTCAAGGTCAATTGATGTGCATAATCCTTAAAAACTTCTACGCCTGCGTTCTTGTAGATTGGCCCTATATCCTTACGATTTATGAAATCATAGGTAAGACCAGATGTCTGTGTGAGCAAATGACCTATGGTCATCTCCCTTTTGGCTTTGACAGTTTTGTAATCTTCGGGTGTGCCACCGTCAAATACTTCCAAATCTTTGAATGCGGGTATGAATGTGGAAACAGGCGTGTCCAGCTGAAAGAATCCCCGTTCATAGAGGATCATGGCTGCCACGGCTGTGATGGGTTTGGTCATGGAGTATATGCGAAAGATGGCGTCCTCTTGCATGGGTTTGCTAGATTCTAAATCCATCAATCCATTGCACTGAAAATGCACAATCTGATTTCGACGAGCAACCATGGTAATGGTTCCCGCCACATCTCCACGATCAATATAGCCCTGGGTCAGATCATTAATCCGTTCGAGCCTTTCGCCACTGAGACCGACACTTTCGGGCTTACTAGTGATCATGATATATAACTTTCAGTAATGGACTGATAAACAGCCGTTTTGAACTGCTTATCGATTTTGTAAATGGTGGGCATAAGATGTGTCATTATGATGGCAATGAGCTCTTCTTTTGGGTCAACAAAGAAACCCGTATGCCCTGCGCCGGTCCAAAAATATTCGCCGGGGGTGCCAATAATATTGGCCTTTGCGGGATCCAACATAACAGCCATACCCATACCATAACCATAACCTTGTGGGCTCAATGAGCCTAAATTATTGGCATTGAAACTTCTAATATCTCCGGGCAAATGGTTGGTGGTGATCAAGTCAATGGTTTTGGGGCTTAATAATTGTTTCTCGCCATACCTGCCCTTATTAAGGAACATGGTAGCTAGTTTTAGATAGTCGCTAATGGTAGATACCATCCCTCCGCCACCACTATTCAAGGTGCTAGGCTTATTAGTGTGTTCAAAACCTATATTAGCTAATTTTTGCCCTTGGAATTTATCTCTCAATTCTGAAGGCAATGCTTGACCGAAATAATAAAATGGAGAAAGCCGATCCCATTTTTCCTCAGGTGCGTAAAAACCCGTATCTTGCATGCCCAATGGATCACACACACTTGATTTGATTAGTTCATCAAGTTTTGTCCCTGCCATAATTTCCAAAACATGACCGAGGATATCACTTGAATAACTGTAATTCCATTTGGTCCCTGGTGAAAATAGCAATGGCGTCTGTGTTATAATTTGTACAAAATCCTCGACCTTCATTTTCGATAGATTGTTTATGATGAGTCCCTTTTTTCGATACATTTCATCCACAGGGGTCTTGAATAGTAAGTCATAGGTAATCCCAGATGTATGCGTTAATAAATCGAGCATATTCATCTCACGCTCTTGCTTGACCGTTTTATAGTCTTCAGCCGTCCCACCCGCAAAAACTTCCATATTTTTAAATTCAGGAATAAATTTAGAAACAGGCGTGTCTAATTGAAAAAATCCTCTTTCATAAAGTATCATAGCTGCAACTGTCGTAATTGGCTTGGTCATGGAGAAAAGGCCGAAGATAGCATCCTCCCGCATGGGGATATTCTTTTCTATATTCAACATACCCGTACTTTGACAGTGCACCACTTCTCCACGACGGGCCACCAGCGTAACAGTGCCAGCCAGATCTCCTCGATCCACATAGCCTTTGGTCAGCTCATTGATCCGCTCGAGTCGCTTGCTGCTCATCCCCACATTTTCTGGTTTGCTTGTAATCATGGGCCCCTCAATCTATTGGCACGGAAGGTTTAGGAAAGCCAGGGACATTTTCACCCAACAACCAAGCTTTCAATATGACATTGACCTCATCGGGCACATCATTTTGCACAAAGTGGCTGGCTCCTGGGATGTAACGGATGGTGAAATCTTCCACGTACTTCTCAGTTCCTAAGGCCATATGTATTCCTAAAGCAATATCATCCTCACCCCAAATCATAAGGGTGGGTACCTTCAACTTTTCACTAGCATGAGCCGCTAATGCTTTAGCGTCCTGAAACCCATATCTAAACGCAGCCCTATACCAATTTAGCATTGCCTTTAAACCACCTGGACGCATTATATTCATTACATAAAGGTTCACATCCTCTTGCGTCAACTTACCCCTATGCAACAAGCCTCCATAAAAGGCTTTCTTATAGAACGAGCCATTGTTGCGGGTAAATACATACTCCCATAACCACGGAATCTGAAAGGCAAATGCATACCATGATTTCTTGAGCTGACGCCACTTTCTCAACTCACTAGCAGCAATAACTGGATGGGGTACATTCATGATAACCATCTTATCCAGCAGACCAATTTTTTGTATGGCATAGCTCCACGCCACCAAACCTCCCCAATCGTGTGCAATCAAGGTGACTGTCTTGCAATTGGCTGCTTTTACCAACCGCAGCACATCGGCCATAAGTTTTTCCATAGGATATTCAGAAACAGTTGGTGGGCTGTAAGTCTTCCCATATCCCCGTTGATTAGGCGCCCAAACCTTGTATCCTAAATCAGCCAACAACGGCATCTGATGACGCCATGAGTAAGCCTGCTCAGGGAAGCCATGTAAAAACAAAGCCAGGTTCTTGCTGGATTGATCGCCACACATGTAGACCTCAAAATCCATACCATCTAGCTTGAGTATTTGTGACGTTACTTCATGTTCCATGACCATATACTTTCCACAGGTTACATTTTGATTATACTATGATTTCGCTTATGAAAGATTAATATTTAATGGGATTCGATTAAACTCTGATACACAGCCACTCTGAATTGCTTATCGGTTTTATACAATCCAGGAGGTGATTCTTGAGTCATAAAAATGCCAATAAGTTCTCCCTGGGATCCACAAAGAACGATGTATGCATAGCGCCATGCCAAAAATACTCGCCAGGCGTACCTAAGATATTCGCTTTAGCGGGATCAAACATAACTGCAAAACCCAAGCCCGAAACGAAACCAAATCCCGGATTGGTTAAGGTGCCAATATGATGAGAAAAGCTCAAATTCGTTTAAAAGGATTAATGAGAGCCAACTGCCCGATGCAGACGGTCGTTTATGGCAACGCCCAGCCCGTCCATGGGCACCGGCATGACGGCGATAGCTTTGCATTCAAGAGCGTCCAATTGATGAAGATAGGAAAATAAATTTGCCGCAGCTTCAACCACATCACCGGTGGGGCTGAGATTTAATGTGGATATACCGCCTGTCAACACCTTAGGACCAAAAGCGAGCAAAACCTCCCGCTGCCCTACCTCAGTAACATTCAAACGAACAGGGTGTCTTGGAGAGTAGTGCTTCAACAGCATACCTGGAGAGTTAATTGGTGCGTCAGCATTCGCTGACACCACAGGACAGACCTGAGTAATCATTTCGAAAGATAAACCACCAGGCCTTAAAATAACCCCCACATCTCCGGTAGCATCCACCACAGTTGACTCCAAACCTACCTTACAAGGACCACCGTCCAGAATTAAGCGCGGTTCATCCAAATATTGGAATCCATCAAATACATGTTGTGCCGTTGTAGGGCTGATACAATTTGAAGGATTGGCGCTGGGTGCTGCCAAAGGACATTCAGCTGCAATAATCAGCTCACGCATAACCGCATGGGCCGGACAGCGAATAGCAATAGTTTCAAGCCCTGCGCTTACCAAATGGGAAACTGATGCATCCTTACGACGAGGTAAAACCAATGTTAAAGGCCCTGGCCAGAAAGTTGCTGCAAGTTTTTCCGCCAATGGGGTAAAGTCCACATACAACTTCGCTTGATCGATGGAAGCCACATGTACTATCAACGGGTTAAATTGCGGCCGGCCCTTAGTTGCATAAATCTTCGCCACTGCCAAATCATTGGTGGCATCCGCTGCCAATCCATATACGGTTTCTGTAGGCACCCCAATGAGATGCCCTTGCTGCAATAACCTTGCGGCCTGTTCTATATGTTCACTGGTCGGCTTTAAGATATTCATAAAAAATTCCGTGCGTTTTGATTCAAAAACTTATACACCTAAATAAGAAAAATGAACAGGAGAACCATCATGTCTAATTTAGTTGAAGCACGCATATCAGAACATAATCTGGAACTACCTAATCCAGCGGCACCTGCGGCTACATACGTTCCATATCGCATCCACAATAATGTGGTTTATATTTCAGGCCAATTACCCATTTGGAATGGTGAATTAAAGTATGTGGGCAAACTTGGTGCCGACTATGATATGGAACAAGGACAAGAAGCCGCACGTCTGTGCGCCCTCAACATCTTGGCCCAACTAAAGCATGCCTGCAATGGCGATTGGAGTCGCGTAGAAGCCTGTATCCGCTTAGGTGGTTTTGTAAACTGCGTTGACAGCTTTACGGATCAACCAAAAGTTATAAATGGCGCATCAGAACTTATGATCCAAGTTTTTGGTGATGCAGGCCTCCACGCCCGCGCCGCTGTGGGTGTAAATACGCTTCCCTTGGGCGTAGCGGTAGAAATTGATGCCATGTTTGCTTTGAAATCGTAGACTTATGGCAAGAATAAGGGTATAAGACATAGTATTAATTATGGTGCTCGTTTAGCATATTTAAGAATTGAAAGATTAAAATGAAATTTCTCGACCAAGTTAAGATTTATTTGAAGAGTGGTGACGGCGGAAATGGTTGCGTCAGTTTTCGTCGTGAGAAATTCATCGAGTTTGGTGGCCCAAACGGTGGTGATGGTGGTCGCGGTGGCGATATCATATTAGAAGCCGTTGAGAATCTGAACACTCTCATCGACTATCGCTATCAGCAACACTTTCGTGCCCAAAAGGGCCATGATGGTATGGGTAGCGACCGTTACGGCGCTAAGGGTAAGAGTATTACGCTTAAAGTACCTATCGGAACACAAGTCTTCAGCGATGACAAATCATGCGTTTTGGCCGATTTAATCCAGCCAGGACAACAACTTGTTCTCCTTAAAGGCGGTGATGGCGGTCATGGTAACATGCACTTTAAATCCTCCACGAACAGAGCCCCTCGAAGAGCTGATCCCGGTTGGCCCGGAGAAGAAATGTGGGTTTGGTTGAGGCTGAAGCTTATTGCTGACGCCGGTCTCATCGGTATGCCCAATGCTGGTAAATCCACATTCTTGTCCGTGGTATCACGCGCCAAACCAAAAATTGCAGATTACCCCTTCACCACTTTGGCACCACAACTAGGAGTGGTCTACATTGATGGTAAAGAGTTTACACTGGCAGATACTCCAGGTCTCATTGAAGGCGCCCATGAAGGCGTTGGCTTAGGTCACCGCTTCCTTGGACACGTGGAACGCTGTCGCGTTTTGCTTCACCTGGTGGATGGCACCGACGAGAACTTCGTCAAAAACTACAAGACGATCCGCAATGAATTGCAACTGTATGATCCGATGTTAGGCGATAAAATAGAGATACTAGCTCTCAACAAGTGTGACGCTCTAACTGATGATGTGATCAAGAAACGCAAGAAAGCCCTGGAGAAAGCTGCAGGACATGAAGTTTTTTGCATTTCAGGTGTCAGCCGTGAAGGCATTGAGACAGTTTTGAGACAATTACTAAGCCATATACAGGAAGCAAAGGATGAAGAGGCTGTATCCACTGTCAATTTAGAGTATACTGATTTAGAAAATAACTAAGATACTTTTTTTTAATTTGAATGGTGAAATAATATGAGATATCTAACTGCTTTCCCCCTGCTTGCGCTCACCTTTTCTACTGCTTATTCAAGCGACCAGAATCCACCTTTAGAACGCCGGGCTCTCGTTATCGATGATGATGAATTGAATCGGACGCTTGTTTCGAGGACCATCCGTAAATCCAGCCTAGATAAAGGTATCAAGCTTTCTATAGACACCGCAGAGAATGGAGCAGAAGGTTTAGAAAAATACATGGCGTCTGTATATGACTTAGTCGTAACAGATTTGAACATGCCTGGTGAGATTCAGGGCGATGAGTTAGGTCAACAAATTAGAGAGATTCCAAGGTCTAGACGACCCAGCTTGGTACTATATAGTAGCCAAGCAAGTAAGGTCCAAAGCAAAACACACGATGATTTAACGGTCACTAACGAACTAAAACGGATAGCCATTGAACGCCCGAAGCTAGAAAAGCAGTTGGCATATTGGCAACTTTGTTTAAACACAACCAAATATGGACAGAAACGCCATAGAAATGCTAAATCAGCTGATTACAATCGCAGGATTGATGAAATTATCTTTGAACTTAAAAAACTTGGTAAACGTAAACGGTATTTTGACCTTAAACTTAAAAAACCAGTTTTTGATGCATATGTTGATAAAAGCACGACTGAGCTTACAAAGGTGACGGAAGAAATATTTAGCACGTTCTCTAGAAAGAATTCCGAACAGTAACCCTGGTGTCCTACACACTGAGTGAATTGGACACCAGCAAGTTAAATCATTAATTTTCAGCCTCAAGCCTCAAATCACGGAGTTTCTTAGCCAGCAAGTCTTTGATGGACTTGTTTCTGACACGCTGTTCTGACAGAAAACACTTTTCCTCAAATCCATGCAGACTGAGCATGAAGTCTGTAAGATACAAACGCAATTCATCGTTATTATTGCCTTTCTTCCAATCTTTCTCGAAAGACTTATACATGCGTTTTAACTCAGCAATTGAACCATCTATATGAAAGTCCTTACTGCGAGGAAAGCTTTTATCTTGGCTTAGATCGTAAAGCCAATGTCGCAATGTCACATACTGATTATAGGTCTGCGTAAGGTCACTGATTAACTCGTTTTTTAATTGCTCTTGGGCGATGGCGGCTTTCTCTTTACCAGTTTTACCTTTTTGCTTCGTCGTTTTGGCCTTAGGCAAATTTTCTTTGGAAACTTTGTATTTGAGGTACTCAATAAAACCTTCATTAACAGGAATTGGTGATAGCCAATTCTTGTAATAATCATCTGCGAGTAATAGGTGCTCAAGGGCTTTACTTCTATTTCCTTGCAATAAATACACGACAGCTATCATGGGCGTCACCAGATATTTATCCTCCACTTGAAGGAAATAATGCAATGCGCGCTTCAACTGATTCTCCTCCAGGTCTACCGCATAGAGCGAGTGGTACCCTAGAAAAAGGCAACTGAATTGAGAGCCTTGATCTGCTGCCTCTACAAAATACCCCAAAGCTTCTATGCTATCACCAATGGTTCCCCTACAGCCAATTTTGTTGAACAAGCAATATGCTAGCATTACTTTTGCCGGAAGATAATGCTTTGCAGCTGCCACTCGATATAAAGTTAAGGCTGCTATTTTACTTAGTTTTGTAGCTTCAACTCCATTACCATATTGAAGACAATGAGCAAGATTAAAGACAACTGTTGGATTACCATGGTCCTGCATAGACAATAACGTGCGATATGCTTCATTTTTCATGTCATCCGTCGATATGAGATGCTGAGGTTGTAACAAAAGACAAGCTAACTTTAATTGGTTCTCTTCAGTGCCATCCTTAGCTTTTTCCCTATAGGTTTCCAGCAATTTCGTTTCCAGATCAAATGGTGTAGGGGCTGTAAGAGGCTTTATCAAACTATCGGCAGTCTGTCTGCGAACAACAAGAGGAATTGCAGGTGGACTTAGTTTCATGGATCCTAACGTTCTTTCCTCTTGGGAACCATGACAGAACTCCATACCCATTATACTTATTAATACCGCTAAAATCGTGAACTTCTTACTCATCCAATATTCCCCTAAGTATATTTCAAGGGATTAACCTATAATACAAGAGCGGTTTTAGTCAAGAGAAACAGTTCGTTGCGGTACATCAAATGCTTTAAGTTCCAAAAGCCAGTCCAGCTTGGATGATATTAAACTATGTTCCCCTTGGCCAAAATGAAGTTGAAACGCTCTTAATACGTTTTCTGTTTGTGGATCTAAGAATCCCGTAACATCTAATTGATAGCCATACACCTTAAGTTTTAGTTGTAAGTCATATGTGGAATATGTCTTAATCAATGGCTCCCCCTCGGGATAAAGACCAATTCCATTAGAAGCCAACCATTTCCAATCAAAATACGTTCCTGGGTCCACTTTACGTCCAGGCGCTATGTCGCTGTGCCCCAGAATGTGAAAAGGCAAAATGGCATGTCTGTCGATTATTCCTTTGCTAAGAATTGCAAGTGCTGACATCTGTGCCGCAGTAAAGTTCCTATCTCCAGAATTCACCAGCTCTATGCCTATGGAGTTGCTGTTCAGACTAACATCATCCTCCCAAGCACTGATGCCAGCATGCCAAGCTCGTTTGCCTTCGGGAACAAGGCTGTAGACTTGTCCCTCTTCATCTATCAAATAATGTGCACTGACCTTTTGTCCTGCTGGGTTGGTGGTGGTGAGCCATTCCAAAGATTGCTCTAAGTTGCCTTCCGTAAAATGATAAATCAGATACTTAATGCGAGAACATGTAGGTCTTTCATCAAAATTTGGTGAAGAATAGTCTATTATATGCATCCTATGGAGTCAGCCTGATCCCAACAATTACTTTGATTTAACATAGATATTTTGAGCCATTCGCAACCAAAAATAATGTTTTTCGTCCGCGACATCCCTGTATATAAGTCCAATATCATAATCTGGAATATCCTCAATTTCCATTTGTTTGCCCGTCAGCAAAGGAACAGAATGGTTGAGTAATCTACCATTTACGGCTGTTGCTCTTGTAAATGCTTCATAGTCCCCAAATGCTTTGGTTACAAAACAGGTCACATACCCGCCTTGATTCTTGTGATAAGCAAATTGTACCGGTAGGTTTTTTTCTACTAGAGCCTTTTGTAGGGCTAAAGTTTCATCATCTGCCACCTTTCGATCAGCCTTAAAGAACAGTCGCCCCTCGATGAATTCTTTTATATCTGCCTGTTGGTCTTCTACCATGCATACCAAAGGCTTTCTAGGGAGATCTTGTTGATTGGCATCACTGGCAAACGTTGGTGAAATGATGAAAGAGATTAGTAATATGATGGTAAAAAAACGTGGCATGGTTAGCTCCCCTTTGAGTTTTTAATTAAATTGGCGGAAGGATTGACTATCATTATCATCACTTATTTCTTCCAAGGTCAACCCGTTTATTAAAGTCAAAGTGGCACAAATTTCTGCAGAAAGACTGAACTTTCCGGGTATGGCCAGCCGCACTTGTTTACTCTCACCTACGGGTACTTTTAGTTGGATAGTTGCCAAACCTGTTTTGGCGGATTTGAGAATATCTTGCACTCGGACAACCTGTCCTGAATCCGTAAGAGTGAGTTCAAATTTTTGCGCCAGCTGAGAGAGCTTATGTTCCAGATCGGCTATGGATATAAGCGTCAGACGCAAGGATTCATTTTCCACACGCCCACTAACAGTGACATAAACGGTTCTTCCCGGCACGAGCAGATTTTGATGCTCCTGCAAATGCTCTGAAAAAACGGTGAACTCGAATACACCTGTGGGATCTGAAACGGAGATGAAGGCATACTTTTTGTTCTGTTTATTTGTTCTAACCTTTTTGGCCAGGACAACGCCGGCCACTCGGGCTATTTCTTTATCCCCTTGGAAATGTGCCTCTAGGTCGCGGCAAGGAACTACTTTAAGACGTTGTAGGCCTTTGACATAGGCATCCAAAGGATGGGCAGTGAGATAGAAGCCTATGGCGGCGAATTCGTATTCTAAACGCTCCAATGGTTTCCAATCAGGCAATTGGGGTAACTTTGCAGCGCTGGTTACAGAAGCATTGCCCATCATGCCAAACAAACTTTTTTGGGAACTATTACGTTCGTTCGTAGCTGTACCTGCTATATTCAGGAGCATTTCAACGGCTTCGTATAATTCTCGGCGGTTGGCATGTAGGCTGTCAAAAGCACCGGAAACAATCAGGTTTTCCACAGCTCGTTTATTCAGCGCTTTGGCATCCACACGCATAAAGAAATCCCATACATCTTTGTAGGGTCCCTTTTTATAACGTTCCTCCACAATGCTTTCCATGGCAGCTGCACCAATATTCTTTATAGCTGCTAGGCCATAACGAATACCGGCCTGCCCTGCTTCTACGGAAAACACCGCCTGGGATTTATTCACATCCGGCGGAAATATGGGGACGTTCATCTTGTCGAGCTCTTGTCGATAGATGTTCAGCTTATCCGTATCCGATATATCCAAAGTCATAAGCGAAGCCATGAATTCTAATGGGTAATTGGCTTTCAGATAAGCGGTTTGATAGGCAATCAGGGCGTAAGGCGCTGAGTGAGATTTGTTGAAACCATAGGAAGCAAACTTGGCCGCTTGGTCGAAAATTTGGGAGGCAACTGATTCCTCCACCCCCCTGGCCACGGCGCCATCAATAAAGATACGGCTTTGCGCGTCCATCTCGCTTTGAATCTTTTTACCCATGGCTCGGCGGAGTAAGTCCGCACCACCTAGGCTGTAACCAGCCAACACCTGGGCAATCATCATGACCTGCTCTTGATAAACCATTACACCAAAGGTTTCTTTGAGAATATCTTCTAACTGCGGATGCAAATAATGCACTTTTTCCTGACCATGCTTACACGCCAAATAGCGTGGAATGTCGTCCATAGGTCCAGGTCGATAAAGCGCCGCCAGAGCGATTAGTTCGTCAAAACGGGAAGGACGCAAACGCCGCAGCACGTCAACCATGCCTGAACTTTCAAACTGGAATACACCAACGGTTTCGCAGCGGTTAAGCAAGGCAAAGGTGACTGGGTCGTCCAGAGGCATAGTTTGCAAGTTAATATCAATACCACGCTCCGCAAGCACGTCTATGGTGCGTTGGATAACCGTAAGGGTTTTCAGACCCAAAAAGTCGAACTTGACCAAACCTGCTTTTTCCACGTCTTTCATATTGAATTGCGTGGCAGGCAGCTCAGAACGCGGATCATAATAAAGTGCCACCAGTTCTTGCAAAGGACGGTCACCAATCACCACACCCGCCGCATGGGTTGAAGCATGGCGGTAGAGACCCTCAAGCTTTTTGGCCAGATCAAAAAGATGGTAAACCCCTGGTTCTTTCTTAACCACCTGACGCAATTCCGCATCCTGATCTAGAGCTTCTTGCAAAGTCGTGGGCACCGCAGGGTTATTGGGAATCATCTTACAAATACGATCCACAAGCCCCAAAGGCATTTGCAGCACGCGACCCACATCGCGTAGAACCGCGCGAGCCTGCATCTTACCGAAAGTAATAATCTGCGCCACACGATCAGCGCCATAGCGGCGAGAGACGTACTCGATCACCTCGTCCCGACGATCCTGACAAAAGTCGATGTCAAAGTCAGGCATGGATACACGCTCTGGGTTCAAAAAGCGCTCGAAGATCAGGTTGAAGCGGATGGGATCAATGTCCGTAATAGTCAAAGACCAGGCCACCAGCGAACCAGCTCCAGATCCACGGCCTGGACCCACGGGTATTTTTTCATTCTTCGCCCATTTGATGAAGTCAGCAACGATTAGGAAGTAACCAGCAAAGCCCATGCCAAGAATCACGTCTAGCTCTGAACGCAAACGTTTGAAATACCGCTCGCTGACCTCAGTTTTTTCCTCCTCGGTGGAGGCTGCCGTAAACACCTGATTGTTGAGGCGATTCTTAAGGCCCTCCTCCGCTTGATCACAGAGTTCTTGCTTGTCCCCCTTTTCCGTGGGGAAAGCAGGCAATATGGGGTCGCGGGTATAGACCATAAAGCCACAGCGTTTGGCGATGACTTCAGTGTTGGCAATTGCCTCAGGGATGTCCTCAAACAGCTCTTCCATCTCCTGAGAAGACTTAAAGCGAGAACTGGCATTCACTTGCCGACGCTCTTCTTGGTTCATAACCACGGCATCGGCGATGCAGAGTAAAGCATCGTGGGCCTCGTGCATGTCCGGATCGAGAAAGAAAGCCTCGTTCGTCGCCACTAGAGGCAAGTTGCGCTCATACGCTATGGCGATGAGATCGTCTTCAATGGCCTGCTCTTTTGGATAGCCCAGTCGAGATAATTCAATGTAAAGCCGGTTGGGAAACAAAGTTTCAAGCTTTTGCAAATAATGCAAAGCGGCATCCTTATGCTTA
Organism: Alphaproteobacteria bacterium; assembly: GCA_041738135.1. Classification (GTDB taxonomy): domain Bacteria; phylum Pseudomonadota; class Alphaproteobacteria; order JAGOMX01; family JAGOMX01; genus JAGOMX01. Next base: position 81,779 of record JBGSQK010000077.1, read on the forward strand.
TCAACTAGCAGTTGCCCCACGCCACCTTGATAGCCGCCCGTAAGAGCAATCAGACCTTCTGTGCCCTGCTCCAGATCGTCAAAGCATATATGCGGCTTGCCAATAACCTTAGCTTTTCGCCAGCTTTCCGAAACCATGCGTAGCAGGTTCTTATACCCAATCTCGTTTTGCACTAGTAAAACTAAGTGGTCCGTGAAAATACGATTAAGATGTAAATGCATTTGCTGATGCCGGGGATCATCCTTGTCCACAGCCACTGACAATTGGCAGCCTATGATGGGCTGCACACCCTCTTTGGCTGCCTTCAGAGAAAACTCCATAGCGCCAAAAAGATTGCAGGTATCCGTAACCGCCACCGCACCCATGTGCATCTGACGGCAACGCTCGACCAACGGCGGGATCTTAATAGCCCCTTCCGCCAGCGAATAAGTTGAATGTACCCTTAAGTGGACAAAACCCACAGTTTTAAACCTTTTTAATGAAGCAACTCCTGCAACGATTTATGCAGTTTTTGAGGCAATTGTAAATGGGTTATTGCTATTGGTGGGATTCTTTTTAGCTTAATAATAGCTCGATGCTCAGAACTGATACATGTTATTTATGATGCTTTGAATAAAGTGTAAAGATCATAGCGTCAATTCACACATATTGCCAGGTTGTGGTAGCCTCAGCTAATATTGGTTTCAAATTGGGGGCTTTGAGAGTATTGAAAAGTAAAACAAACCTATATTGCATAAAACATACAATGAAATCATAACTATACCAGCTCTTTTCCCCATCTCTCCTTTCTTCCAGAGAAAAAACATGGTGGCGGCAATCATTATAAACAACCACCAAAAGGCATAGTAACGGGTGAACAGATCTATGGAGAGTGGATTAACCATTGCAGCAGCACCGGTTATAAAGACTAAATTAGTACATTCGCACCAATGATGTTGCCAATGGAAAGATCAGCTACTTTTTTCTTAACAGAAGTTATTGCTGTTACGAGTTCGGGCAAGGAAGTTCCAATGGCAACCGCGGTCAAGCCGATGATGAGCGACGGAATGCCCAAGGCATTGGCGATAGCAATCCCGGAGCTTACCAGAAGCTTACTGCCTATGATAATAAGAACAGCTCCACCGAGAAAAGTTAAGATAGCATTTTGTAGTGGTTGATCATCTGAGGAAGCAGATGGGTTGTGTAAAGGCTGTTCCTTCTTGCGCTCGATTACAGCCCGCAGTGCATTGAGGGATAAGTATAGAATACCCACGATAAACAAAACTAGACCTGAGCGACTGCTAATTTCAAGATCCAACGAATACAGAAAGACAAATGCAGCAGAAAAGAGCATCCATAAGGAACGACGACGGAAATCCTCTACGTCAACGGCCAGGGGAGCTAATATAGCCGACAGCCCGATAATCAACCCAAGATTCGCAATGGCCGAGCCAAGTCCGTTACCGACGGCAATTCCTGAATCACCCATATAGCTCGCCGTTGTTGATACAACTAATTCAGGACCAGTTGTGGCTAGGCTGACAATAGTGCCACCAACAATCATGCGTGGGATCTTGAGTCTGTTCGCAATAGCTATACTGGCGTCTACAAAGAGGTTACCACCGGATAATACAAGCATAAGGCCTGTAGCAAAGACAACTACTTGGAAAAGCATGGGATTAACCTCACCTTTTTTACTTTTATTGTAGAGTTATTTCATCATAATCCACTCCGCACTGGATATAAAGATGTTATTTTGAGGTTGGAACGGGCTTGGGGCATGGCAATCCACTTTTTTCGCTACAACCAAGGGTATGTAAAACGTTGGATCTACAGTAGATTGCACGCACCAAGAGGGGCTCGCAATGCCGGAGGTAGGGATGTCATTTATTTAAAATTTGCCCATTTGGGGGGTGTTGAGTTACACTGGATGATGGGCATTTAAAAATTTATACTAGATAATTAATACTTTCCTCCCCCTTGATCGGGGAGGAAAGTGGACTTCTTAATGGTTAACCTACTGAGAAATTTATTACTTCTTCTCAGGTGCTGCAGCAGGTGTGACTGCAACTTCTTTTAGAACCACCTTCACTTCAGGAAGATCTTTGTCAAGGCGTGTAATTGTCTCAGTTGTGATATCCACATCTGGGCTGTGGTATAGGAAACCGGCTGCTGGTTGTACATAGTTGTACCCTTTAGCCTTAGCAATTTCGCTTGAGATTTTAAGAACAGCTTCGCGAACTGTGTTCATAGAATCTTGTGCAGCGTTTGTTAGCTGAGTTTGCTGAGCCATGATGGACTTTTGCAATTCAGCCACGTTGGCTTCGAAAGCCTTTTTGCGCTTTTCTAGTTCGGCTTCTTTCATCTTAGATGATTGGTCTGTCAGAGCGCGCTCTTCGTTACGAAGACTTTCTTCTTTTTTGGAAATATCTGTTTCATACTTTGTACGAAGGGTTTCCATTTGAGTGTTCAAACCCTTGGCTGCCTTTGCTTCTGTCAGAATACGATTCACATCCAATACAGCGATAACGGCTGTAGAACCAGCAACAGGCTTGGCTGCTTCTGTCTTGGAAGCATCAGCCTTAGCCTTTGAAGCATCTGTAGCTGAGCACAAGCTGGTTGATAATGCCAAAGCGGCTAGGGAAGAAGTTAAAAAAGTGAGTGTTTTTTTCATGTTTATTTTCCTGTAAAGAATCCAAAGTGGATTGTTTTATGTTTGTCAAAGAATTTAGTTTTCTGGTGATCTGCAAAGTCTATGCGCAGAGGACCCAGAGGGGAACGCCAACTAACACCAAAACCAACTGAAATACGCGGATCGGAAGAATCATAGACTGGAATTTTTCTTCCATCTCTATACTTCAACCCAGAAGCATCCCAAGCCGCACCAATATCAGAAAACAAATGGCTTTTAATACCTAATTCATTGGGAACACCAAAGGGCTCCAACGGAACTTGCAATTCAATCGTACCCAGGTAGTATTTTAAACCACCCAATGGCTGACAGCTAGATGGTTTAACACCCACTTGCCGTTCACGAGGCTCGGCTCCGCTCTCACGGAATCCGCGAAGGCTACCATCACCACCCATGGTAAATCTATCTTGGATACGAACCTCTTTACCACCATAGCCATTCATAATACCTGTGCTGCCGCTGAATGATAGGATCCAGTTTTCCGCGACGGAATGGTAGTATGCGCCATTGATTTCGTTACGTAAGTACTTGGTGTCTCCACCTAAGCCGGCCACCTCGTTTGTCATTCCCACGTAATAACCTGTAGTAGGCTCAAAACGACTGTCTCTGCGGTCGTAATTCAGTTTGTGTATAAGCGCAGACGTAATCGCATCACGGGATTGGCTACGAACAGCTGCGGAAGCATTTGAACTTATTTGACCGATCTTTTCATATTGAACAGTGTAAGTCCAAGCTTGCCCTAGGTATTCAGTCAACTCATAACCCAATTTCAGGTTCAAACCTGTCCTTTGGCTTTGATAACTGCCGTTTGAATACATTTTCGAATCCACCTTGAAAACGTCAAATCCGGCTGCGATATTTCGGTTTAAAAAATGTGGCTCCATGAAACCAAAGTCAATTTGTTGACGCTTTTTAGAAGCTGTCGCTTGAATGTGTGCGACCTGACCGCGTCCCATTAAGTTGTTTTCCTTAATACCCACGTTCGCCAACAGACCTTCTGCAGTAGAAAAACCACCAGCGACCCAAAGTTCACCCGTGGACTCTTCTTCCTCCAGTTCTATCATCAGATCGACTTTATCGGAAGCCTCAGCCGGACGCTCCGTAATCTTAACATCTTTGAAAAACCCAAGATTGGTGACTCGATCCTTTGAACGTTTAATGTTGTATGTATTGTAAGCATCGCCTTCATAAACTAGAAGTTCACGACGGATAACTTCTTCATTAGTACGCACATTTCCAACAATGATAATACGGTTGATGTAGGTTTTAGGTCCTTCCATCACTTCAAAGGTAAGATCAATGGTCCTGTTTTCAAGATTCGGATCCAGTCGAGGCTTAATATCCACGAATGCATACCCATGGCTACCCAAATATTCGGTCATGGCTTTGATGGATTTATCCATATCTTTAGTATTGTACCAGTCACCCGATTGTACAAGCAGTTCCTTTTTCAAGGCTTTCGTGTCAATTTTGGGCACTTGTACATCTATATCCACCTTACCATAGCTATAACGAGCGCCTTCTTCTATGGTATAAGTGATGAAAAATTCTTTATGGTCAGGCGTTAGCTCCGCCACCGAGGATTTTAGCTGGAAATCCACATAACCGTTTTCCAAATAGTGACGGCGTAATAGCTCACCATCCAAAGCCAAACGGTCTGCATCATAATTGTCGTCGGTTGAAAAGAAACGCCACCACTTAGACTCGCGGGTGTTGACTACCCTCTTCAATGCATCGCTGCTGAAATGCTTATTACCTACAAAAATCAGCTGGGCAACCTTGGTTGATCCGCCTTCAACAAATTCAAAGATAACATCCACACGGTTTTGGTCTTGCTTGACAATCTTGGGTGTTACCTTGGCACCGAAATAGCCTTTAACACGCATCATGTCGTGGATGGTTTTTGTGTCTTGCTTTAACTTGGAGATTGTATAAATCTGTCTAGGCTGTAATTTAATTTGTTTTGTGAGCGTAGCATCATCAAACTGTTTATTATTCTCAAAATATATGCGATTGACGATCGGGTTTTCTTCGACCCTGATAAGTGCCGTTTGCCCCTGCATATCCACTTTTACATCGGCAAAATATCCGGAGTCAAACAATTTCCGTACAGCCTGATCCAAGTCGTTCTGCTCGACGCTTTGACCAACCTTCAAATCGCTGTTTGAGACAATTGTTGAGGCCTCAATACGCTTGTTACCATCCACTTGAACATTTTTCAGAACGATTGCAGCAAAAGAGTTTGCCGCTAACACAACAGCCATGCACGAAAACAAGGAGACACGGACTATGTTTTTATAGAAATACGATTCTTTCATTCTTACCCCAAATACATTATTAGTTAAACAGATTCATAATTTTCGAGAATAAATTAATGTTGCCAAGATCCTTATAAGTCGTAAACAATAGCAACGACAGAATCAGAACAAGTCCGACACGAAAACAATTTTCAATAGTCCGGTCGCTCAATGGCTTCCCTCTGGCTGCTTCGATAAAGTAGAACAACAAGGTACCACCGTCCAAGACCGGAACCGGAAGCAAATTAACAAATCCTAGATTAATGGAGATAAAGGCGATGAACAAAAAAAATGCCGCCACATCCGTGGTTGCAAAATCGCCCGCCATCTGCGCAATACCAATAGGACCGGCAAGGCCATCCGCTGAGCGAGCACCAATCAGCATGCCGCCGATACTTACTAATGTGTCCACCGTCAATCGATAAGCTTTGTAGATTGCACTTCCTAATGCGTCGATTGGTCCATGCTGTACTAGCATTGTAGAGGCTCCGATGCCCAGTTGACCAGCTTGCTTGCTGGCATTGTCCATCTCGCCGTCATGTACACCCTTTGGCGTCAACGTTTTATTCATCTTCTCGCCGTTACGTTCAATCACCACATCTAACTGAACACCCGCATGATTGCGGATGAACTCACGAAGCTTTGCAAAGCTGGTAATTTCATGATTATCAATGGAAATCACTTTGTCACCTGGCAGAATGCCGGCTTCACCAGCAACACCATTGGATGCGACCATACCGATCACAGGATCATCGGTTTCAACCCGTTGACCATGAATGGTGTAAATAACGGTAAGGAGCAAAATACCGAACACATAGTTGGCAAGTGGACCGCCGGCTGCGATTTGAATGCGCTGCCATACGGTTTTTGAGTGATGTGAGAATTCTTTTTCTTCGGCTGTCAGCGTCTTCAGCGCTTCCGTATCCGGACGACTAGCTGCGTCTGCATCGCTGAACATACGCACATACCCACCCAATGGAATAGCACTGAACTTCCAACGCGTACCATGCTTATCGTTAAATCCGAAAAACTCCGGCCCAAAACCTATGGAAAACACTTCTACTTTAACACCATTGCGGCGAGCGAAGAAATAATGTCCGAGCTCGTGAACGAAAACAACGATGGTCAAAATGACCATGAAGGGTAATGCGTATAAATACAGCCAATCTAATGACATAAAAGGTTCTCCCGTTGGGTATTGCACAGCCTCAACTACCATAAGGCAGCAATATCAGCTACTCATGTTTATAGGAGTTTAGCAACCCAGAGTCAACGGCCCAAGTTAAGTTTTGTTAAAAATGTTTATATATGAAATGGAAGATGAGGGCTGGAATGGATTTTATCATTTATTAACTTGATGTTAACGCCGGCAGTGTATTCTATGGTTATGAGCATAAGCCCAGACATATAGATGTTTTATTGGAGAAATGGCATGAAAAAATCGATCTTACTAATAGCAACCCTCTTTGCAGTATGCAATACAGAAGCTATTGCAAAGAATTCAAAAGAACTAAATGACGATTTGAAAACCATAAAAGGATGGGTTAAAGAGTATGATGACCTAAACCAAAAAAGAACCAGGGGTGAACCTTCAGAATATGTGGTGGGACGGTGGAAAGCTCTTGACACTATTGCTAACAAACTTATGGATGATATTTTAGGTACATGTGGATCACAACAAAATCCCAACATGCGAACAGTTGTTGTCCCAGACACGGTTACAACATCTTGTGAAGAAGCCATTGTAAAAGCATCTGAGTTCCGATTTATTGTTAGAGAAAGCAACGAATTAATAAAAGACCCCAAACAGAGCCCTCCTCCTATGGATCTAAGCAAAAGCTATGATCGCACACTTACACAAAGCCAAGAAGAGGAAGAAATCCTTGGTAAAGCTGTGCAGGCAGAACCCAAGAAAGAGGAAGTAATAGTTACACTTCCAGCGGGAGAAAGTAAATAGCCCAAAACAGGACTTAAAAATACTCCATTCTCGCAGAGAACATTTTTTCTACTTCTTTCACATAGTCGCGCATAGCGATAACGATTAGGCTATCGTGCATTTGTACCATGAGGCTTGACGTGGGCAGGACCACATTACCGCCACGGACGACCGCAAGCAGTTTAATCTGATTGGGAATGTCAATCTCATCAGGGCTGGCACCTATAAGACTTGAGCTATCAGTGACTTGGGCCTCCATGATTTCGCCGAAGTTATCACGTAAGGTATACACGGACTTAATCGACCCTTGCCGCACATGCCGCAGAATACTGGAAACGGTTAGCTGCCTCGAATTAACAACCGAATCGATACCCAATGATTTAACTAGCGGAATGGTGTCAGGATTACCGATGAGGGTCATGGCGCGTTTGGCGCCACTTTGTTTGGCGAGTAGTGATGACAAAATATTGACCTTGTCGTCCTCAGTCACAGCCACCACGGTTTCAGTGTCCTCAACCCCGGCTTCGCGTAAAACTTCAATGGCCAGTGCATCACCAGAAAGCACTTCAATATGATGCAACTGTCGGGCTATTTCTTGTGCACGTTCCTTAGATTTTTCGATTATTTTCACATGCACATCATGAAATGGATTCTGATCTATTCTTTGAGCAAGGCTCAGCCCCACATTACCACCGCCAAAAATCAAAATGCGTCGAGCGTGGTTTTGGAAATGACCAAATGCACGCATGGACTCGGTAAGTTCTTTCTCTGACGTCATGAACAAGATCTCATCGTCCAGTTGAATACGTTCTTTATCTTCAGGAATGATGAGTTTGTTGTCTCGGAAAATACCAGCTATCACAAATTGGGCATCAGGAAAGAGGCTGGATATATGGGTTATAGGGGTATTAATAAGCGGTGTTTGACTAGTGCATTTGACGCCAATAATTCTGACCAAATCGTCGGCCATGTTCGTTACACTGGTAGTACCAGGTACTTCTAATCCTCGCCAGATGGTTTTTGCTATTTCTAGCTCCGGTGAAATGGTCACATCCACACTGATGTTGTTATCTTCAAACAGACGGGCCCATTCGGGCGACAAATAAGCCGGGTTACGAATGCGTGCGATTTTGGTGGGAATATTAAATGCTGCGTTTGCTACTTCGCAAGCAATCATATTAACTTCGTCAAAGTGAGTCACAGCGATAAGCATATCAGCGTTATCTGCCCCAGCTTGCTGCAATACTCGTGGGTCAGATGCAAAGCCGCAGATAGCGCGGACGTCGTAGCGTTCGCTCATATCGCGGACCAACTCTTCGGATTGGTCTATCACGATAATATCATGCACGGACTTTTCTAAGTAGCTGGCAATGCTAAAGCCAACTTTACCAGCTCCACAGATGATGATCCGCATTGACTTAACTCCCGGTTCGCTTCAATCCAAGCGATCTTAGCTTACGGTGAAGGGCGGATCGCTCCATACCAATAAAAGTAGCCGTTTGCGATACGTTGCCCGCAAAGCGTAATACTTGCGAAAGCAAATATTTCTTCTCGAAGAAATCTCTGGCTTCACGCAAAGGTAGCTGTAACAGCTCGAAACTGTCTTCAATATGCGGACCGGATGGGATTGAAGCACGAATCTCCGGTGGAAACATATCCGCAGATATGATGGATTCACCTTTTTCCGTAGACATAATCATAACCCACTCGATGAGATTTTTCAGTTGCCTAATATTTCCTGGCCAGCCATAGGCTTTTAAGGTGGTCATGGCTTCTTCATTCAACACCTTTTTAGGACAGCCATGCTTTTGACTATAATCAGTCAAGAATTGATCCGCCAGATAAGGTATATCCTCACGCCTTTCCGATAAGGAAGCCACTTTTACCGGCACCACATTGAGGCGATAATAGAGGTCTTCCCGGAAGGTGCCTTGCTTGACTAATTCCACTATGTTTTGACTCGTAGTTGAGATCAGTCGCACGTCAATCTCGATGGGCATATCACTACCCACTCGACGCATAGTGTTTTCTTGGATAATTCGGGCGAGTTTGCTTTGCGAGGCTTTTGGTATATCAGCAATTTCATCTAGCATGAGAGTGCCACTTTGTGCTTGCTCCAGCAATCCTTGCTTTACAACCTTACCGTCCACTTCTCGACCAAATAATTCTTCATCAAAAAGATCTGCATTAACCGTCGCACAATTAAGTACAAGGAAAGGTCCGCTAGTGGCCCGTGAGGACAGATTATGAATACGACGAGCGATGGTTTCTTTACCCGACCCTGTGGGCCCCGTAATAAAGACGCGACCATTGGAGCCACCCACTTTATCCAAGGTTGGCTTTAAGTTGTTGATATAAGTGGATACTCCCACCAGTGGCACTTCCGTGCCCACACGCTGTTTCAGCTGTTGATTTTCACGACGCAGCTGCGAGGTTTCTAAAGCACGCTTAATCACAAACAGCAAACGTTCGGCTTTAAATGGCTTTTCGATATAATCGTAGGCACCCATTTTGATAGCATTCACAGCTGTTTCGATATTACCGTGACCACTCATCATAATTGTGGGTAGGCCGGGGTAATCCTTTTGCAAGATCTCCAATGCCTTAATACCGTCAAAACGACTATTGCCGAGCCAGATATCCAAGATCACCAAATGAGGGCGTTTTTGTCTGACTAATTCGATAGCTTTCTCACCATCCTCCGCGCAGCGGGTTTGGTAGCCCTCATCCTGCAGCAAGTCAGCAATAACGTTTCTGATATCCGCTTCATCGTCTACAATTAATATGTCATATGCCATTTTTTGCCTTAACCGTTTGCTACTATCTTCAGCGGGGAAGCCCCCGCCTCATTTTCTTGTAATGACTGTATAGGCCCCTTGGGGAACACGAGACGAATCCGTGCCCCGCCACCAGGTACATCTTCTAGCGCTATAGTGCCATTGTGAGCTTCCATGATGCGTCTTACAATAGCTAATCCTAAGCCTGTGCCTTTTTCTCGTTCCGTTACGTAAGGCTCTAATAATTTCTCACGATCCTCATCGGGGAAACCTTCCCCATTATCATCTACCAACAGAATAATCTGATCGGGGTACGATTCTAGCTCAACAGTTATACTTCCTATAAGATTAGTCGATTTAACCTTAACTGCATCGATAGAGTCAATGGCGTTCAACAGTAAGTTTGTCAAAATTTGACTGATTTGTGAAGAGTCACAATAAATAAAATTCTTATCTTCTTGAGATTTGAGCTTAAAGATGATCTCAGGATGGGCTGTCCTTTGAAGGAATATGGCCTCTTCGCATAGATCATTTAAATTCTGCCTTTCGAGCACCGCTTCTGGCATACGGGCAAATTCAGAAAATTCGCGAACCATGTCTCCGATATATGAAACCTGCCTGCTGATGGTATCAATATAACGCTGGAATGTTTCTTTGTCCTCCGTAATCTGCGGAGAATATTTTTTCATCAACCGTTCCGCGGACAATTGAATGGGCGTCAGCGGATTCTTAATCTCATGGGCAATACGTCTTGCCACGTCTGACCAAGCGGCTTTCCTCTGTGCGTTGACCAACAACGTAATGTCGTCAAAGGTGATGATGTAGCCGACAATCACATCCTCTTCACGTTCCACTGCTATCCTTACAAGCAAAGTATGGGTTTTAGCATCGCGGGTCACTTGCACTTGCGATTGGGTGGGCCCGTCGCGTGCTTGATCCAATAGATCCGACATCTCCGGGATAAGCTCTTGCAAATGATTTCCAACCACTTCATCCCTAGTTAAGCCCAACAAGGAACGCGCGCTCTTATTGGCAATATTGATGGAAAATTGATCGTCCAGACCAATAACACCGGCAGACACACCAGAGAGAACTGTTTCAATAAAGTGACGGCGGCGATCGATTTGCATGTTGGCTTCCACCAGTTTAGCCCGTTGCAGCTCCAACTCAGTAGTCATACGGTTGAAGGTGCGGCTTAATAAGCCAAACTCATCCTGATCAGGATGCTCATCCACACGAGCGGATAAGTCCCCTGCCCTGATCCTTTCAGACGCCGCAATCAAACCACTGATAGGCGCTGCCAGCTTATTGGCAAATGCCATACCGATCCAAATAACAAACAACAGCAGCAGCAATGAAAATGCCATAAAAATCAAAATGAATTTTATTTCGATATCGCCACGACTTTGCTCTAAACGTTTATATTCACTGGAAGCCTTATGGGTGTTGCTAATGTGTGCTAGAACGCGTGGGTCCACATAGCGGCCAACGATCATATACACATCCATTTTGGGGTCGATTTTGATAAAGGCGCGCACCCTGTCTTGAGCCTCGTTGTGAAAGATAATCACATGATCTTTGGCACTGTCAAAATCCATTTGAGATAAGTTGTCCAGCTGAAAGACGAGGCTGAAACTTAATCTAGTTTGCGCGATGACTCTACCATCAGGCGTAAAAACGATGACCTCGCTTAAGGAACGACGCTCTGCTTCATCGTTGACAAAAGCATTAATTACCTCAGGATCACTGACCATCAACTTTCGCGATAAGCCCATAGCTAAGGAACTCGCCTCTGAGGCCACACCTTTGTTGTGCTCATTTAAATAAGCTTCGGCAACACTGCTGGAGTTAGCTATGGCTGCACGCACATGCTTGCTGAACCAGGACTCAATACCCAGATTAAAGAAAGAGGCGGAAAAAAGCGTCACGATGATGGCTGGGGTCACCAGTAACATGCCAAACCAACGAATCAGGCGCGCATGCAGCCTTGAGGCTGCCCCGGAGATTCGGTATTGTCTGAACTTCATCACGCGATAAGCAACGATAAAACTGAGAAGCAGCAGAACAGCCAAATCACAGTTTAAAAGAACTACTGTGGTTTGTGAGCTACCATCCAATGGTTGTGAATTGGCCAATGCATAGTAGGTCAACACACCAAGTGCAATGGCCAAAAGGCTAAGCAGGCCTGTTAGAATTTGCCCAAGATAATAGCGTCGGCCCAATATGAGCAGTCGCACCATGATCTTGTTTGCAATATTATGAGGCATATCCGTCTATGTTTAGCTCTTGAATTTTTTTTCGCAAAGTATTGCGGCTCATTCCAAGGATTTTAGCCGCCTTCACTTGACTGCCACCCGCCGCATCCAATATGGATACGATCAGAGGTTTTTCCACTTCATTAAGAATTCTTTTATAGAGTCCAGGCGCTGGCATTTGGCCTTCATGGGCGCAAAGATAAGTCTTCAAATGCTGGGACACCAGCTGTCCCAACCCAGAAGCGGTTTTTTCCGTTTTTACTAAGGTTTGTTTCATCATACTTCTTCTGTTATTAAGTCTGTTTCGCTAACCGAGTCATAGAATTTGCATATCAAATCCATAACTGTCTGTCCATCGTTCATCTGATTCACTTGTGAACGAAACTCAGCCGATCCATGTAAGCCCTTACTGTACCAGCTGATGTGCTTGCGCGCAATTCGGATTCCTGGATCTTCACCATAATGTTCTAACATGGACATCAAATGCTCGATTAATGTGTTCTTTTGTTCAGTAATGCTTGGGTCAGGTAACTTCTCGCCAGTTTTTAAGTAGTGGTTGATTTGATTCAAAAACCACGGACGACCATAACAGCCTCTTCCCACCATCACACCATCAGCGCCTGAAAGCCTTAAAAGTTCTGCCGCATCCTCTTCGGTTTGCACATCACCGTTACCAATGACTGGTATGGATACTGATTCTTTTACGGACTTAATAAAGGCCCAGTCTGACTTGCCGCGATAAAACTGACAACGAGTGCGACCGTGTACCGTGATCATTTTCACGCCACATTCCTCAGCAATCTTGGCCAAGCGCGGCGCATTACGATTGGAATCATCCCAACCAGTGCGCATCTTTAGCGTGACAGGCACTTTAACCGCATTAACCGTAGCCTCAATAATCCGAGCCGCATGGATTTCATCCTGCATCAATGCAGAGCCCGCATAGCCGTTCGTTACTTTCTTAGCAGGACAGCCCATATTGATATCAATAATAGCCGCCCCACCCTCTTCATTCATCTTGGCAGCTACAGCCATATCCTCAGGGACGCAACCAGCCAGCTGAACAGCCATATGGCCCTCATCTGACGAACGCATCGCTCGCATAATGGTTTTGTGATTCTCCCGAATCATAGCCTGACAAGCAATCATTTCCGAAATCACCAGCGAAGCACCATTGCGCTTCACCAGACGACGAAAAGGCATATCTGTCACGCCCGACATAGGCGCAAGCAGTGCTTGTCCTTCTAAAACAACAGGTCCTACATTTATAGTCATATGTGTATCTTTCCTTGAGCCAAAGTTATCTCATGAACCAGCGATGTGGTCAAGAATTAAGCAGGTGGAAATTTTTGGTGAGGATGGGGTGTAAGCTTTTCAAATGAAGGAGAAGCCCTCATTTTCATGAAGGCCGCTCGTTTGGCAGATGAAATCTTCTGTTGCTAAAAGTCAGAAAAAAAATTATTTCCAGTTAGATTTATTCTCTTCCAAGACTGTTCTGCAATGCACTATGCAATCCACTTAAATTGTCAGCAGCCTGCCCTATTTCTGAGAATTTCATATATTTTCCGTGCAGACTAATCAGCACCTTAAGATTTTCCATAAGAAGTTGTTTTTGGGTAGTATCAAGATTCAAAATTTCAAGACGCGTTTCATTCTCTAGAATATTCTTGTAAGTTTCGCTTATATAATCTTGTAGCTTGTTACTATAACCCCAGACATCATAAACGACTAATTGACGGGTCTTTCTCCCTAGTTCTTCATGCCTACGATACAAATCAGCTACTTCATCGGCCATCATAAACCGACCCAAACAAAAACCTAATGTCTGCCTCACTAATTCAGATAACTCTTTAGACAAGACGTCAAGACTATGAATACGATTTGCTACCGAATCCTCTACTTGAGCCTTCTCGTAATTCGTATGCGAAGGACTATTGTTGACACTGTTGAGCTTTGCTTTCACATTCAACTCGCCAATGGTAAAAGACAAATAATTTGTTATTTTATCGCAGTTGGCTTTCCAGGCCTTAATAGCTTGGCGGCTAGGTTCTGGCATTGCCTCAATTACAAGATCCACGTTTGAAGGTGCATCCTGAGATAGAGTTTGCGATTTTCTTATTGATGAAACATCCGCGTCGTTAGATGCAATCGCACAAACGGATGTAAGACCCAAGAGCAGAGCCACATTTATAGTCTTCATTAGCATGATATTACCTTTCCTAAAATAAACAGATTAAAATTAACGTTAACGTTAACGTAGATTTTATACCCCATATTTTTTATATAACCAATTTTTTAGTTAACTTATTACTTTCTATTAATATTCCGATTATGGCTTGAGTCAAACCCAAGGCCGAGATCAGCAAATGCTACAGCCTGATGAGTGGTTGTAGTGCTTAATAGTTAAGCAACCATTCGGATCAACAGTAAGACCTCTCGTGATGTTTTCGCAACCACAGATATGAAAAAATATTTTTCGATTTTTCTTTTCTTCGCTAAGACGAGCAAAGACAGCTTCGGTGAGTGTATTGCAACGCAACAGGATTACAGTTAGATCACCATCAAACCTATTCGTAAAATTAATTAGGTCCTCGTCTGTAATATTGCTATTACATATGTCCAGAACCTTCAATGCACGATATTTGCTAATAGCTTCGCAAAGCAGCTCTCTCTTAAAAAAGGTACAATTCTGCACACTAAGAACCTTCAAATTTGGTCTGAATGGTAGCAAACCAATTAGCATTTTATTTTTATCCTCGTATTCTACGAAATTCGGATTATTATAAGGATTTGAGATGAAAAAGATCGTAACTTTCGAATTCACATATTGATAAAATCCCTTGCAAACTAAACGTATATTTTTGATGTGGTCCGTATCTTCTTTCTTAAGTATCAATTTTCGCTCACCAGCTTCAACAACATAATGCTCTTCGGCATTAAATGACTCCTGATCAATGAATGACCATTTAAGTATAAGTTTTATTACATCATTGGGTAGGCATTTTATATTTGGATCATTTGCCTTGCAGAATGAGGTTTGCTCAACGGCGTGCTCGTTTTTACCAGTTTCGTTTATAACCTCTGGCCCTTCAATCTTCAATACATGGTTCCTATTAACACCGAATTCATCATTACCTCCGTCTGATCCAAATGCACTAAATTGACCAGAACAGAAAATCAGGGTTGCTAGCGCAAGTTTCTTAGAAATACTAAACATTATAAATACACTCCATTATTATTCATTCCACATCATATGTAAATTACTCTTTTACATAATATTGAATGCTATTTTTGTCAAGGGAAATAGCGTGCAAAATTAAACAGGTGAAATTTTGACAACGATTATATAAGAGCATTTAAGCGATTATGCTGCTCGAGACTCTAAATTTTGCACTGACTATTCTGCAGCCATTTGCAGAATAGTCTTGACTTTTCTGCAATTCGACACAGAATAGCCAACATGGAGAGAGCTCAAAAGAAAATCATCCTTCGGGATTTAGAAAAGAAATTAGAAAAGAAACTCGCCTTGCTTGTAGGGCCGCGGCAATGTGGCAAAACTTGACTTGCCAAGGATACAGCCAAAGAATTTAGCAACTTTACGGCAAAACAGACATGCTGGCAGAAGAATATTCCTTGCATTATCTAAGAACCAAGGAAGGCCATGAAGTGGATTTTTCTATCATCCTGCAGGACCGAATCGAATCCATGATTGAAGTAAAACTATCCAACCCCACAGCCAGCTATTCCATTGTAAAATTTCATAATAAATACAATCACCCGGCCATTCAGCTGGTCAAATCCCTTCGCAATGAACACGAAAACCAAGGTGAGCATTCTGAAAGCTGAAAAATATTTGTCGCAGCTATATTTGTAGGCTGATCTGCTTCACAAATAGGTATGAAACGCTTTATTTACGTGGGTCATTGCAATCACATTTCTTAGATTTACTATGGATGTACTAACTTAATTAAGTTATCGAGATCCCTTCATTTGAATTAATAAAAATTAACGA
This sequence comes from Alphaproteobacteria bacterium, assembly GCA_041738135.1. Classification (GTDB taxonomy): domain Bacteria; phylum Pseudomonadota; class Alphaproteobacteria; order JAGOMX01; family JAGOMX01; genus JAGOMX01. The sequence goes on from JBGSQK010000077.1 coordinate 97,727, forward strand.
TTATTTTATACATGACGGTTTAACATTATTCTAGAAGCGCTGACTTCAAAAGTAGAACATAACAGAGAGGGTTTTATAATGAGTAATCTTGCAGACCATAACATTTCCAAAGCAATGGTAGCGCCGCAAATTTATGCGCAGGCTTTGGACAATCAAAACTGGAAGCTTGCATATGCTACCGGTAAGGATGCACAAATTGTGTTTATGCACATCTCTCCTTTTACGAACCCGAACAATGAGATTGGCATGGAAACCCATCCATTTGACCAAGTCATTATAATTGTTCAAGGCAATGCAAAAGTGGAATTGGATGGAGAAGTATCTATGGCAACAGTCGGTGATATGATCTTTATCCCACAAGGCACAGCGCATAATGTAATTAACCTTAGTAAGGATGAAGCTCTCAAAATATTGAGTTTTTATACGGATACGGATATTCCGGCTAATTCTATAATCAGGAAAAAGGCTGATGACGCAGCAGAATGATGTCAATTTAGGAGTTATCAAATGAAAACCACATACAACTTCGGCAAAAAAGTAGATTTAAGCTTTGAAGAAGCAGTGCAGCGAACAAGGGATGAGCTCGCCATAGAAGGCTTTGGTGTGCTCACGGAAATTGATGTGGCTGCCACCATGAAGAAAAAGCTAGATAAGCAGATGTCTCCGTATTTAATTTTGGGAGCATGCAATCCCCCGCTCGCACTTAAGACTATAGAAGCCGAGCCTGGCATTGGCGCGTTACTACCTTGCAATGTGGTGATACGTGTTGATTCCAAAGGAGATGTTTTCGTGGAATTTATGGATCCATCTACCATTCTAACTCTCATTGACAACCCTGTTGTCCATAAGGTAGCTACTGAAGTCAAAATGCGATTGGAAAAAGTTATGGCAGCTTTATAATTCCAAAAGTTAGAAACGGATGCTGTAATTATCTACGCACAAATTCCACTGATAAATGCCAGGTTGTAGCTTGCGTTTTTTAGAAGAGATTGGAAAAAATCCAAACTAGAATTAAAATTCCAATTGGAACACCTAGCAGCCAGGCTATGAAATATCTCATTTTTTACTCCGTTGATAACTGATTATCACAGACACAAATGTTTCTGATAATGTTATATTAACATAAATGCATTAACAAAGAAATAATGAATAAATCGAAATAATGTAAGTTATAAATTTTATCTAAAAGTCATAAATATTTATTTATTTTTTATTGATATATATTTACATATGTAGATTAATGGAAATAATAATTTGCAATAAATATTCTAAGATGCTATGATTTAATTATGCATTATTAAGAAAAATTCGAATTTTTTCATTAATAACACATTTCTTAACTAAGTTTTTAAAAACTATCCAACATAGAAAACGGGAGGGATAAAATGTCTAAAAACAAAGAATATATCAAAGATTCTGAGGAATTGCTGAGAAAATATAAGGATAAGCTGTCCAAGATAGAAGCCTCTTTAAAAGACGCAGCTGGCAGCGAAAAAAAGGAACTTTTAGCCAAAAGTAAGGAACTGAAAGAAAAATATAAAGAAGCTGAAAACAAAATAAAAGAGCTAGCAGATACAGCTGAAGAAGGATTTGAAAAGGTTAAGGATGCATCGGTAGAATTATTTAATGCATTAAAAGATGCCTTTTCTGAGTACACAGATATGGTTAGCCCTCACAATATTAAAGAGAATATAGTTCATGCAAAAGATGAAGTGATACAATTTGGAAAAGATAGGGCAGATGAAGTAATGCATTATGGAAGAGATAGGGTGTTAGAGCTCGAAGAGCATGTGAAAAAGAATCCATTGGCATCAGTTGCCATCGTAGCGGGTGTGGGATTTCTGCTAGGTCTATTTTTTAGGCGTTCACGCTAATGTCTATTATATTACTTCTTTTGGAGATGTTTTTGAAGCCAGAAGCATCCCCAAAGCCTTTCTTTAATGGGCGCCTTCTAGGGTACATTCTGTTATTTATTGCTTCTGTTATTGGAATGTATTTTCTATTTCAAGGTCTTATCCCCGTTATAGGATACTTAGAAAGTGGGGCTATAATATGCGCGATTGTCGCCAGCGCTGGCTTTTTATTCCTGTTTCTAAGCAGAGAAAAGAAAAAACCTAAACCCATCGACAAAATAGTCGATACAGCCAAAATGCATTATAATAATGCGGAAGGCGACTTGGAACGTTTTTTCAAAGAAAACGCGCCCAACATAATTCTTTATGCTGGCCTCGCAGGTTTAACTCTATACCAAATTATATCTTTGTTCAAAGAAAAGCCAAAGAAAGATTAAGGCTTTCGTCTCACCTTTCCTATCTACTTCTGTTCTGGAGTTTGCTACTATATAATAGCACTCCAGGACAAGAAAATGATATCAGGGCTACTGAACGAAATTAGCGGTTTAAAAACAGAAACTTACTTTGGCACGGTTGCGGCTTTGCGCGGGTTGCTGTTTGAAGTTAAGGGTCTGGACGGCTATTTGGCCACGGGGAACCAATGCATTGTATACCCGGCAACTGGTCAACCTATTGTGGCAGAAGTTGTTGGATTTAATCATAACCGCGCTCAGATGATGGCTTATAAGCCCTTGAACAGTGTAGGCCCTGGTTGTCGGGTTGAAAAATGTCGGGACAGCTTTTCCATTTGTCCTAGTGACAGTTGGCTAGGCCGTGTGGTGGATGGCTTCGGCGAGCCCTTGGATGGAGGTCCCCTGCTCCCTTATGGCCCGAGTCTCTACAATGTGATGGCCGCGCCTATCCCGGCCCATGAAAGGCAGCGAGTAAAAGAGCGCATCGAGATTGGTGTGCGTGCCGTCAATACCTTTACCACATGCTGCTACGGCCAACGTATGGGTATCTTCTCGGGTTCTGGCGTCGGTAAATCCGTATTGATGTCGCAAATTGCACGATTTAGCTCCGCAGACATTAACGTGATAGGCCTCATAGGGGAGCGTGGACGGGAGGTGCGTGAATTCATCGAAGAAGCACTGGATCCTGAAACACTGGCCAGATCTGTTATTATTGTTTCAACCTCAGATGAACCCGCACTGATGAGACGACAAGCTGCTTATCTTACGCTGACCGTTGCCGAGTATTTTCGAGATCAAGGCAAGCAAGTGATGTGTTTCCTGGACAGCGTTACCCGTTTTGCCATGGCTTTGCGGGAGATTGGCCTCTCAGTGGGAGAGCCTCCTGCTAGCAAAGGATATACACCTTCCGTATTTGCTGAACTGCCAAGACTATTAGAAAGAGCAGGACCTGGCAGAAAGAACGAGAATGGAGCTATCACAGGTATTTTCACAGTGCTGGTTGAAGGCGATGATGATAATGAACCCATCTCGGATGCGGTCAGGTCTATTTTGGATGGACACATTGTGCTGGACAGAAACATCGCAAACCGCAATCGCTATCCCGCCATCAACATCCTTAAGAGCATTTCCCGTATGATGCCTGATTGTAACAATGAGCAAGAAACGGCATTGGTCAACAAAGCACGCGAGTTAATGGCCTTATATGACGATATGTCGGAGATGATTCGCTTGGGCGCTTATAGAATTGGATCGGACCCCAAAATTGACAATGCTATCCGCTATCACGATGGACTAGAGGCATTCCTATCTCAAGGTAAATATGAATCGTGCGGCATTGAAACAGGGTTTAATGAACTTAAAGATATCATAGACCATGAGTAAGAAAACCGTTAAATCTTTAGTGATGCTCAGCAAGCTCAAAAGGTTGGATCTGATTGAAAAACAACAGGCCCTAGCTCAGATGCAAGTTAAACTTCAAGCGCTCAATCAGCAGGTGAAAGATATTGCTAAATCCAGGGAGCTAGAACTGGAGTGTACGCGAATTGATAGTCAAGCACGACTCACACTGCAAATTTATCTTGAAGGCTTGCGCACCAGAGAAAAGGCCTTGAAGCATCAGATCTATCACTTGGCTGACTTTATGATTCCAGTACAAGAAAGCGTCCGGGAATCGTTTAAACAAGTAAAATCCCTTGAAATCACCACAGAAACTCTCCAGAATCAGATGACTTACGAACAGGACAAGGCCGAGCAAGCCTTTTTAGATGAAATAAGCATGCAAAAGAAGGCACGAGATAATGATTAAAGTGGCAGTAATGGGTTGCACAGGGCGCATGGGCGCTGCGGTAACGAAGCAAATTCTTGATAGCAATAAGTTCACCTTTATCGGCGGCGCTGTCCGTAAGGAATCAGACCATATTGGCCGGGATGTGGGGCATGTTTTAAATCGCCAACATATTGGCATACTGGTCACGGATGACCCAAACCCCCTCATGCAGGAGGCTGATATCATCATAGATTTTACAACACCAGAATCTACTGCTGCCAATGTGCAACTCGCAGCCCAATATGGCAAACCTTATGTGACGGGAACCACAGGTCTGGGGAAAGATCTGCAGCAGGACATTATCAATGCCTCTGAACTAATCCCCATCATCTTTTCACCGAACATGAGTGTGGGCATGACCCTGATGACCGTGGTGGTAAAGAAAATGGCTCAAATACTGGATGATAGCTTCGATATTGAAATTCTCGAGATGCACCACAGGCATAAACTGGACGCTCCCTCAGGCACAGCTATAGCCATAGGGCAAGCAGCCGCGCAGGGCAGAGGGATTATATTGGATGGACACTCGGTTAAATCCAGAACAGGTCGCAGGAAGCCTGGTGAAATTGGATTTGCGGTTTTACGAGGTGGAGAAGTGTCAGGCGATCACACTGCTATCTTTGCAGGGGATAATGAAATGCTTTCAGTGACCCATCGCGCCTATGACCGCAACGTCTTTGCCAGCGGCGCTCTTAAAGCAGCCCAATGGCTGATAAAACAACCAAAGGGGCTTTATAATATGCAGGACGTGTTGGGTATTAATGGGTCTTGAAGCCCCTCAACTCGCGCTCATGGTGATAGAATTGTAAGCTGGTTTTTCGGGTTTGTATTCAAACCTGGAAATGGTGTGTGTTAGGCACATATGCTGGTACTTGCCGTCTGCTCCCGTAGATTTTGCAATAGCAGAGTCCACATACTGACGGCCTAAATTAATAGCGTCCATCAAGGGATGTTTTTGTGCAAGCGCCGTGGCGACTGCTGTGGCCAGAATCCACGCACCGCCAAAACGGAATGGATTTTCTAGATGCGCTTCATGCTTATGAAACTTCATAATTTTCAAGCCACTATCATCAAGAAAAACATCATAAAGTTCTGAACCATCCAATAGCCCACCAGTTATAAGAACCGCCTTAGCGCCAAATTCTCTCAATCTTTCTGCTGCTGTTTCCATTTCTTCAACGCCAGTTATGGATATACCCGTAAGAATTTCGGCATCATACACATTGATCACAAGCACATCCACCAAAGGAACCAGCTTTCTTTGGACTAATTGAATTCCAGAAACATCCAGCAAGGGAGCACCCATGTCTGATACGAGAATAGGGCAGTAAACAATGGGTTCTGTAATCTTATTGTCTCTGATATAATTGGCGATGGCATCGACCATCTCGCAATTACTCAAGGCACCTATTTTGATACTATTAAACCCTGGCTTCTCACGGCAATCTTTCATCTGACGAATTATGTATTCCGTATCTATCACACGAAATATTCGATTTAACGGATTGTGTATGGTTGATAGCATGGCAACCGCCAAAACCGGATTAGATCCCAAAGACGTCACAGTAATTAAATCACCTTGAAGCCCAAGCCCACCGTTAGAGATAAGTTCTCCAACTAATAGAACATTTCCGTTCATGTTTTTCCGGTCCCTTCGTAAAATTGAATATATATATTTATACCATCAATAGAATATCAGAAAAAGTATTTACATTTAATTAACGCTATTCTTTATGATACGGATGCCCGGCCAGAATAGATTCGGCGCGGTAAATTTGCTCCACCAACATCAACCTGACAAACATGTGAGGCCATGTCTGCACACCAAAGGCTAACTTTTTGTGGGCCTTTTCCATGATATCCTTGTCCAGACCATAAGCGCCACCAATTACGAAGGTAATGCGAGATGTACCAGTTACCTGTAATTTATCCAGATAGCTCGCAAAGTCTTGACTGGAAAGTGATACGCCCCGCTCGTCCAAAACGATAACATAATCTTCTTCTGTTATATGAGAGAGAATTTGCGTACATTCAGCAGACTTATTGTTATTATCAATCTCTATAAATTGCAAAGACCATTTGCAACGCTTTTTGAAGTCTTCCAATAGTTCAGATATGGGCCCACGCTTGAGCTTACCCACGGCCAAAATGCGAATTTTCAATTAAGCTGCTTTCTTTAATGGAACCTTTTCAACAGTCTCCATCATAACAACTTTTGCACGTTTTAGCGAAGATAATTGATTGATGAGCAAACCAGATATAATGATGGCACTGGCACCTAAATCAAACCAGGTGATCATTTCGTCCATCATTAAATAGCCGGAACTCATAGCGATAATAGGAACCAGCAGCATAAAAGGCACAATTTTAATAGGATCTGACCGCTGCATCAATTTGCACCAGGTGACAATGCCAATCATCGTCGACACAAAGACGGTGTAAAGAATAGCAATAATGCTATCCAGCGAAATGGTCATCAATGAATCCTGGATCACTTCCCACCCTTCGAAGAGGAAGGTTAAGACTAAAGCTTGGGGAATCGCCAAGGCTGAAGACCAAACGATCAATGAGGGCATATTTATATCTTTTGGTGCTTCTCGATAAAGAATATTTGATATACTAACAGCCACTGCGGCACCTAGAATTAACAGGATACCCATCCAATGCGCGCTGCAGTCCCCTTGAGTAGTTAGCAAAATTAAGCCTGAAAATGATACTGTGAGGCCGATCACTTGCAATGTGGTTGGCTTGCTTTTGAAATACACACAGGTGAGCAAAATGGTAAATAACACCTGGCTTTGTATCAACAGTGAGGTAATGCCACCGGACAGCCCCAAATACATGCCTGAGAATAACAGGGCAAAATGTAGCGTCCACTGAAAAACGCTGATCCAAAACAACAGATAAAAAGAGATATTAGGCCTGGGCAAAAATAGTATTAAAGGAAAAACAGTCACCGCAAGACGAATCAATAAAAATAAGAATGGTGGAATCTCAATAAAAGCAGTTTTCATGGCGACAAAATTAAATCCCCACACAAGTGCCACCAATAGAGCCGACAAGATATGACGCGCGGTCATTTTTAGATTCCTAATAATAATTTTCAGAAAACTCTGATATAAAATATATTTAATACCACATGGACAAAAATACAAGGGGTAAGGAAAAATATTTTTTATTTCAGCTTTACCTCTCCCCTCGTGGGAGAGGCCCGGAGCGCAGCGGAGGGGTGAGGGGTACAAAAAAGAAGTGTCTATCCCCCTCACCCGGCCTTCGGCCGACCTCTCCCACGAGGGGGGAGGTCAAGCTGTGTGTTGAGGTTGCACCACATACAAAAAAAAGCGCGATTCCTCAAAAGCCAAACTTGACACGCCACAATCAGTCTTCTAATTTTCATCATATTGATACGGACCTCATTTACGTGATTTAGGATCGTTAACTTAATTTTGAAGGGAATAAGACATGCAAAAACTGGTTACAGTATTATTGGCATCCGCAGCTCTTGCAGGCTGTGCAAATGAAAACGAAAGCGCGAGCCAAGCCGATTGGACTCGAGGCGACGGCTGCGAGAAGTACTACTCTGAAACATCCCGCGAGCTAGCGAACTGCAAAGCCTTTGTTAAAGCTAACGAAGACAAAGAAAAAGAAGCTGGTGTTTCTCTCGAAAAAGCAGGCGACGAAGTCAGCCGCACCAGGGGCCTTAAGAAAGCAGAGCCTACCGAAAGAACACTTACTGACTAATAGATGGTTACGAACTAATCCACCTTAAATATCTGCCCGCCGGAATTACGGCTCAGGCGGGCAGATTATTTAAGGAATTGTACTTTACAAGTGATACCACATCTATAAAATAGCAATATCAAACCAGTAATATTTATTAACCACACATTAATCCTCAAAAAATAAAATTTGACAAACCATTAAATAGACCTATGTATATGGTAGGAACTAAAATATTTTATGGGAGTTTTAAATGATACGATTCAAGGGAATACGTTCGGCACTGGGTTTTTGTTTATCTTTGGGTGCATGGGATGTGTACGCTTCATCTAAAGACGGGATGCAACATTTTGAGTCGTTGAATGGAGATGTTCAAAGACTAATTTTTGTACAATTATCAGATGATGATCTACGTAGCTGCGCTAGAGCATCAAAAGGTATGAGCGTAATCACCTCACAGGATAGGGTTTGGGAAAGTCGTATCAACGCCTATTATATTTTTCCTATGGATCTTTATACAAGTTACAGCTCAATCGCAAAGGAAATTATTGGTGGAACGTACACCCCAACATATGATGATCAGTCGTTAAGTGAACCATCAGAAGATTGGACATTGAATGATTTTAATAACTTCAATAATGAAGCATCTGGTAATTTATCCAGCCTTATTATACAACCATATCCTCGTTTCAAAACTTTAATTCAGTGCAGATTTTTGGTTGCAGAACAATTGGGTGAATGTGCTACGGTAGGGCGCACCATCTCTGGAATTATGCTAAGCCAAATTGCGTATGAAAGGCTTTTAGTAGCAGCTGAACGCCTTGGAAAAACAGTATATTTATCAGACTATTTTAGGGATCAAGTAAATTCAAGCGAAAGAAATAGTGAAAATAGTATTGAAGACAAATCTAATAATATGCTTCAATTATTTAATAAATTTATCGAACATGGTAGTGTTCTTGCTCAGCAAGAAAAAGATTCGAAAATGAAGAGAGGTTTAATTATTAATACTTTAGATCATTGATGCTTAAGAACAAAAAAGCACCCTCAAAATAAATTGAGGGTGCCAATTGATTAACTAAATAACAATGTATAATTTACAGTACTATTGTTTGTCCTTTGGAACTGATTCTTCTACATTACCTTGTTTTTCTTTAACATTGCACTTCATGCCTGCTATTTTAATATCATTTATAGCTATGTTCTCTTTAGCAGTCGCAAAGAGTTTAAGATCCTGTTCTATTTGTTCAATGTCTTTTACAGTTTCAGCAAGAGCATCATCGTTCTCTTTTTTTTGTATTTTAGTTAACTGCTCGAGAGAGGTGAATCTCTGAAGTTTAGTACTTCTTAATTTAAGCTTTTCCAGCGTGTCGTCTACAAGCTTTTCGAGTCTATCTGCTTCTTTTTTTAAGTCCTCATTTTTTTTCTCTAGTTCAGCGACATCGGAAGCAAATGCCACCTGGCTTACCCCTGACATGCCCAAGGCCAAAAGTCCTATGATTAAATATTTCTGCATTTGAGTTCTCCTATATAATGCATATAAATTGTTTTACACATTATATTGTATATATAATACGGTTAATAAACAGTTAATAAATCAAATTATTTACAAAATATAATTTCACCAATGGTTTACCTCCTATTAACCATTCTCCTGTGTAAAATAATAATCAACCACTTTCTATAGGGGATTTATAGATGTCTATACTAACCAAGATTATCAAAAGAACAGCCGTCATCTGCGCTTTTTTAATAACCGCATCCGTTTCACAAGCACAGGAACAAATTACGGGAAAAGTAGGTTCGCCAGAGGCGACCATTGCTCCTGATTCGAAAGTTCTTCCGGCGCCTCCCCTGAAATTTGGTGGCGAGATTAATCCTAATGCGGCGCAATCCAAGCCATTTTGGCAGCCTCGTCTTGTGCCACCTAAGGGTGCCCCCAATATTCTCTTGATCATGACCGACGACGTGGGATTTGGTGCGCCTAGTACGTTTGGTGGCACAATACCTACGCCTAACATGGATAGGATCGCGAAGAACGGATTGAGGTATACACAATTTCACTCCACAGCTTTATGCTCACCAACGCGTGCGGCTTTGCTGACCGGTCGTAATCACCACTCAGTGGGTTCTGGTGTGATCACCGAAATATCCACTGGTTACCAAGGATACGATGGTCAGCTGGGTAAAGATGCTGATGGTATCGGTGAAATCCTCAAGCTAAACGGTTACAGTACATCGTGGTTTGGTAAGAACCACAACACGCCAGTATATGATGCCAGTGCCGCCGGTCCATTTGATATGTGGCCGACAGGTCTTGGTTTTGACTATTTCTATGGCTTCATGGGCGGTGAGACTGATCAGTGGAGCCCAATTTTATTCCGCAACACAACCAGGATCTATCCTAATGAAGGCAAGCCAGGTTGGAATCTAATTACAGCTATGGCAGATGATGCAATTAGCTGGATGAACCAGATCAATACTCTGGCTCCCGAAAAACCTTTCCTTGTTTACTATGTGCCTGGCGCGACTCACGCTCCTCATCATCCTACTCCTGAATGGATTGCCAAATTTAAGGGCAAGTTTGATCACGGTTGGAATAAAGAACGCGATTTGATTTTCGAAAATCACCGGCTCCGGATATGGTAAACGGTACTCCGCAAAAGCCTATCGAAGGATTCAGTATGGTTTATACCTTTGATAAGAAAAATGCGAATGCTCCATCAAATCACAAAACCCAATATTTTGAGATGTTTGGCAATCATGCGCTGTATCATGATGGTTGGATCATATGTACAACACCTCTAAATACTCCTTGGGATGTTACAGCGGAAGGAACACAAGATCCGGCCAATGCATTCAAATGGGAGCTCTATGATCTAACGAAGGACTGGACAGAATATGATAATATTGCAGCTAAGAATCCAGAAAAACTCAAAGATCTTCAGGAGATGTTCTGGGTAGAAGCTGCTAAATATCAAGTACTGCCTTTGGATGCTTCTAAGTCAGCACGTCTGTTGACACCTCGTCCGAGCGCTGATGCGGGTAGAACTGACTATAATTATACAGGTGTTATAACAGGCATTCCGCCTTCTAATGCGCCTGACATTCTTAACAAGTCCTATACTATCACTGCTGATTTCGAGGTGCCTAATGAAGGTGGCGAAGGTATGCTCATTAGACTAGGCGGCAGATTCGGTGGTTGGGCTCTCTATCTGCTCAAAGGCAAGCCAGTATTCCTTTATAACTATGTTGATTTGGATCGCACGCGTTGGGAAGGAAAAGATTCTCTTGCCCCTGGCAAACACACGCTCGTATTTGATTTCAAATATGACGGTGGTGGATTGGGTAAAGGCGGTTTAGGTGTCCTTAAGGTGGATGGCAAAGAAGTAGCTAATCATCGTATGGAACGAAGCGTGCCATATACCTTCAATTTAGACGAGGATATGGATATAGGTGCAAGTCTTGCTGAATCTATTTCCAATGACTTCAAGGCTCCATTCAGATTCAATGGCAAAATCAACAAGGTCAATGTCAAATTGATACCTGCTGAGCCGTTGGGCAAAGATGACCAAAAGAAAGTTGCAGATGCAAATAAGAAGATTGCTGACGCAACTGAATAAGGGCTAGCAATAATAAAGGCCACCTCATCACTGGGGTGGTCTTTTTTTGTTTTAACGTTTTTTTAATTTCTAAGTTGTATAACCTAATAATGAACTAAGATTTTATCGGAGCATATCAATGACTAGATATATATTCATAACATTTATCGCCGCATTATTTATTGGCACATCAGCTGTGCATTCGGCAGACCAAATCACTGGAACAGTCGGATCACCTTCTGCCACCAGATCTCCTGATACCAAAGTGCTCCCGGCACCGGGATTACCCTTTGGTGGTGTCATTAACCCCAATGCATCTGAGTCCAAGTCTTGGTGGCAACCGCGTATTGTACCGCCTAAGGGGGCTCCGAATATTCTTCTTATCATGACCGATGACGTTGGATATGGTGCGCCAAGTACGTTTGGTGGCACTATTCCTACACCTAACATGGACCGAATCGCGAAGAATGGTTTGCGATACACCCAGTTCCATTCCGCAGCTCTTTGTTCACCTACCCGTGCTGCTTTGATAACAGGCCGCAACCATCATTCAGTTGGATTTGGTATGATATCAGAAGGCGCCACGGGCTTTCCAGGTTACAACAGTGTGATTAGTAAAGATTCCGCCACTGTGGCTGAAGTTCTAAAGCAGAATGGTTACAGTACCTCATGGTTTGGTAAGAACCACAATACACCAACCTATGAGACAAGCGTGGCAGGTCCATATGACCAGTGGCCGACAGGACAAGGGTTTGATTACTTCTATGGATTCATGGGTGGGGAAACCGACCAGTGGACGCCAAATATATTTCGTAACACCACCAAGATTACACCATACTTGGGTAAAGATGGATGGAACCTTACAACCGCCATGGCCGATGATGCAATTTCTTGGATGAGCGAGCTGAATGCTGTTGCGCCAGATAAGCCTTTCTTCCTTTATTATGTGCCTGGTGGAACCCATGCACCTCATCATCCAACGCCAGAATGGATTGCAAAGTTTAAAGGTAAATTTGATCATGGCTGGAATAAAGAACGCCAACTGATCTTTGAAAACCAAAAGAAGCTTGGTGTGATCCCTCAGGATGCAAAGCTGACACCTTGGCCAAAGGATACTATTCCAGAGTGGGATAGTTTAACAGCTGATCAAAAGAAGCTTTATGCAAGACAAGCAGAAGTCTATGCGGCATATCTGGCTTATACGGACCATGAAATTGGTCGGGTGATTCAAACTGTAGAGGATATGGGTAAGTTGGATAACACCCTCATCATTTATATCAGTGGCGATAACGGCGCCAGCGCAGAAGGTACTTTGAACGGCACGCCTAATGAGATGACGAACTTTAATGGCATCAATGTTCCCGTGGAAACTCAACTTAAGGATTTCTATGATGTTTGGGGGTCTGAGAAAACCTATCCTCACATGTCCATTGGTTGGTCATGGGCTTTCGATACACCATTCAAATGGACCAAACAAGTTGCCTCACATTTTGGTGGTACACGTCAGGGTATGGCTATTTCCTGGCCGAAAATGATCAAGGATGTGGGCGGCATTCGCAATCAGTTCCACCATGTTATTGATATTATGCCGACAATCTTGGAAGTTGCTGGTCTACAGGCACCAGTCGAAGTTAATGGCATTACTCAAAAGCCTATTGAAGGCGTGAGCATGGTCTATACTTTCAATAAAGAAAATGAAAAGGTGCCCTCCGCACGTAAAACCCAATATTTTGAAATAATGGGCAACCGTGCCATCTATCATGATGGATGGGTTGCGTGTACGACTCCACAGGCAACGCCTTGGGACTTAACATTCCAGGGAACAAAAGATCCCATGAATAGTTATAAGTGGGAGCTTTATGACCTGACGAAGGATTGGACTCAATTTGACGATGTGGCGGCTAAGAATCCTGAAAAACTGAAGGAGCTTCAGGAAGTATTCCTGATCGAAGCTACTAAGTATCAGGTATTGCCTCTCGATGATTCCAAAGTAAGCCGGTTTACCGCTCCACGCCCGAGCGCTGATGCGGGTAGAACGGACTTCACATACTTGGGAGAAGTTAATGGTATTCCACTTGCTACCGCACCTAGCATTTTGAATAAATCATATACGATCAAGAGTGATATTGAAGTTCCCAGTGCGGATACTGATGGGATGATCGTTAGTTACGGTGGTAGATTTGGCGGTATAGCCCTTTATCTGCTAAAAGGCAAGCCCGTATTCGTCTACAACTTCTTGGATGTGGAACGGTTCCGTTGGGAAGGTAAGGATGCGCTGGCGGCGGGCAAACACACCATTTTATTTGATTTCAAATCCGATGGTGGTGGTTTGGGTAAAGGTGGTGTAGGTGTGCTTAAAGTCGACGACAAAGAGGTTGCCAATAAACATATAGAGCATACCATTGCCTTTACGTTTCCTATAGACGTTACCCTTGATATTGGGTCAAGCACAGGGACGTCCGTGGAAGACAAGGATTATCAATCGCCCTTTAATTTCAAAGGCAAGGTTAACAAAACAACCATAAACTTGATTCCACCCGCGCCATTGGCGGAAAAAGATAAAAAGGTTGAAGCTGACCAAAAGAAAAAAATTGCTGATACAACTGAGTAATAGTTAAATCTGAGCCACCCCTCACTGGGGTGGCATTTCCGTATAAGTCTGCTTGCAATTCCATCTAGTCCCATATAGCTTAATGTCTTGTAAAACCAATTCAGATACGGGTAACCCATGCAAAATAACACCACTTTAATCCCAAGAGATATTCTATTTGGCAATCCTGAGCGTTTGTTTGTAAGGCTCAGTCCCAACGGTGCGTATGTTAGTTACATTGCACCTAAAGATGGGGTCTTGAACGTGTGGGTTGCGCCACGCGAACGCCTCGATCAGGCACGTGCTGTTACAGATGATACTGATCGAGGGATTCGGTCATACTTTTGGGCGCAAAACAATACGCACATTATATACATCCAAGATCGCGAAGGTAATGAAGACTGGCATATATATTCTGTAAATTTGGCGAACAATGTATCTCAGAATTTGACACCTATACACGGCGTGCAAGCACGAGTTATTGAGGTATCGGAAGAGTTTCCTGATGAGATTCTCATGAGCATTAACGACCGGGATCCAGCCTACCACGACATATACAAGTTGAATGTGGTCGACGGACAGAAGGAACTGGTTTATGAGAATACAGGTTTTGCTGGCTTTGTGACCGATTCAAAACTCCAAATCAGATTTGGTATTCGTCAACGCGCCGATGGTGGAAACGAGATCCTGCGGCGTGATGGTGACTCTTGGTCATTGTGGACAGAAATAGATCCAGATGATGCCATGACCTGCAATCCCATGGGGTTTGATAAGTCAGGAGATGTGCTGTACATGATTGACAGTCGCAACCGCAATACGGCTGCATTGTTGTCCATTAACCTGAAAACGGACGAATCTAAAGTCATCTACGAGAACCCCCGTGCGGACATTAATGATGTGATGATACATCCTACGCATAAAACCATTGAAGCAGCTGCTGCCAGTTATGAGCGCAAAGAGTGGACTGTCTTTGATTCAGTGATTGAAAAGGATCTCAATTACTTGAAAACCCTAGAAGCTGGGGAATTGGAGATTACCAGCCGTACGGAGGATGATCAGTTTTGGATTGCCGTCTTCTTGGTGGATAATGGGCCCGTTAAATATTACTTATATGACCGCAAGGGTGTGAAGGCTGCATATTTATTTTCCTCGCAACCTCGTTTGGAGGGATTGCCATTGGTTCCCATGCATTCCGTTGTTGTGAAGGCTCGTGATGGCCTGGAGTTGGTTTGTTACTACTCGTTACCCAAAGATAGCGATCCTGAAAATACAGGACGGCCCAACAAGCCTGTTCCCATGGTATTAGATGTGCATGGTGGACCTTGGGCGCGGGATAGTTGGGGATATGACGGGGCCCACCAATGGCTTGCCAATCGTGGGTATGCGTTGCTCAATGTGAACTTTCGCGGATCAACTGGGTTTGGCAAGAATCTCACCAACGCTGGAAATGGCCAATGGGGCCGTAAAATGCATGATGATTTAATGGATGCCGTACAGTGGGCTATTGGACAGAAAATTGCTGATCCCTCAAAGGTAGCCATTTTTGGCGGCAGTTATGGTGGCTATGCTGTTTTGCACGCACTGACGAACACACCAGAGGTTTTTGCCTGCGGTATCGATATTGTGGGGCCCTCCAACTTAATCACATTGGTGGAATCCATACCCGCTTACTGGCGGCCAATTGTAGAAATGTTTAAGATAAGATTGGGTGGTGACCCAGAAACAGAAGAAGGGCGAGAATTCTTAATGGACAGATCACCCATCACTCATGTGGGAAATATTATTAAGCCGCTTCTCATAGGGCAAGGCGCCAACGATCCTCGCGTCAAACAAGCGGAATCGGATCAAATTGTCCAGGCTATGCAGGAAAAACAAATTCCCCATACCTATGTACTTTTCCCTGATGAGGGACACGGGTTCGTAAAGCCTAAAAACCGTATGGCCTTCTTTGCCATAGCTGAAGCATTTCTAGCCCAAAATCTGGGTGGTCGCTGTGAACCTCTTGCCAGTGATTTGATCGGGTCAAGCCATAAGATTATTACGGATAGCTATGGGTTGGTTGAGACGTATGCGGCTTAAAATTACAAAAAAAAGCGAGTGCTCGAAAGCACTCGCTAATTGAGGTTAACTCAAAAGAGATTTAGTTAGCCTTGTTGCAAAGCATATAGCTCAGCTTGACCATACCTGATAGCACGCGTGGCTTGTGGCTTGTTCTGAATGAAGCTGCACCACCATTATCT
This sequence comes from Alphaproteobacteria bacterium, assembly GCA_041738135.1. Lineage (GTDB taxonomy): Bacteria > Pseudomonadota > Alphaproteobacteria > JAGOMX01 > JAGOMX01 > JAGOMX01. Next base: position 114,012 of record JBGSQK010000077.1, read on the forward strand.
GCTCTAGAGCTAATGCTCTCATAAGCGTCATAGTTAACTTCAACACCCAGAAGGAAGTTCTTCATCTTTTGTGCCGCACCTACAGAAAAGCGCACTGCATTTAGGAACTCACTGTTATGACGACGTAGTGTGTTGTTTGAAATGCTTGTGTGAGTCTTCCATGAAGAGCCAGCCCAACCTAATCCTACGTAGAAAAGAGAGTCCTTCATTACCATGCCAATGCGAGGAACAACAGCTACCGTGTATTGTGATTTTACATTATGCCTAATGATCGTTGTTGCATCTTCCTGAACTGTTGCTTTTCCGTTTAATCCGGAGAAGTCAAAAGATGCATTGACTCCGACTAGCCACATTCTATCAAATTGTAGATCCCAAGCTGCATGAAATCCGCCTAAAGCACCTTTAGCTGATGTTTTTAGACTTCCAGTATGAGTGTTAGCTGCATCGGCTGTGAAATTTGACTTGCTGTTAGAATGTCCATAACCTAGCTGTGCGCCAAGCTTAAAACCGCCCCAACATGGTACAGGTGTCGCAGGGCATTCTGGACAAGGCGCAGGCATGGGAGCAGGACCCGCATTGGAAAATGCTGCTGTTGTTAATGTAGTGGATGTAATTAATACGCTCAGTATTTTTTTCATTTTATCTTTCCTTGTAAGTTTTAATTCTCATAAACGGACTTAAATATGCGAGTGTCCGAAGACACCCGCTGATCTAAGAATTAGTTCGTTGTTGTATTGCAAAGCATGTAACTAGCCTTTACCATGCCTGAAAGCACGCGTGGCTTGAAGCTAGTTCTGAAGGAGTTAGTTCCATCATCTCTACGAGAATTCAGGCTAGAGTAGGAATCATAGTTAACTTCCACACCCAGCATCACCTTATTTATTCTCTGTACCGCACCTACAGAAACGCGCAGAGCACTAAGAAAGTCAGTGTTGTGGCGGCGAGTTCCATTGTCGATGACGTTTGTCTTAAGTTTCCAGCTTGTACCGGCCCAACCAGCACCCACATAGAAAAATGAGTCCTTTAGAACAATGCCGACACGAGGTACAACAGCTAGTGTGTACTTTGCTTCAGCGCTGCTTCTGAAGATATTAACGCCGTTACGACTTAAGCGTTTGCTGTCTTTGAAACTGCTAAAATCAAAAGATGTGTTTAGACCCATAAGCCAATTAGTCGCAAATTGATAATCCCAACCAAAGTGTACGCCACCTATAGGGCTTTTGGATGAATGGTCATTTCTTGCAACATGGACAAGATTGTTTGTATCTTCAACACGGATTTTTGAGTCGCTGGAAGCTTGACCATAACCAAGTTGCGCACCAAGCTTGAATCCACCCCAGCTTATAATTTTTTCGGGGCAAGGCGCGCAAGGAGGGCATGGCGCTGCAGGAGCGGGAGCAGGACCAGCATTGGCAAATGCCGCGCCTGTGAGTACTGTAGACGTAAGTAAAACGCTTAGTATATTCTTCATTTCTTAATTTCTCCGTGAATTTGAATTATTACATCCAAACCTTAGCACTTAATCCGCTGCGGTTTCAAAAATTGCTTCGTCGTTTAGATTTTATTTATCTAAACTGTGCCTAAAAAGCAACATATGGGTTTTAGCAACTTAGTAATTAACTTTTAAGGGTAATTTTGGTATAATGCAGGTAGGCAAACAGTATGAGAATTTTTTATGGAAAAGTATGATCTCGTCATAATTGGTGGGGGACCAGTGGGTTTGTTTGCAGCGTTTTATGCGGGCAGACGAAACATGAAAACCCTTATGGTAGAAGCATCTGAGGCATTGGGCGGGTTGCCGTATTTGATCTATTCAGAAAAAGTCATACTGGATATTCCCGGCTTTTCGCAAGTTACCGGATATGAGTTAAGTAAAAGACTAGTGGAACAATCACAATCCGAGATGCTCACGGTCATGACGGAAACAAAAGTACTTTCCCATGAGGGAAATTTGGAGTCAGGCTTCACACTTCATTGCGCCTGCAAAGATGGACCCAAAGACATTCAAGCATCCACCGTACTCATTGCCACGGGGGCTGGTGAAATTTCCCCCCGCACTATTGGAGTTCCAGGTGAGGAATCATTAAAAGACAAAGGCGTTCATTACTTCATTAAGTCCAAAGAAGCCATAAAAGGCAAAAAAGTCGTTGTGATCGGCGGCGGTGACAGCGCTTTAGACTGGGTTGATTTGGTTGAAGATGTAGCCGAAGAGGTTCGTTTGGTTCATAGACGAGAAGAGTTTCGCGCCCAAGAAGAAAGTGTCCGCCGGCTCATGGCCTCAAAAACCAAGCTGCATTTAAATGCAGAAGTTAAAGCTATTCATGGTGAGGCCTCAGTAACTGCTGTGGAGATCTTTACCGAAGGCACTGGAAGTGAAATAGTTGGATGTGATGTGGTTATCATCGCTTTTGGTTTTCGCATTCAACTGGAAACCCTCAATAGCTGGGGGTTAGAACTGGAAAGTGGCGGTATCGTTGTCAACCAAATGATGGAAACCAATATCCCAGGTATATTCGCAGCTGGTGACGTGGCCTATACCCCTGGTGTGGGCTCAACGAAACTGATTGCTATCGGGTTTGCACAAGGCACAATTGCCGTCAATACAGCTAAGACCAGAATTGATCCCAAAGCAAAATTCTTCCCTGGCCATAGCACAGCTTGGAAGTAGTGGGTAAAAGCCCCCTACCCTTTGGCGCAGCCAATTATTTTGATTTGTCCTTTGAGCACCTAAATCCAAGATTCACCAATGAGCTATCTGGTGATGTTTTCATCCTTGCGGACACCCTATAACCCCAGCAATAGGTGTGGTGGCACATAAACGACCCTCCTCGCAGCACGTACTTGGTTACCCCTGGCTCATCCGGATCGTGGCTCTTATCTGCATTTATTGGATTAACTGCCAAACCTTGCTTTTCTAGCCTTGCATAATAGTTCACATCATACTGGTCAGCCGTCCACTCCCACACATTACCTGCCATGTCATAAAGACCGTAGGCATTGGGCGCATATTGCTTGACTGGGGAAGTCCACTGATGCTCTTTCTTGGTATTCTTATAGGGAAAACCACCTTCCCAGATATTTGCTTTCCGGTTTTTGTCGTCGGTTTCATCATCACCCCAGGGATATTTTTTACCCTCTAAACCACCACGAGCAGCCCATTCTCTCTCAGCCTCAGTAGGAAGTCTTTTGCCTTGCCACTTACAATATGCCTGAGCATCTTCCCATGACACATGAACCACAGGATGGTCCTTGCCAAAACTTTCTGATCCGGGACCACGTGGACGCTTCCAATCAGCCCCATTCTCCCACTGCCACCACTGGGTGTGATCGTGTAGGGGAACGGGTAGCTTGCTTGGCATAAACACTAAGGAACCTGGTGCTAGCTTATCTTCAGGGGGCTTAGGTGTGCCAGGTGGCACTTGCTGCTTTAACAGCTCCCAGTCCACAGGTTTTTCAGCTGTTGTCTTATGACCTGTGGCTTTGACGAACTTCTCGAATTGTTCGTTAGTGACTTCCGTCTCATCCATATAAAAAGCGTTAAGCTTAACCTTATGCACAGGCCCTTCATCAGGTTTTGTATCTGGGCCAGTGGCTCCCATATTAAATGTGCCAGCAGGCACTTCCACCATACCCTCGGGGATTGCTTTGCATTCAGCCGTTAAAGCAGCAGCTTTAGACACCTTATCGCATCCGCAGCCTGCGTCTTTCTTCGCCTCTTTGTTCTTAGAAGATTTTGTGTTGTCAGCTGCAAAAACATGACCCTGCCCAATAACCGCAAATATAGATGCATAGCATATGACTCTTAGAATCGTTTGAAACATTTTGGATGCCTTTTTTTATTATTATTGGTAAATGTTAGCAAATTGTGGAACTGAAAGCTAGTATTCCAGAATCATTAATTCACCCCGTGCCTTCCCTGCCTTTTACCTTAGAGTCATTACTTAGGTCTCCCTAATCATTAATTCATAGTAGACTGTGCTTTTTGTAAATTGTTTTGGTAGTTCGACAAATGATGATCCGCCCGTTTGAACTCGGTGGCAGATTCCTTCAACTTATCGCATCGCACCTTTGCTTCGCCAACGCATTTTTGAAACTCAGCCATCCGCGCAGCACTTACGTTGCTTTTTTGTTTCCACAACTCGCCTAGCTCTGCATCACAACTGGCAGCAGCGCGATCGAGCATCTCTCTTGTGTTTGCTCCCGCTGAAACCGCAAAGTTCGTTACGGGCACATTGGCAAAAGCCGGTTGTGACGGTTGCTGCATGATTGGCTGCTGGTACTGTTGAGCATGTTGCTGTTCCACACGCTTAAACTGATCTTGTGGCGCAGCGGCAGGTTGTTGCACAGGCATAGGCTTATAAGGTTCCGTCGCTGGCGGGAAATATATCTGATCAGGGTTTTCTTGGCTACCTTGGTTTTCTAGTTTAATGGGTTTTTCAATAATTTCTGCCTGACAAACAGCAGTCAATCCGAAAACCAGTGCAATCATATATAACTTGTACATGTGGCGTATCCTTCTAAACATATTTCAACACCATTATTGCGCTATTTAGAAGAAAAGATCAACGACAGACTTATTTGATCACACGATCCATAAATTCAACCACCTTATGCATGGCGGCTTTGGCTTCGTCATAGAGGTCATGTAGAACGGGATAGGCATGGATCATGTCTTCGTGAATATCCAATGTGACATCAACGCCCGCAAGTCTTGCTTTGTTGGCTACAAGCACGCTGTGATCGTATAGCATTTCACAACCACCCACAAATATGAGCATGGGCGGCAGTCCTTTATATTCGCCGTACAAAGGATGTAGATATGGACTTAAGTGATGCTCAGGTGAAGTATAAGCAGGGGTGTAAACGTGACTGAGAATGTCTTGTGTAAACATAGGATCTAAATCGGCCCTAGTGTGATAGGAATCCACTGAGTGCACAGGGGCTGTAGCTGGGGAAAAAGCAATGCTTCCCGAAGGTAAAGGCAAACCTAGGTCCCTTAGCTTGAGCATTAAAGAAAGAGTTAAGGTGCCCCCAGCAGAATCGCCCATAACCACAATGTTTTTGGGATCAATGCCAGACGTTAGCAAGGCTTGATAACCAGTCAACACGTCATCTACAGCTGCAGGAAAAGGATGCTCTGGCGCTACGCGGTAATCTATTTCATAAATAACCGCATTGGTGGAGTAAGCCAGATTCGGCAAATAACCGTGATGATGTATTGTATCCTGAAGCCCGAGAACAAAACCTCCACCGTGTATATAGAAGATTACTTTTTTACCGGGGTGAGCGGGAGATATTTTAAGTCCATCTATACCTCCTATTTTCACCGATTCAGTGGTTACACCTTTAGGATATGTACCGGTTAGCTTATGGAGTATCTTGGAAAAAAGGCGAGATTTAACGCGCATTAGTTGAATCAGACACTGGCGTTTCTCCACAAGAGCTTGACCAGACAGACCCTTAAGAACCCTGGTAACCTCTGTCGATTGCTTCTTGCCCAACCTGAGCAAGAAATGAAAGATCTCTCGTTTTAATTTCATTAGATCGGATACAATTCCTATGGTCTATGTATCCATTTTGGTTGATGTTAATTAAAATTTTGTTAAAATCGTTGTAACTAAATATTAACTATAGATCCATAAGTCACTGTATTCTATGGGATCATAGAATTAACAATACCTTCGTAATAATATGAAATATTACGATAATGAAAGATGATGGAGCACAAGAGATCTTTAATTCGCTTTACCTGGTGCACCTCTACCAGTAACAACGATGCCCCTGGCTCTTGGTTTTAGAGGCACCTCACCTCTCTGAATACGCTGCTCATTTATCTTCTCGCGACGCGCATCAGATTCTTTTTTTAAACCAACGAGCACTTCAAATTGGGGGCTCGACTTTTTCGCAACGGGTGGGGGAGCTTGAACTGGACTCGTCATCTTTTCCACTGCCCTGCCTGCTCTTTCATCCAGGGCCTTTACTTCCGCTGCCCTTTGTTCTTCTGTCCCAGCAAATGCCCCTGCCCTCTTCCGCTCGTCAGCTTGCGGAACAGTGACCGCCGCGGCTGCTGCTATTAGATCATTGGTTTTTTTCATGGCTTCGGGAGACACAACCTTACCTTTTGAAGTATAATCAATATAGTTGCCCATTTTTTCACCGGCAGCATCCAAAAACGCAGAACAAATGGGAGCTGATTTATCATCTAAACATGCCAACTGCGTTCTTTGCATCAGGGCTTTCGTTTCACTCAACTCAGCTGGCACGTTTCTGCCTTTCAGATCTTCAATCGCACGCTCATATTTGGAGTCTAAGGCATCTAACCGTCTTTGATTAGCAGCTGCAATTTCTTCCGCGCTACCCTCGATGGCCATAGCATCTGATACAATGAAGGTGAGGAGAGCTGCACAAGCTAAATAATTTATTTTCATAGCTTTTTTCCTATTTAATCACAACGAGTCCCACATATTCCTATGTTAACAAATACATATTAATTTATCGTTAATATATGGAACCAGACCAGCTACCATTTGATTTCCAAATTTGGTCTAGATCGTTTTAAAGCATTAACAGCGTCTCCAGTAAGTCCATCTACCTGCGTTAAATCCAACTTCTTCAAGCCCGCAACTTGCCTTAAATACCTGAGAGAGCTGTCTCTTAACACACTGTCGAATATGACTAGCTTTTTAAGATTCGTTAAGTAACTTAAACGCTCAAGGGAACGCTCAGTGGCAGTTACCACGGCCAGCGAAAGGTTGTTGATAGTTCTTATCTTCGCAAAACGCTCTGACATCAATAGCTCGTTGCCGGATACAACCAGATTTCCCGTCCTAAGAGCTTCAGCAAATCTTGCTTTGAAGCTTTGAGGCTCATGGAAATAGAGCTCATCGGAGTATCCATTTAGTACACCGTAATCATCTGGATTAATGTATTCTGGACCGATGTAGTCATCATAAGGATAAACACCATTGGGATAGAAAAACTCAAATATGTAATCGTTATAGACACCACCGCTACCGCCATAATAATATCCATGACCTCGACCATGATGGCGTCCATGGCGATCACCTTTAAGCTTCACACCATCTTGTCCATGGCGACTCATCTTTCCTTTACGATCCCCCCTCCTCATATCTTGTTTTTCAGGAGCAGCAGGAACGGCAGGATTAATGGTTACTCCGCCAACAGGTGGCTTTACTGTCTCCACAGGCACCTTCACAATTTCTCCTCGATTCCGATCAGCTCCCCTATCTCGGCCATCTCGGACAACTCGACCATCTCGGCTATCCCGTTCATCTCGACCAACTCGATCATCTCGGCCTACTCGACCATCTCGGCCAACTCGATCTTTTTCCACTGGCAAAGGGACAACGATAATCTTGCCCTGATCACCCCTGGTATTGGCCCTTTCACCCTCCATACGGTCACGACCATCATTCCCTTTACGTTGATCGTGTTCTCGCATGCTACCAGCACGACCATCATTGCCCTTGCGTTGATCGAGGCCTCGCATTCTATCAGCATTTGGCTGTTCAACCACTACACCCCCACCCTTTAACTCCGGATTCAAAGGCCTGTCTGATTTAGGCACATCAATAATTCGTGGCTTATCTATTACGGGTGCAGGAGCAACGGGTGCTTCTCTCACTTGAGGAGGAGGAGGAGGAGGAGGAGGAGGTGGTGGAGGAGGTGGTGGAGGAGGCAAAACCTGTGGTTGCGGTGCAGGAGCAGGCATCACAGGTGCCATTTGTTGTGCAGGCGGAGGTGGTGGTGGGGCCTGTTGCATCCGCTCGCCCATATTTCGACCGCGCTCATCATCTCTCGCAGAAGCGACCGGAGAAGAAGAAATTATAAATGAAATGATTGAAATGCTAGCAAAAAGAACTGCTGATTTATTAGACACCCTAAACATACTACACCCCACAAGAAAATAATTTCCTATGTATATATTGTAACATAATTTATTAAAGATATTTTATATTATTTTTTATTAATAAACAATAATAAGATTACTGTTGTAACTAGAGTGACAAGCCTATTAAAACCCCTTATTTCATCCGGGAGGAACTTAAGGTCATGACACATTGACCATATGACTTTCTAAGCCCTGCCTTCAGCCAATAGTGAGCTAATACCCTCTCGGTAGGTAGGATACTTCAACTTCACACCCAAGTCAGACTTTATCTTATCATTACACACGCGACGATTGTCGCTGTAAAAGCGTTTAGCCATGGGGGAAAGATGCGCGTCTTCATATGGAATTAAAGGTGGATAACTAATAGCCAGTTGGTCGCATACATATTCAATCACTTCTTTGGAAGAGCAAGGCTCGTCATCGGCAAGGTTATAGATTTGCCCAGGCGATGGATGTGCGATGCTGGCTTGCAATACTTGCACAATATCTTCCACATGAATGCGAGAAAAATACTGTCCGGGTTTATCTATGCGTTGAGCCTGGCCGGTAAGAACTCTTTCTAACATGGAACGGCCTGGGCCATAAATGCCAGACAAACGGAAGATGTGCACCGGTAAATTGTGTTCGTTATATAGCTCTGCCCAAGAATTCTCCGCCGCAAGCCGTGCTTGAGTGATAGGATCCGAAGGCGCGCAATCGGAAGTTTCATCAACCCAAGCCCCTTGCTTATCACCATACACACCTGTGCTCGAAAGATAACCGACCCACTGCAGATTTGGATGATCGATTAAATCTTGGCGGTGATGCTTTAATACGGGATCCTGTGCATTTTTAGGAGGAATAGATATTAAGAAATGCGTATGCTGAAATAGAATGTCTCTGGGTATAGGATGACTTACATCGAACAGCAACAAGTTCTCATTGGTGCGAGATGTGCCTGTAACCGCTGCCCCATCACATTTAACCTTCTGCGCGAATGCCTGTGCCACATATCCATAACCAAAACAAAGGTAGTTTTTGCTCATTCGTTTCAACCTTAAGTATAATTTATGTTATAATATAGTATAGTCCTGGATTTATAGGTGTGCATTATGTACCAAGTATTACCTGAAAGCAGTGGCAACGTTATCGGCTTTAAGGTCATCGGCGACCTTGATTCAGCTGAATACAAAGAACTATTTGATCTCACAGATAAGCTCATCGCTCAGCATGGCAGAATCCGAGTATTGTCTGACCTCCGAGAATATAAAGCCTTACACGTCCTAGATGCCATATCGGCTCTACCGAAGCGATATCAAGATGCACATTTTGTCGATAAAAAAGCCGTCATATCCGATGACAAATGGATTCATGCCATGACCAACTTTACGGCACCATTTCATCTGACGAAAATAAAGCTATTCCGCGGCAATGAAATAGACAAAGCCTGGGAATGGATCCGTGAGTAGACCATATTACCCCACACCCGTCATTGCGAGGCCCCTCTTAAGGCGTGGCAATCTACTTTGGTCTGGCAGTTTCACATAGTATTTCTGCAGCGAAAAAAAGTAGATTGCCACGCCCCAAGAGGGGCTAGCAATGACGTTTTTAGTCAAAAGAACCCCAGCCGTAACAATCTAAATCATTACTTCCCACACAACTTCGCACCAGCAGTTGCCGCCACCACTTCTGCTGGCAGATTCTGCTGAGCAGCAAGCCTATCATACTCCGCACGACGCTTGCTGTTAATATCGTCTGCAACAGATTGGCCTTCTGGCTTTTTCGCCTGTACGTATCCTTTGCAATCTTCCGCAATGAGACCTGCGTTTTTTGCCTCAGAAGCACTCATAGCAGCAGCTGGCATAGACATAGCACCGGTCATTAATACCAGAGAGAGCCCTTTAACTAACATATGTCGAGTCATAATAACGTTCCTTAAGTTGCTTAGAAAATCTCTGGACGAGACTTAACTAGGTTATCCACATTTTTTTCAAGCTTTACACGAACTTCGTGATCAATCTTGATGTTCAGATCAATGCGCACTGGTTTTTCTGGTGCTTCCAACGTGACTGTTGGATTACAGGCACATAAACACAAAAGGCTTATGCCTAAACCTGATTGTATAAAACGATCTTTTGAATATATATTCATATGACTTCCATTACTTTGCTTGTTTCTTTAGGTCTTTGATATCCGCCTCAAAACTTTGAATTGTCGCTTCCAATGCCTCAAGGATTTTACCAGTCAGATTGATTTTGAAATCAAAACTGCGACCTTCCAACAGTTTAGGGTTTTTTCCTTTAATGTCAAGGACCAGCTCCAGCTCTTTATACCGAGGCTTATTGATGTCTAACTTACCTTCTTGGTAGGTAAAGTTTTGTAAGGCCTTCGCCGCCAAAAGCAGATTTGAGTCCGTACTTTGCAAGGCAGCATCCCATTGATAAGCCACGTAACCTGGTTCAACACTGCTCATCAACCCGTTCTCAATGGCCAAGGAATGATCTCCAAAAATACGAATGGGAATCTTGCCATCTAATAAACCATTGGCCGTTACCTTCTGCAATTCAAGATGCGTGAGCAAAGGTTGTAACGAGATTTTATCGAGAGTGAGCATCAGTGATTGTTCGCTTGGCAAAGGCCACAATACGCATGATGTCAACTGCGCTTTTCCGCCCCAAACATTTCCTTTAGCTTGAGCCAGGGTGATTATAGAATCGTCCATTACTAGGTTCAGTTCTAGTTGTGATAAGTTCATAATGGGAGACTCAACTATATCCACAAACACTTTCTGTTGTGTGGCAATTTTTGGCCACACATGCTCGATGGGAACCTTAAAACTCACACCCTTCACGTTTATGGTTTCATATAAAAAGTTTCCTTTTTCTACGATCAGCTTGCCTGAGGGTGTGAAGCGCGCATCTTCCCATGCCAAAGTCCCCTCACCTTTTAATACCATGCTATAGGATGCTATTTTATTCAATACATCATGACCGAAAATGCGTAAAGGAAGTTTTTGTGAATCCAGTTCCAAGGATGGAACTTTAAAACTAAAGAGTCCGGCGCTTGGACCCGAAAAACCTCCATCGATTTTAAGAAAGATCTCGTGGTTTTCATTTGTTATTAGAGCATTCACATGCAGCGGCGCCCCAAATGTTTGCTCGGCTTTCACACTCAGAGTAAGTGCAACAGGGATATCCTTCAGACGAACTTCTTCTATGGATAAATCAGCTGTTAACTTGCCTGCAGCAAGAGTTAGATTAATGCGACCGCCCTTTGACTGTGGTGTGGGTAGTATGGTTGAGGTTAGAAATAATTGATGCCCACCCACTTTATCCAACGAACCACTTATATTGCCGTTGATTTGGAAGGTTTCAGCTATGAAATGGGCAACAGGAAAGACCACTGAGATTTCTTGAATTTCAAAATGTGAAATGTCCGCAGGTATTCGATCAAGCTGACCAATCACGTTGGGAATCTCAAAGGCTAAATCTTCTTCTACCTTGGGTGTAAGCTTCACCCCCTTCACCATAACTTCACTCAAACGGCCCAAAAGCAAGTCCTTCGCAGTGAAATGAATTAAAACCGAAGAGATATGCGTTGATTGGTCGCCACTATACAAATCCTTCATTTCAAGAGAATTCCAGTTCAGATTGACCTCACCAATCTTCCAAGAATATGTATTGAAGGAATAAGCAACAATTAGTCTGGGTAAAAGCAAATAGCATAAAAGCAATAATGCGCCCAAGGCTAACCCCAGGCGCACTATGAATTTAGATAAATGGTTCATTTGAGTTAGTTATTTTTACGAGCTGCTTTGTTTTCTCGTAATGACATTATTAATCCGTCCAACTTACCACCATGGGCACCCAGGATAGAAGCATACTCGGAACGATGGGTAATGCACATGCTGACTTCATTCACATGAATGTCGTACACCTTAAATTGACCACCTTTGTTATAAAGCTTCCAGCGAATATTCACCGGCTCACGAGCCGATCCTTGCACCTTTGCATTAACCCAGACAGCGCCATCGGCTTCATCCTTGCGAGACCCGTGCACCTTCATGGTTTCATCTTTATAGCTGTCAAACTGAGACGTATAAGTATCAACCATATTTTGCTCGAATAGCTTCAAGAATTCGGTTTTTTGTTGTTCAGTGGCCTGCTTCCAATAGCGACTAAGCACAAACTTCCCGATAGACTTCATATCAAAATTTTGAACAAGAAGAGTACGAAAATGCTCTTTCTTTTGATTCATATCATCGGTGGATCGAATAAGTGTAATGATCTTATTACCCAAATCGCTGACAAATTTTTCCTCAGGCGTCAGCTGTTTCACTTCGTCTGCAGCATGCATTTGAGTGGATACTAAAAACAGGAATCCTAATATAATTTTAAAATGACTCATCATTAAACTCACTTTCTGTTGGTTTTGGTGAATCTTCTTCATCTGTGCTCACTCTTGTTTGCCAGTAAAGACTTCTCACTCTAGAATAAGGATCTATAGCCTTTTCTATTTCGTCTGTAAAGCCCCTTGCTTCCGTGCGTCTGTCAAGCATTTCAACGCCGTCGCGGGTATACCATAGCCAATCCAGGTCATTATTCCAAAGCACCCAATTAACAGGGTTGATAATAATATCCGCTGTAAGACCGGTTAAATCGCGCGGCGTTGTTGGCCCAAGAATTGGAATGATTAAATAAGGACCACTAGGCACACCAATACCTGTAAGGGTCTCGCCAAAGTCACTGCCATGATAATCAAGACCCATATCAGTTGCCACATCAAAAAGCCCACCAATGCCAATGGTTGTATTAATCATAGTACGCACAACTGTTTGACCTGCTTTCATGCCATCCAACTGTAACAAATCATTGACCAAGGTAACTGGTGATTTTAAATTGGTCAAAAAGTTACGAACGCCTTTTCGCAAAGGACTCGGAACGATACCATAAACCTCGGAAATAGGCCTAAAAAGGACCTTATCAATGCCCCAGTTCACATCAAACATGAAACGGTTATAACTTTCCAAGGGATCATAGATCTCTTGATTAACAACTTCCGCAGAATCTTTATCAGTGGTTTCGGCACAGAGGTGAGTTTGGCCTAACAGAAAGATAAATGCTGCCCATAAGAAATTACGCATCAAACCCTCGCTTTTACGATTATTAGTCATGTTGTTCATAAGCCCAGCTCTTTATATATTAGACCACAATGCAGCATCATATCAGAACTCAACATTGTGATCTAGGCTGTCTTTACAAAATTATTTATGAAAGCATAAAGCGCACGCAAACCCATGGCCTCGCCCCCTTCCTGTCTACCTGGTTTATCGTTTGTATTCCAAGCCATAACATCCAAGTGAAACCAGAGGGTCTTATTCTCCAAAAATTCAGACAAGAACAAAGCTGCCGTAATAGCGCCACCGTATGCGGAAGAACCAGTACTGCTCAGATCAGCCACCTTGCTTTTAAGGCCGGATTTATAAGGCTCCCACAATGGCATTTGCCACAAGGGATCGTGAATTTCGTGACTCATTCGGACTAATTGCTGAGCCTGTTCGTTGTTATTGGAAAAAAGAACGCCCACTTCGGTTCCCATGGCCACCCGTGCCGCACCAGTCAGTGTCGCCACATCAATGATCAGCGAAGGCTTTTCCCCATCCGCCTCATGCAAAGCATCCGCCAAGACCAAGCGCCCTTCCGCATCCGTATTGCCAACCTCAACGGTTTTTCCGCTACGCATTTTAATGACGTCCATAGGACGATAAGCCACACCAGAAATACTGTTTTCCACCGCAGGCACAAGCACCCTTAAACGAACGGGAAGATCGGCGTCCATAATCATCTGCGCCAAAGCCAACACATGGGCCGCACCGCCCATGTCTTTTTTCATAGTTAACATTCCGGCCGCAGGTTTAATGTCCAAGCCGCCCGAATCAAAACAAACGCCTTTGCCAACCAGCGTGATTTTAGGATGTTTTTCAGAACCCCAACGCATATCAATCAGACGAGGCGCCCTATCACTGGCCATACCTACCGTATACACAGCGGGGTAATTGGCTGGAATGAGATCCTTATCCACAATGATACTTATGTCAGCCTTGTATTTATGGGCGATAGCGGTAGCACTTTCGGCCAATTCAACGGGCCCCATATGATTGGCTGGCGTATTGATTAAGTCACGAACCAGATTCGTTGCAGCTATTTGCCTCTCCACTTCAATCAAATCCACGTCCTGCCTTACACACAATTTAGGAAATGTCCGATCTTTCTTGGAATACCTATCAAAGCGGTAAGCAGACAGCCCCCAACTCAAGAAGACTAGATTAGCCTGATGAATATTAAATGAGTCATCCAGATGAAACACACCCGATTTCAGTGAACTGGGTAGCGAAGCATAATCCCACAACCCGGATGAAATATTGTCTATAATAACGATTTTTTCCATTGCCCCAGACGGGCTTGGAATGGCTAGCACCTCTCCAGAAACCCCTTTGACATGCAAACTAGATAGCCAGTTTCTGACAAAATCCGATTGCCCCTCAAGCCATTTTTTATACTCAGGAGCGAGCAAACGTGTAATTGGTATAGAGCCATCCGATGCTTTGGAAAAATAACTATGCATTTATAAGGACCTTGTTTGGTGAAAGGTTAATGAAATTGATTTAATAAGTCTAGCACACTCTTCTGCACGGCTCTATTCCGGTTTTCATACTATGCTCAAACCATGAACAATGACTTTGTAAGCAAGCCCCAGACTCATTATCAACAGCTTCCCGTAAATTAATCCATAAGGATATCCACAGGTTTTGTGGATAAAAATCCGCCGCATGCAGTACCTAGTGTTTCAACTCTTGAAGCTATCTTTTTGCTTTCTCATTTCAGCAAAAGCCTCATGGGGTAAGGTGCCTACTGGCAAACCCAAGGCATCCACAAGCATAGGCGCCCTTAAAAATGGATTTGCTTCCACTTCAATTTCTATGGTTGATGGAACAGTCGATAAATTCTCCCGTCTTTTATCAGCCACATGATGGCAATAATCTTGGAGCACATGATTGTGAGGATCTAATGATAAAGCAAATCGACCATTCGCTTCCGTATATTCATGACCACAATAGACTTTGGTTTCAGGGGGTAGATCTGCAAGACGGCGTAATGAATTCCACATTTGCTCAGAGGTACCTTCGAACAAACGACCGCAGCCTAAAGAAAACATGGTATCGCCACAAAAAACCGCATGATACTCGGGAAAATAAAAAGCAATGTGCCCCACAGTGTGCCCTGGTATCTCCATGACAATGGCCTTAGAGGAGCCAATAAGCAGTTCGTCGCCTTCAGATACACCTTGATCCGCGCCTTTAATTCGAGGCTTGTCCGTATGGGAGCAAATAATTTTACAGCCAGTTTCTTTTTTTAACTGTACATTTCCACCCACGTGATCAGAATGGTGATGGGTATTTAATATATAATTGAGCTTTAAATGCCGCCTCTCCAGAACCCTTATGATAGGATCCGCTTCCGAAGGATCAACAATAGCCGTTTGCCCAGTACGATGATCAATTAACAAATAAGCGTAGTTATCAGTCAGTAAAGGTATTTGCGCAATTTCCAGATTTAACATTTGTACATCCCAGCCTGTTTATTTTATTGTGCGGGTATTTTACACAAATGTCAAAGCAGCTTATCGCAACAACGTTCCTAATTTCGGAGCCACGCCATAATAGTCTACCGCATCAACCAGTGAAATACGGTAAGCCTGACTTTGACCGTTCAAGCAACATTCAGCTGTAAAGCTATTAGGCTGTAAAGACGTCCTGTGCTTTGCAGAAAAAGTAGCGACCTTATCTACAAAATTAGTAATCATAGATTTTGACTCGTCTGGTTGAGATGCACAAATCAGTATGAACCCACCAGTTGCCAAAACCACCGAGCTGTTAAATAGACTTTTTAGCATTTTTTTCTCCTTTTTTAATATGCCAATTTCTTCTCTTTGTATTTCGAGTGTATTGGTAAAAAGTAAACGAAGTGTTAACAAAACTAAGAATTGTAAAATTTTTTATATGGGGATAAAATACGGACATCTTGTTGTTTTTGTTGACTTTGATAATCTTTAAAGGCTTGTTAACAAAGTGTTAACCATGTTTAATAAAACCTAAATTTATGCTCATTTCTATTTTATTCAACTGGCAATTTGATTAGTTTTAATCTGTTAACTATATGGTCCATAGTATGTGAAAAAATATTTTCCCACCCATTAAAATTTAAACGATTACTCAGGAAACAAAATAGCACACCTTTCCCACACCAGCGGAGTGAGTGTGGGATCCAGCGTATATGTGTTGCGTAGCAACTCTTTATAAACTAAACGGAAGCTGCTGCGCAGCACTCATATGCTGGATCCCACGATTCCTCCGCTTGCGGAGGCGTGCTCTCGATGACGAAATTGACTGCTATTTAATTGCTTGAGTAATCCTGCAGGGGCTGGACAAATGGAATTTGCCGTGCGATTCTAAATGAAAATAGGACTTACTATATGTACTTATACATCTTAGGACTTTTAAGCTTCTTTGGAACGTCTGGGGTTTCTTGTGCACAAAATGATGAAACGACGGAAGCGTCAGACCCAACCATAAAAGCCATAGCATCCCACGCAGATGAGACGCAAGGCCGGCCAATACCAGAAGAACACGATTTAGTTGCTGAAAAATTAAAATCACAAATGGAAGAAAGTCGCTCATTGGAGAGAAACACCCACCTATCTCCTGTAAACCCCAGTGCCCCAGCTGTTTCACTTTCTGAGTACCTAGAGTACGGCATGGTTCCTGTGGAAGACTTGGAAGCAAAGCTCAAAAATGAAAATGGAATTGCACAACCTAGCAGCAAATCCTTAGGTCGTTATTATACAGTTTACGCCAGAAGCAGCGGTTCATCCCATGATGGCGGAGCCAGCGCAAACGATTCTTCAGAAAATAATGAAGAATATGAATTTACTGAAGATGAAGAAGAGACCGAGGATGACCGAGAAGATGACGATTCAGAAGAAGCTGATCTATAATAGTTGGCATCGCGGCGTACGAGAAGCCGATTTAATACTTGGCCCATTTGCAGCCATATATGTCCCCGAATTTTCCCCACTCAACCTGGAACTATTCGAAGCAATCCTGGAGCTGCCCGATAGCGATATACTATCTTGGGCATACAAACAAAAAGAAGTTCCGGAAGAATTCAATAACGACGTAATGCAAATGATTATTAATTTTGCAAATTATAATAAAGAAGATGATCAGATTTTGTTAGTTTGATACTAACTTATACATAATATATTAGGATAAAACCAATTTTTTTACTATAGTTAACTATTTATTAACATGTGTTTAGTAAAATTAAATCATAAGAAAGTGGTTAATATTATTCCGTCTTTGCGAGGATCCATGATGGTAAGATAGTGCTTCTCGAGCACACATTCCTCTTGGTGGTATTGACCGCCAGTACAGGATCCTCGCATAGACGGAAATAGTTGGGAGTAAGTATTATGATAACCAGATCCATCCTTTCCCTATCTATACTTTCATTTGCAGCTTTGAGTCTTTCCGGATGCATGGACCTCAAACCATACCAACAAGAAGGTGAATACTATAGGCAGCAAGTGATTGCTGCAGATAAAATTACCGCGGAGGAACACGCAAGAATGTATAACACCCGCCCCGCCACGACCAATATAGTCGTTACACGTACACAAACCGACAGCGAATCGGTTCTCATGGATAAAGATAACGTCAGAACATCAGACAGATTCATGGGTGCCAATACATTGGGAAATCTAAAGACATACGATCCCCCAGCATACAGCAGACCAAATCTTACAAACGGACAACACCAACAAGAACTGAGAAGAATAGAGAAAAGACAACAACAGGAAATTTATAACAGCAGCAGGTTAAGAAAATAAAGAAGCCGTTGAACATTCATACATATAATAAATATATTGCAATAGCTAATTTTGAATGGTAGAAACTGATAACTTTGTGTATTAGAATCTATTGAAAGAGTTATCATGTTATACAGTAAGTTTTTTCACAGCCGTTTTGCTGTGTTTTTTTTAGCAGCGTCAATCTCATTCGTTTCTGCAGTTTGTCATGCCAGCAAACGAGACAGAGAAGAAGATCTATCTCCAGTCACTGATGGGCAGGTCAAAGTATTTAAATCTCCATTACCTATAAAACCGGAAAGCCAACCTGAGACTGCCTACTTTTACGTACCTGCGCAGCATGACATCCTGGGGTGGGATAAGGGTGAGTATGTGGAAATGAGAATTGATCACGAGTTTGGTAAGCCTATTGAAGAGAGCAAGGTTGAAGAACAAGTAACTCAAACCGACCAAACCAGTTCGCAGGCGGAGTTCATCGCGGGCATAAAGCTTTTATCCTATAAAACACCTCTGAATCGCAGGAAGGGTTTGGACAAAATCACTATTTTAGCTGATTCTGGCTATTTAGATGCTCAGTTATTCCTCGGTCAGGCTTATGATACAGGAACTGTCACTGTTATGAACAAAGAGCTGGCCAGACACTATTATCTAAAAGCGAGTGAAGCTGGAAGCAGAGATGCCGATCATGCCCTTGGCCTAATGGCTAAGATGGGCGGGCTCACTAGTTTACAATTGAATGGTAGTTTCAACTTTACCGTTAGGCAGTTTTTCTTTGAGGCCTATCATGCCTTTTTACGAAGCTCGATGCGTGGTAATTACAAATCCTATTCAGAAATAGCATACTTATATACCTGCGGCTATATAAGTGCTGGTATAAACGCCGCTGATTCTGTAATAAAAGATAGCTTAACGGATAGAACCCCAGTGCCAATACCAAGCCAGTTAGATCATATGATAGCAGCGGACTATTTTATTAGAATCCTTGACCTCAATCCTGCAAGTTTCCATTACAATGCTCAATATCATCCCATGTTTTTGAATTACTTAAAGTCAAACTATCCCCTAATGGATAGCCATAATTCAGAGAAATTTGAAAGTTATTGCCGTTTAAATAAGATTGACTTACCACCAAAACCAACACCTGACCCCAGCATTATGGAGCAAATGCTAAAACATGCTGATGAATTAAAGGCGGCCAGAATCAGAAGTATTAATGAGAACTTTAACAATGCATGGAATAGTAAATAGAAATGCTTGTAATCACTCGCCAAATCCCGTCATCCAGAGCAGCATAAGCGTAGCGTCTCTGCCTGGGATCCAGCGCAAAAGTGTGAGCGCATGCGAACGCGATCGTACTTTAATGGGGAGCTTGCATGCGCTCGCACACATTCGCTGGATCCTTCACTTCCTCCATGCGGAGGCGCACTCTGGATGACGAGGCTTTTGGTGAATGGTTACAAATTTCTTTAATCAACAAACTCTCCATATCCCTCACAAAAAACTATACGGATCTATATCAATCTGCACCTTAATCTGCGACGGCCAAGGGGCTGCGTTTAACCAGCTGCGGATAATGGGCTGCAACTTGGTCTCTTTAGATGCAGTCAGTAAAAACCGCCAACGGTGCCAGTTGCGAACCATAGAAAGGGCAGCCGGCGCGGGACCTAAGATGTGCACACCTGCAATAGAGGGTGTCACACGCGCCAATTGCTTCACATAGGTCTCGACCATAGATTTATCCCGGCTAGATATAATCAGCGACGCAAGCCGCCCGTAAGGGGGCAAGGAATTTAGACGCCGACCCGCTGTTTCAATCTCAAGGAAGTCATCACGCCTACCCGTCACCAACGCTTGCAATACGGGATGTTGGGGCGTAAATGTTTGCAAATACACATGCCCAGGCAACTGTTCACGACCTGCCCGGCCCGCCACTTGGTTGAGCAGTTGATAGGTGCGTTCGCCCGACCGTAAGTCACCGCCCGCAAGCCCCAAATCCGCATCAACCACACCCACCACTGTGATCTTCGGGAAATGGTGACCTTTGGCAATCATCTGCGTTCCCACCACAATATTGATTTTCCCCGCATGCAAATCGTCCAGCAGCGCCTGTAGTTTATGAACGCTGGTCATAATATCACTGGCCATAATTTCTATGCGCAAAGTGGGGAATAATTCAATCAACTCTTCGGCTACCCTTTCAACACCTGGGCCGCATGAAATGAGGTTATTCTTATCCTCACATTTAGCACATGCCTCAGGTTTGCGCCGTATAAAGCCACAATGGTGGCACATGAGGTAATTTTCTTTTTTGTGCTCCACCAACCAAGCTGTACAATTAGGACAAGACACACGCTCACCACAGGCCGCACACATAATCAAAGGTGCATACCCACGGCGGTTCAAGTAAATCAAAGCCTGCTGGCCGTTATCCACAGCCGCATAAATGGCATTTTTCAACGTATCCGATATCCAGCCCTTAGACTTTCCGGGCTCAGACTGGTTCTTTCGCATATCAATAATATGAATCTTAGGCAGGTTGGCAGAAGCATGACGATTACGCAGCTTCAGCCAAATATACTTCCCCTGCTCCGCATTTTCGATGGTTTCCAAGCAAGGCGTCGCCGAAACCAACACCACCGGACACTGCCCCAGATGCGCCCGAACCACCGCCATATCACGGGCATTATAAATGACACCATCCTCTTGTTTGTAAGCGGTTTCGTGTTCCTCATCCACGATGATCACACCCAAATCAGGGAAAGGTAAGAACAGCGCAGACCGAGCCCCCACCACCACTTTAGCCTCACCAGATAGGATCTGCCGCCAAGCTTTCCGTTTTTGCGCCACCGTAATATCCGAATGCCACACCACAGGCGGCGCGCCAAAACGGTTCGTAAAACGTTGGATAGACTGACTGCTCAAAGCGATCTCCGGCAGCATAATCAGAGCCTGCCTACCCGACTCCAGGGCTTGTGCAATGGCTTCAAAATAGACCTCAGTCTTGCCCGACCCCGTCACCCCGTCCAGCAAAAAGGCCTTGTAAGATTTCTGGGCCACAGCCGCACAGATCTCATCGGCCGCGTGTTTTTGCTCATCCGACAAAGCAATATGCGTATAAACCCAGGACAAAGCATCTGCCGGAATAGGGACAACGTCCAGAACTCCGTCCTTCACCATCTGCCTGATGGTTGAGGTACTGACCTCGCTCACAAAAGAAGCTTCCGCGATGGTCAAGGGCTGCTCAGACTTTTGTATGGTTTGCACCACTTTCTTACGCTTATCCGTCAGAGTGCAAACCACACAATTAGCCCCAACCCGCAACCCTTCTCTTTCGGCAAGATTCTCAAAGACCTCCGGCACACTCATGGCAAGCCGCAGCACATTACCTTTAGAAGACATGGTATAGCTGGACACCCAATCGATTAATCCACGCAGAGGCTTCGGCATCCCCGACAGATCAAAAACACGTGACAGAGGTTTAATCTTGGTAATATGAGTTTGGGGCTTTGTATGCACAGACCAAACCACACCTGAAACAAAGGCATTACGCACAGGCACCTCCACATACGCCCCCTCCTCTACATCCATATGTTCGGGAATAAGATAGGTATAGGGCTGATCGATCCTCTGAGGTAAAAGTACATCCGCATATTTTTGTGGGCTCGACATCTGGGCCTTTAAATTATATGTTTAAATATCTTTTACAACGTCGAGGGAAAGAAATGAAGTTCTTTATTGATTCAGCCAACATCGAAGACATCCAAGAATTCGCCGACACCGGCCTGGTAGATGGTGTTACGACCAATCCCAGCTTAATTTTAAAATCCGGCCGTCGCATCGACGATGTGATTCGCAAAATTTGCGCCCTCATAAAAGGCCCTGTCAGCGCCGAGGTCACAGCAACAGATCACGCAACCATGATGAAAGAAGCAGCACACCTAGCTGACCTAGCTTCCAATGTAGCCATCAAAGTACCCCTTACACCCGACGGTTTACGCACATGCCATAAGTTGAGCTCACAAGGTGTCATGGTCAACGTCACTCTCTGCTTTTCAGCCGCTCAAGCTCTACTAGCCGCCAAAGCCGGCGCCACGTTCATTTCCCCCTTCATCGGCCGACTGGACGACGTAGGTCAAGATGGTATGCTCCTCATCGAAGAAATCCGCCAGATTTATGATAACTATGATTCCATCACAACCCAAATTCTAGCAGCCTCCATCCGCCACCCCCTACACGTAACACAATCAGCCCAGCTAGGCGCGGATGTGGCAACTATCCCAGCAAAAGTCCTGCGCCAACTCTATCAACATCCCCTAACGGATGCGGGGTTACTAGCATTTACCGAAGATTGGAAAAAAACCGGGCAGAGCATTGGTGGCTAAGAATTTGTGCAAAAATTGTATCCACTCACCAAAAACCTCGTCATCCAGAGATCGCCTCCGTGTAGCGGAGGAAGCGAAGGATTCCAGGCGCACAAGTGCCGCGAAGCGCCTTCCGTATAAATTAGAGTTACAACAAAGGAAGAGAAAGTTATTACATAAATTTCCTTCAACAATTATTGTTCATAACACTTTGTAAATACGGAAGCCGCTTCGCGGCGCTTGTGTGCCTGGATCCTTCACTAACTCAGCTACGCTGAGCCGCGCTCTGGGTGACGGTTCTGAGGGCTTACGCTAAATTTGGTGCGTGATTACCTATTTTGCTGCAAAATGTGTGCACAGTTTATCCACAGAGGGGAAGGTCGACCGCAGGCGGAGGTGGGAAGCCAGCCGCAAGTTGGAAGCGGCTTGTAAGACCCCTCACCCCTGCGCTGCGCTCCGGACCTCTCCCACAAGGGGTTAAATGCAGCATCACTTTCTTTTTTGAGCTTCCAGATAGGACGTTCTCAACATTTCCATGACCCTTGACATCTCGGCGGCATCATCGGGTTCATTATCATCTTCAAGATCCATGGGCTGCACATCAGGTTCAGGTTGTTGATTGACATGATTTCTCCAGTTCACTGGATTCAGGCTTGGGTCATTCTGGGGATCATGAGAGCCGTTTGCTTCCCCTATGGATGCTCCCAGGAAGCTGATGAGTATGGTGTTTAAATATTTCATGATTTTCCCTTTCTTTATTCTGCTATCCAACTATCACTGCGGCCTGCAAGATAGTTTGTGCTCATGCCACCTATCTCACGTATACCATTGGACCATGCCATGAATCCCATGCTCAAGCTGTAATTGAGCGATGTCCAGGATACATCTTTCGGCGCATGATAATCAACTGGATATGGAATCACATTCCAGCCTGCTTTACGGAACAAACCAACAGATCGTGGCATGTGGTAGGCTGAAGTAACCAATATCCACTTGTCGTCTGGTTTTGGCTTAATCAATTCAAAGGACCTGGTTGCATTTTCGTTGGTGGATTTAGCCTTGTCCTCAAAGTTGACGCGAGCTGGATCTATACCAAAAGTAGGCAATAGTATTTTCATGTTTATGGATTCATTGGCTTTTGGATCGGCCACCGCCCCTGCCCCGGTGAATAATATGGGCAGATGAGGATATTTATGAGCGAGCGTCGCAAAATCAATCATTCTCCCGGCGGCCATATTGTAACAAGGAAAGCCCCTATCGGCCGTCAGCTGTAGATTGAAGCTGCCGCCCAGAAGAATTATGCCCTTCACATCACTGGGTAACTCTGTAGGTTGCGGGAAACGGTTTTCTAGGAAGCAAATAATCTTATTTCCTGTGGGCAACACAGCTGTGACGAAAAGAAGCGAGAATGCCAGAATAATACTCCGACGTCCGCCCTTCCACCAGCTGGTAAAAAGAAGAACTAGCCCCAAGAGCAACAAAAAGCATATGATTAGGTCGATGCTGATGAGCCAGCCGAAGATTTTAAAAATAACTTGATCCATATTTTTTTCCTTTCGATAATAAATTGACTTGACGTACATACCTGCTTATTGATACTAAACTATTAACCAAAATACAAGGAAGCGTGGCCGAGTGGTTGAAGGCACCGGTCTTGAAAACCGGCAAAGGGCAACCTTTCGTGAGTTCGAATCTCACCGCTTCCGCCACTTTCCAGGTCATCCGATCAAAACTCTCCCCTTCATGGGACACTCATGGGACATTAGAAGGTAACAAATGAGCATAATGTGATCCCTTATGCAGTTGGACCTTTGCGCCAAATAAATAAGGAGCTTTTCTCTAAATCTTTCTATCAAATGTCCCACAATTGTCCCATATAGCAAAATATACCGAAATTCTAGCTTGTTTTTCCTCGAAAAGTTTTGAAATTTAAACCGGTCTCTCACCAATTGTTGTCATTTTTGGTGCTTTACTATAGACTGTTCTTATAAACATGGAGGAAGCATGGCAACCTTTGAGACGCGGCGCAATGAGGATGGCACTATTGGCTACAGAGCTAAAGTGCGACTGAAAGGGTTCCCTTCAGAATCAGCAACCTTTGAACGTAAGACAGATGCAAAGGAGTGGGCAAAACAGACCGAAGCTAATATGCGCCAAGGAAGGCATTTCAAAACCGCTGAAGCCAAGAAGCATACTTTCGCAGATCTTATTGACCGATACCTCTGTGAAGTCGAAAAAATGAACCCCAAGCGCTTTGTAGATATCAAAAGTTTGCTTGAGTGGTGGAAAGGGGAAATCGGCGTCTATATTCTTTCAGATGTGTCCCGCGCCCTTATTATTGCCCAACGGGATAAGCTTCTCAACACAAAAGGCCGACATGTAGAAAAACGCAGCAATTCTACAGTTAATCGTTACATGACTGCCCTTGGTAATGCCTTTACGGTTGCAATGAATGAATGGGAGTGGATGGAGGATAATCCTATGAGGAAGATCTCCAAATTACCAGAACCTCGAGGACGGGTACGCTTCTTAGATGATGAGGAGCGCGAGCGGCTTCTGGAAGCTTGCAAAGCTTCAACTTGTCCCTACCTTCATACGGTTGTTGTCCTGGCCTTAAGTACAGGGGCACGACAAGGAGAACTACTTAATTTGCGCTGGAGCAATGTTGATTGGCAGCGACGCGTCATTACCTTGCATGATACAAAAAACAAGGAAAGGCGCCTTCTACCTCTCGCCCATTATGCGCTACAACTCATGGAAGAGCATATAAAGGTTAGGAATACAGCCTCTGATTTAGTTTTCCCTTCTCCGTCCAACCCCAAAAGACCTTGGAATTGCCGTCCTTCCTGGTTGACAGCTTTACAAAAAGCAAATATCCAAAATTTCCGGTTTCACGACCTCCGCCACAGCTGTGCCAGTTACTTAGCCATGAATGGCGCTTCCCTTGCCGAAATTGCAGAGGTATTAGGTCACAAGACCCTTCAGATGGTGAAACGCTACGCCCACCTCAGCGAAGCCCACACAGCTAAAGTTGTTCAAAGTATGAACGAAAAGATTTTTGGATGAATAATATGTATGCGCAAAAAATACATGAGCAGGATGTTGATTCTTGCAAAAAATGGCTAACTGACAATACTCCCATAACTGTAAGGCAGGGGATAGGTTACATAGCATCCCTTAATAGTCTATATGGACCACTTTACGATGGCCAAATAAACAATCTATTAGGTAAGCTGATGGGGACGAAGACGTTTGCAGGGATCTCCGTTGCCACAGGGTATGGTATTGTAACCATAGACGATATTGTCACTATTGAACCATTTGATTCCGAACCTGATTTTTCGGACCATTGTGTTCGATCTCGACTTA
>JBGSQK010000087.1:0-3452 GCA_041738135.1 Alphaproteobacteria bacterium
ATGGCTCAGCTGCAGTCGATGTTAAACTATCGATGCTTAACACAAACGGTGATCTGGTGTTGCCGGGTGAGTTGGCGAAACTTCCCTTGTGTGTCACCTGGAATCCAGAAACACTTGTAAACCCGGTTGGTGACAATTTAAAGAAAACTCTTGTTCTTCTCCTAACGCTGACTGAACTGAAAAGTGCCGCCCCAGTGATATCTACAGACGCTTCATTTATACAGAATGTCGCTCAAGCGGATTTAACACAGAATGCTGTTTGTGCGCTTATTAGGTACGGGGGCGATGATATTGCGAAGTGGGGGTTTAGGTACACAATCTTAAAGTATCGTGAGATGACAGGCTTGTCTATCTGGCAAATATATACGCATGAAAAAGCGGTGGTTGGTGCCGGTGGGGGGGCGCTCGACGGGCGCGTGGGTGGGGGGGGTTTGTTTTCTTTCTTTCATTTTGATCTAAAACTAGCCTTATAGACAAAATCCGGAGGACAAACCCTCGGCGCTGTGCATCCAACATGAATAGATGCTCGGCAACATCGCCTGAACAGATGATTCAAGCTCTGTTAATGTCGATAATCCGAGTTTCAGCCAGGACGTCCATTTTCGAACATAGTTCCGCAAAGTCGCAAGGGTACTGGTCCTTCGACCAGCCAAAGCCAACAGTTGAGCGAAGATCTTCTGAACATCTTCCTCTGTTGGGGCTGGCTCGTTGACCTGATATTCAGAAATGTCACGCCCGTGCGGATTCCTCTTGGAATGTAGGGAGACATTTCTGTTGCCTTGCGACGGCTCATAAAGCGCGGTTCCTCGTTCCTGAAAACGCCTGATAGACTCTTTAGATGGTAGAATCTTTTGATCATCCATGTAATAACCTAAGAAATTAAAGCCATTGGCAATCTTTCCAATATAAGTTTTTGATGGATGTAGTTGAAGGTGCAGGCCATTCACAATCTCATGGGTGATCTTGACAACCTTCCGCAAAGCGGTTTTAGTCTTGGTCAAGACCACCCAGTCGTCCATGATCCGAACATAAAAAATACCGTTGATCTGCCCCATAGCTTTGTCCAAGGGGACTAAGGCGATCGCACCAAGAATTGGAGATAACGGGGAGCCCCTTGGGATGCCCATTTGATCATAATCATAGAAGTGTCCTCCTCGTGTTTCTGTTCGACGTAGTGCTTTGTAAAGCAATGATAATAATATGGGATGCGTGACGTAGGTTTCGACAATCCCCATCAACACATCAAATCGGATGGATTGGTAGTAAGATTTTATATCACTGCGCATAACGTAAGTGTTGTTAGACAAAGCAGCATGGGTATGGCATACGGCCTTTTTAAGGCCCCCACGATCTTTGATGTGATAGCAAGATTTGGGGATATGCTCAGACATCCTCGCACCCAAGGCCTGGGCGATCAGTTTCAAAGCAATCATGTCCTGGGAAGACCAGAGGGATATGGTTGCGTCATCGAATTCGTAACGTTCTAAGAGATCAAAGGTGTAAGAGCCGTCATTGAGTTGGTCGAGTAAGTCAAACTTAATGTTATTCCACTCTCGTCGTAGACGCCAGATGTCAGAATTGGCCGAGTAATCTTTGCGTAATCCACAAATCCATTTAAAGGCTTGCTGAAGTTCATCTATTGAAAATAGCGGGGGGGGGGGTCATTTTTGAGGCTTTATACCCATGCAAGGCTTATTCTTCCCGCGTTAATTTTGATGACTTGCTGATGAATCTAATTTAGCCTAACATGAATTTTGATGATGAGGTCACAAGTATTTTTAAAATTGTGTCTAAAACATGTGTATTGGAACGAGGGGCTGCTTCTGAGCATTTTTAGAAGATGGTAAAAGGTGGACATATTTTCCATATACAAGATCTGCCTGTTAATGGAGTGGCGCGATAATTTCTAATTACCTTTTCTGCCGGGCACAATTATCGAGCCTTTCGTTAAATTACTTTGGGTTACCCCACATAGCCATTATTTCCTGTTTAATCTGATATGAAGGCCCTACTAATTTATTTGTGTCAACTTGTGTCATAAAAATGCTGATTGTTTTATGGTCAGGCCATACAGAAAAATTTGTTCCTAAAATACCGAGCCAATCCATAAGAAAACTTGTATGTGCAGAATTTGAGCCAGTCTGCATGTTAAGTTGAGTGATCATGTGTTCAAAAAACTGTGGTTGAAAGATTGCTTTGTCCCCATAGCCACCTTTATTTAGAAGCATTTTAGCAAATAAATGGTAGTCTTGAATGGTGGATACAAGTCCACTACCAGCTAGTTTTAATATAGGGTCATTAACAAATGGGCTATCTCCTGGCGACTCCCACGCTGCACATGTATTGAAACCAGTATTGTATTTGGTTTGGTCGTAATAAACTGTGGTCAATCTGTCTAATTTGTCCTGTGGCACAAAAAATTCTGTATCTACCATGCCCAATGGATCAAATAACACATCTTTCAAAACCTTATCCAACGGCTGCTGTTTTTTGATCTCAAGTATTCTGCCCAAGATGTCGGTTGAAATACCATACAAAAAAGATTCCCCAGGTTCTGAAATCAGATATGCCCTGGAAACGTTGTCGACAAATTGTTCTAATGTAAGAGAAGTGTTGAGCATTGGATATCCTGACTTAGGATTGGTTATGGTTACGGCTTTCTCTTCATACTCATTTTTTAAATAGTCCGCGCCCAATCCATAGCCTAAACCTGATGTATGCGTGAGCAGGTGCTTTATGGTCATGGGAACTTTATTTTCAACTAATTTGCCCCCTTTTAGAATTTTTAGTTTTCTAAATGAGGGGATGATGCTGCCTACTAGTGTATCT
Source organism: Alphaproteobacteria bacterium (assembly GCA_041738135.1). GTDB lineage: Bacteria > Pseudomonadota > Alphaproteobacteria > JAGOMX01 > JAGOMX01 > JAGOMX01. The sequence goes on from JBGSQK010000087.1 coordinate 2,830, forward strand.
AACTCCAAATCCCCTTTTTCAATAAGTTTTAAAATAGCTACCATAGTGATAGCTTTGGACATTGAGCAAAGTCTAAAAATCGCATCTTCCCGCATAGGTTGATTTGGGCCCATATACCCATGATTCTTAATTTCAGTTTTTCCATCGCTCTCAATCAGTATGAGGCAGCCAGGTATAATTTTACTTTTATATGCATCATCTAATAAATTGTTTACCCTTGCTGCAGTGGCTATCAATCTTTCTGCCCCGGCATTTACGTCTTCTAATTTGGCGTCAGAACCATATGATTTATTTGCGCCAAGAAATAGTAACGCAATTAGAGGGAACATTTTTTTCATAACAACAATCCTTATTCTATCAACATGATCAAAAGTTATGAGACTATCTCATACTTTATCTACTAGTTTTATATGGGTACTATTCAGGTTGTTTTCAAGTGTTTATTTTTATAATGCCGCATTTTTGAAATATAGTTCCGCAATCATGCGAATAAGGAGTGTGCCATAGAGCAAAAGTTTAAAGGAGAATCGAATGATTTAACTATAGACAGAGCGTAAGCTCTTGAAGAGATGGAGGTTGGCCCTCCGATATCGGCGTTCAAGGCGTTGGTATCAAACCACCTC
>JBGSQK010000088.1:0-2932 GCA_041738135.1 Alphaproteobacteria bacterium
CTATGATTTTAGAAAAATCCGAAAGGATGGAGATGGGTTTTTATGGATACTCTATCAAAAGGGCCTTCAGCGATTTGACGGGAAGCACATGCATCTTTGGTTCGAAGACCAATTTCTGCACTCTATGGTAGTAGATGAGACTGGGTGTCTCTGGATATCATTAAACGATACCATATATAGATTTAATAAGCTTCTTAATTCCTTTGAACAGGTTGCTGCAAGCCTAGGTCATCGAAAAATTCTTTTAGAATTACCAGGAAATGGCCCGTGTTACGTGAGTGAAATGGGAGTAATGCGCTTTAATCAAAAGTCAAATCGCTTTGAAATATGTGATGATTGCGATAATAAGGTCTCGGATAAACTTGCGCTCAATGCGCTCTTGGTCTCTAATTTCGAGCATGTGCTTTTTTATACAACGGGCGATACTATTTGGAAACATGATCTTGTTTCTGGCGAAAAAGTAACTGTTTACTTTTCTCAATTGCGAAACATTATCGCTATTTCTGAAAACGAAATCGTCTTGAGTAATTGGGAGAATCGGGCCTGGTATTACAATTTTAGCACTGCTGAAAAGAAGCGTATTTTCTGGAGCGAAGAAGATCCTGCTCTCGTCATTTTTGATGCGCTCCCTTCAAAAAATGGATCGTTTTTTCTGGCCACGTACAAAGGACTTTTTACATTTTGTCCTGAGAATGGAAAATTGCAAAATGTAAATCTGATGCTGAGTGGACAGGAATATCCTGTACAGCGTTACCGTACTATTTTTCGGGGCGAAGGAAATCGCATTTGGGCATGCACCGAAAATAGTCTCCTTTTCTTTGAATACTCAGACAACAATTTCAATTTTATCACCAACAACAAATTCGGAAATTCCGAAAGTACTTTTAATAGTGATGTGAGGGCCTTTGCTCCGGACAATCAAGGGAATTTATGGTTGGCGACCTCGAATGGACTTACGCAATGGAAGTTAGATCGCAATGAGTTTAAGACCATCTTCGCCAAGGAAAATTCTGAGAACTATCTGAATCATTCATCGATCCGAGGCTTGGTTTTCGATGGTAAAAACTTGATCATTGGTCAAACGAATAAAGGTATTTGGATATATAATCCATTAGATCATACATTTCAGCGTCCAGTTTATTCTACAGATAGCTCGGGAGAAGCACTGAAGCTAAAATGCGAATCTGATTTCGTTAATCAAATTTTGACCCTAAGAAATGGCGATCATCTTGTTTCCGCTCACCACGGAGCCTATCTGTTGCGAGGGGAGACCTATGAAATCAGTAAGATTCGACTTCCTGAATTATATGGTCAACTCATATTTGCCTTTCAAAGTAGGAATGGCCAGATTTTTATTGGTTCTGGCAATGGTCTTTATGCGTTCAGCGAGTCGCTTGAATACTTGAAGGAAATTAGGTTTAAGAGTAAGTTGGGATTTACTACTATGATGGAAACCGATAGCTCCTTTATTCTGGGGACGCTGAGTGGCCTTTATCAGCTCTCCAGAAGGACTGAAAAGATTGAGCCTTTCCTGAATGCCTTTCAAAAATCAAGAATCAATATACTTTTCAAGGATGATCGAAATTCGACTTGGATCGTAACAGATTCTGAAGTTTTTAAGTACGATTTGACATCAGAAACGCTGTATCAATACGGCTATCAGGAGAATATCCGGGGTGATTTCTTTCATCCCAATAGTTATTATCGGGATCAGAAGGGCTTGGTTTTTATAGGTGGGACAAATGGTGTAAATACGTTCTACCCAGAGAAAATTCAGCCCAAGAACGGGGAATTAAGAACCCGAATTGCTTCTTTTCACATACCGGATTATTCTAAAGACAATCTTTTGCAAGATGGGCATCTGACGCTTCAGTCTTTTCAGAATAATCTAGATCTTACTTTTGAAACTCCTTATTTCAGCAATCCAGACGATATAACTTATTGGTATCAGCTCAAGAAGGACGATGACTGGTATGAGCATGGAAGCAGCAATAAGCTGCTGCTTTGGAATTTACTGCCCGGGGACTACGCCCTTAAAATTGGATCATCTTTAAAAGGACAACCCATAAAAATTGCCTCGCAAGGAATATACTTTCAGATCATGCACCCTGTATGGCAACGATCCTGGTTTATTGGTTCAGTCATTGCAGGATTCTTTTTAATTGGACTAGGGGTAAGTCTATCCTTCAGGAGAAAGCTTCGGGATGCCAGACTTCTCAGCATATTCGCAACATCACTTTACGGTCAGGGATCGGTCGATAATATACTTTGGGACACAGCCCGGAATTGTGTTAGAATTTTGGGATTTGTTGACTGCGTGATCTATTTGCTAGATGAAAGAAGAGCTATGTTGATTCAAAAGGCTGCTTTTGGTCTAAAAAATCCTTATGGACGTGAAATCGTAAACCTTTTGGAAATTCCTGTTGGCAAGGGAATTGTCGGTTTGGTCGCTCAAACAGGGCAAGCCGAGATTGTAAATAATACACGTAAATCGAAAGCGTATATACCTGATGCGGAACCTGCGCTTTCGGAAATTACGGTGCCCATTTTTGTTGATGGGAAGGTTTACGCTATAATAGATTCTGAGCATCCTGCCAAACGATTCTTCAAAGCCCACCACCTGTTGCTTTTGAAAAAAGTTGCGGGCATTTGCGAACAGCGGATCTCCAGATATCTGACGGAAGAAAATGTAAGGTCGCGTATTGCGCGAGATTTACACGACGAAATGGGTTCCAGCCTTACGAGTATACATATCCTAAGCAAATTAGCAGGGGACGAAAAATTGAAGACTGAGCCGGTCCAAGAACAATTTCTTAAAATTAATCGATATGTAGCCGGTATCATGGAAAACCTCAGCGAGATGGTGTGGAATGTAAATCCTGAAAATGATAATTTTCAAAAACTAATGTATCACATCAAAGAATATGCGGCT
>JBGSQK010000089.1:0-5062 GCA_041738135.1 Alphaproteobacteria bacterium
AAATGCCATAGCGCTTCCTTTTTAGTCATGCTGCGGATTACTCTCATTGTATCGCCCCCCAAATCAACTTACTTCAATGACATTCATATAAGTTATAACATTTATATACTAATCAATGGTAAATAATGTGTCAGTATCATGAGAATAAGGGATTGGTTATAGAGGGGTGCCAGCGAAAGCTGGCTTTGTCGCTTATCGATTTTCCATGCTCAGTTATTATTTTTTAACTTCCAGCAACTTTTTTTCTGCCCTGATTTCTTTCTTCTAGCATTTAGAACAGCTAAACTTTGATTCTGGGGCTTAAGTCGGCTGGCAGTTCCATTGCTCCCTTAACCCCTTTTAGGGGAGATTACCGAGCCATTATAGGGCTTAAGGTTTCCAGTTTAGAGGAGAAATTCTCAGGAACAATAAAATTATTTATCAGCAGAACTTCTTCCTATAGCTACTTTACGTTTGGAATTTCTGACCACTGGGTTGTATACGAGGGCGTTTTGAACCCCCTCTTCATCTCCCAGGATTGATTTATTCCTTGGCATGCATAAGTCATTGTATGTTTTCCATACCGCTTATTTATCTGGTCTATGGATTTCATAAGAGCTTGAGACTTGGGAGTATCGGGCATCTGAAATAAATTGGCTTGAAGGTCACTTTCTTGGCAGACATCGAGCAGAGATATTCCTGCTTTGGCATATCTCACACCTTCCCGGTAAATTTGATCAACACCTTTTAACGCAGCACCTATTAAACGACCTGTGTCTGAAGTAGGGACGCTTAAGCTGCATAATACTGATCGTGAATAAGTAGTTTCCCGAGGATTATGAAATCCCGATCGAATATAAACCTGCAAGGCACCGCAAACGGAGCCCTGACCTCTAAGCTTTTCTGCCGCCCTTGCAACATGAAAAGAAACGGCTTCTTTTAGGTCTGCTTTGTCGGTAACGCGTTGGCCAAAGGAGCGAGAGGCCATTATTTCTTTTTTTGGCTCAGGCTCTTCAAACTCAAGGCAAGAGATTCCACGAAGTTCTAGTATAAGCCTTTGCATTACAATGCTGTAACGTTTTCTCATTTCATTTTCATCGCTGTTGCGAAGATCTAGGGCGCTATAAATACCCTGAGCATTAAGTTTTTCTGCCCATTTCCTACCCACTCCCCAAACGTCCCCGACATCAAAGGCCGCTAAAAGCTCATTCAAGTTATCTGCGCTGCCTATATTAAAAAGCTTGCCAGGCACATTGTATTTTTTACAAATACGGTTTGCAACTTTTGCAAGAACTTTTGTAGGCGCTATTCCCATGGACACGGGTATACCTGTTCCTTGGTAAACGCGTGACACGATCTCGCGTCCATAAGCATCAAGAGAAAGAGGATTAATACCAGATAAGTCTAGCCAGGCCTCATCAATTGAATAGATTTCCATGTGAGGCGTATAATGTGAGAGCATTGTCATAACACGCGACGACATATCGCCGTAAAGAGTATAGTTGCTCGACACTATAACTGCATCGAGCTCTCTTAAGCGGTCTTTGAATTTAAAATAAGGCGCTCCCATGGGTATGCCTGCTGATTTGAGCTCATTTGATCGAGCAATAATACAGCCGTCATTGTTAGACAAAACACCAATTGGCTTTCCTTCCCAATCTGGCCTAAACACGCGTTCACATGAGGCGTAAAAGTTATTACAGTCAACGAGAGCTATTCGCTTAGGAGGAGCGTAGTTTGCGAGTGACATTGGTAACAACTCCCCAAACCTTTAATTCCATCCCTGTTTTAAACTCTATTATGGGATAAAGTGGGTTTTCTGGGTGTAGAGCGATTGTATTTCCGCGCTTGTAAAGCCGTTTAACCGTTAGCTCATTATTAACAACAGCCACCACAACATCATCGTGTCGTGGCTCAAGACTTTTATTAACAACTATAATATCACCATTAAAAATGCCTGCCCCGCTCATGCTATTTCCTGCTACCCGGCAATAGAAAACAGCCGGGTTACCTGCATCAACATACTCGTTGAGATCGAGTTGTAGGTCAACATAGTCATCAGCCGGAGAGGGAAAGCCAGCTTGCACGGCTTCTGCAAATAAAGGTCGTGTGGCTGATATACGTACGATAGCAGGGCCTAAGACATCAACGTCAGACTGTTTTTTTATACGAACAGCAGCTATATGCTCGATAAGCTCTTTCACAATTGGTTTGTATTCAAGTGGAATCGTAATGCGAGAAGTGCTGTCACCTAGTTTTGCCAATCCTGGTTTTCGACCAGCACCTTTACGCTTTCCACCATGTGTATGTTTTTTAGTCATTACTCATCTAACATGATTTATGGACATTAATCAAGTTTTGAATTCGAAGTGTACTAGTTCAAAATATGTGGGACTGAGGAGGCCTCGACTCTTTTGCAAAAAATGTTATTTTATAGACACACTCCATAATATTAGGATAAGAGACGGCACATCACCAATGCCCGGTATTCGGCATAGAGACCCAAGGCTCTTCAGGTGGCAGATAACCATCCTGCAATAACTCGATTGAGATGTTATCCGGGCTTCTAACGAAAGCCATATGTCCATCACGTGGTGGACGATTGATTGTAACACCAGCATCCATCAAACGTTGACAGGTTTCGTAAATATTCTCAACACGATAGGCCAAATGGCCGAAGTTGCGGCCTTCGCTGTAGCCCTTCTCATCCCAATTATAGGTGAGCTCCACCTGTGCATCTTCATCGCCCGGGACTGCCATAAATATAAGTGTGAAGAGACCCTTCTCGTTTTCCATTCTTTTAATTTCCTGCAAGCCCAAAAGGTTGAAGAATTTGACGGTGGCGTCGGGGTCTGAAACTCTGATCATGGTGTGTAGGTATTTCATAACATCATTTTAGACTCTTTGTTCTCTATAGCGCAAGCAGAATGTCCTTTATCATTATCAGCGCAGATGAATAAGGAAGAAGTCTCATTTAAGTAGCTTTCTTCATTTCTTTTTCCACGCACCTATCGCTTATAATCATGCTACAATTTAACAGATAGACCGGTGTGACGGCACCTCACCCGAGTAAAGTTCAATCTTAAAACAAAGGTGCCAACCATGAGCGCATTAAATTTCTTCACCCGCGGCGGGCAATTGGCCGTTCACCAATATCGTATGCTAAGGCAGATTTTAACAATCAGCGTTGCCATGTCATTGCTTGTCGGCATTGGCGTTTTTGCAGCCCTGATGTTTCAACAAACGATTCCATACCAACGTTACCTGTACAAAGAATATCTCTACGCTGAGCTGATGGTTAATATGAGCCTCAATGATGCTGACAAGGCTATGCAGGATTTTAAATATTCCGATGGAGTTACACGGCAAGCTCAGTCTAAACGAATTCTCAATGATACTTCGATTAAAGCGCATATATCCTTCATGGATAAGCTGGCTGAACGGTCAGCTTTTAAAGGCCTTTGGGCCGCTGCTCTCATGGTGGCGATCGTGATTGGTTTCTTCATCATCCGCGGCTATCGCCAGTCCTTGAAAAAGTTAGAGCGTGGGGGCGAGATAGTTTCAGCAAAGATCCTCAAGCGTATTATCAAGAAGCAAAAGCTGGCATCGGATCTGCATTTGGATGGGATGCCACTCATCAAAAACAAGGAAACATCGCACATCCTTGTTACAGGTACGACAGGCTCGGGAAAGACCAATTGCTTTCATACGTTATTGCCGCAGATCAGGAACCGCCCCAATCGTGCGATTGTAGTGGATTTGACAGGCGACTTTGTCGCCAAGTACTACCGAGAGGGCCAAGATGTGCTGTTGAATCCACTGGACGAGCGCAGTGTAAACTGGTCACCTTGGACTGATTGCTTGAAGGTGACGCATTATGACGCACTGGCGACTGCCATAGTGCCTAAATCCTCCAGCAGTGATAAATTCTGGGAGAATGCTGGCAAAGCACTGTTGTCAGCAGCTTTCAAAAAGTACGAAAAACTGGGCGAGCGTGATGTCCACAAACTCTACCACTTGCTTGTGCAATCCGATTTGGCTGAATTCAGTCAATTTTTCCGCAACACTGAAGCCGCCAGCTACACCCACGAGAACGGCGACAAGATGACCATGTCTATCAGGGCTACGTTAGTGAACCATGTCCAAGCGTTTAATTTACTGACGCCTTCAGAGGATCCATTCTCTATCCGCAAATGGGTAAGCGAGTCAACAGAGGGCCAATGGTTGTTCATCTCTGCCAAACCTGACCAAAGGGAGACACTATTGCCACTGATCAGCGGCTGGATCGACACTGCCATCAATGCGTTGATGAGTGAAGAGCCAGATCCTAAAAGGCGCCTGTGGTTTGTGCTGGACGAATTGCCAGCCCTGCAAAAGTTACCTTCATTAGAAACAGGAATGGCTGAAGCACGTAAATACGGTGGCTGTTTCCTCGCAGGCGTACAAAGTTTCCCGCAGCTGATTAACACCTATGGCCAAAACCAAGCGCAATCGGTGCTGGATTTATTCAACACGAAGATATTTTTCCGCAATACTGACCCAAACACGACCAGCTGGATATCTAAAGTCCTTGGTGAGGCTGAGATCAAGGAGCATGTAGAAAACCTCTCCTATGGAGCGAATACGATCCGCGATGGCGTATCCCTATCACAACAAACCAGAACCAAACCACTGGTCCTGGCAACTGAAATTGCTTGCTTGCCCGACTTAGAGGCTTACATAAAGCTACCAGCAACCGTGCCTACTGGAAGGGTCAAGGTAAAATATAAGGCTGTGGAGGCACTGACTAAAGGGTTTGTGGAAAAAGTTGTAACACTAAAGGATAATCACAAGTCTGATCCTGCTCTCGATGCGCCCGCAAAACAAGAGCCCATACATCATCAGAAAGTACATGTGGCCGAAAAGACGCCAGAGGTGGGCCTTTCGCTATAATTGCTTTATCAGTGAGCGTATAAACAACCCCACCCCTGCGGTATACAATTAGCTTGCTAGAGCAGCGGATGCCTTATTCAGGGCGGGTTTGAAGTTGAACGGCAGCAATTGGCTTAAATCTTTCGTCGTATGAATATTTTCTAACGCATGT
>JBGSQK010000002.1:0-15156 GCA_041738135.1 Alphaproteobacteria bacterium
ATAAAATCCGAAAATCCAAAATTATTCGCGCACTGGGTATAGGTAAGAAGAGTGGGTGCTTAATGGAAGCCCAATGATGGGAGACTGTCACGTTGGGTTTTGCGAGCGGCTGAGGGTGAGATTCCCTCGGCCTACTCACCATATGGCATGTATTAGAAGACATTTTCAAATACCATCTTCAACGGTCTATTTTATTGGGATTCATATCTTGATGATTAACTTACAATTGACTCCCTTAAATTTTCTCTAGAAGATAGCACTATGTTGGTTTTATAAAAATGGGGAGCAAGATGCATAATTTTATACTCAATCTACCAAAAGCCGAGCTTCATGTTCATATTGAAGGTACTTTCGAACCCGAATTGAAATTTAGAATAGCCAAACGGAATGGATTGTCACTTCCCTATAAAACTGTTGAAGAATGTGTGGACGGCTATACGTTCACAGATTTGACTTCTTTCCTTAAAATCTATTATGAAGCCATGACGGTACTCCTCACGGAGCAAGATTTTTATGAGCTAACGTATGCTTATCTCGAAAAAGCTCATTCCCAGTCTGTCCTTTATACTGAAATGTTTTTTGACCCTCAAGCTCATACAAGCCGGGGAGTTGCCTTTGACACGGTTATTAAAGGAATCAAACGAGCACAAGATGAGGCAATGGATAAACTGGGCATCTATTCCCAACTCATCATGTGCTTCCTCAGAGACATGGATGCGAATTCAGCCATGGATACGCTGCTTCAAGCTATTCCCTACAAGGAGTGGATTGTTGGTGTTGGCTTAGACTCAGATGAAAAAGGAAATCCTCCCATTAAGTTTATGGAGGTCTTCGCACGAGCCCGTCAAGAAGGGTTTAAACTCACCATGCATTGTGATGTAGATCAAGAGAACACCACTGAACACATCAGTCAATGCCTGCACAAAATTGGTGTAGACCGTATTGATCACGGCGTGAACTCTTTAGATAAGGAAATTCTCTGGCAAGAGGTCAGAGACAGGCAATTGGTGCTGACAGTATGTCCAATTTCTAACGCCATTGTAAAAGATTCAACCATGACTTCCGCAATTAAAACTATGTTGGATCGACAAATGAGGGTCACTGTCAACTCTGATGATCCGGCATATTTTAGAGCTTATATCAATGAAAACTATGAGATAGTTCAGAAGGAAGCGCAATTTACAATAGATGATTTATACACACTTTCGAAAAATTCTTTTGAAGGATCTTGGTTGCCGCGAGAAACTAAGGACTATTTTTTAGCCCTTCTAGAAACTTATATGGCAACGTACGGAGTGACTGCGGTGAATTCTTCCTCACATAAAAAACAAGGTAGAACATAACTCAACAATTGTTCTTAGTTTCATGGTGAGTAGGCCGGAGGAACTTCCCCTCCAGCCTCTCGCAGAACCGTGCTTGAACCTCTCGACTCACACGGCTCCCATCATTCAGCCATATTTGGCTTTGCTCTACATACAAGCTCCTCTCGTTGCCGATTGACCTATTCGTAAAGCCGAATGACCCAGCCCCTTCGCTCCATTTCCATTACAGAAACTTCGTCACTAATACGAGCTGGTCCGCCCCAGTGCCTTGCATCGGTATTTCACACTCATGGCTTTAACCATTCGCGATTTCCCTTAACATCAAGACGACTAGTTCCCGCAGTTCCCTTGAAAAGCCAGGATCAGACTCACGCGACCATATACACCGGACCCCGCCAACGCAGTAATCAGGTTCCTCGTTGGCTTATCCTGCGGCTTGCGGACCCCGCAGTTTTGAAGTCACATTCACATTCTCGATGCGTCATCAGTCGTTCATTTAGTTTATTCGTCTTTCTGATCCACACCTGCCGGATTAAACCCGACTTTTCCTCAACGCTCACTACCATGGCTCTTTACCACAGCAGCTTGAGGTGGTTTGATACCAACGCCTTGAACGCCGATACCGGAGGGCCAACCTCCATCTCTTCAAGAGCTTTACGCTCTGTCTATCGTTAAATCATTCGATTCTCCTTTAAACGTTGCTCTACGGCACACTCCGCATTCATGTCTATACGGAACAAAGATTAAGAGAGATATTTTCGCAGCTTGCTCCCTATTCATCTGCTTCATGATGGTGATAATGACCTGGCTCAGCTTCTGTTGCTGGTAAGGACATGACGCCCAGACCGTAGCGATAAACCAATTCGCCGCCATGCCAAGCTGTTGAAATTAAGGCCCCTTGAACCAAGAGAAGCGCAAGCAAGAATGTAAGACTGATGTCTTTTTCCTTCTTTACAAATCTCCGCAAAGACCACGCTGCGGCTATTAAGATAAATACAGCCGTTGGCAAAGCCCAATTTCGGTGTTCGAGCATCGCCATATGTGAAGTTTCATCGTGACGCACGGTATAAAATGCATACAAACCCGCCAATACGGTTGCAATCGTAAAGAGCGCTCCAACCCATAAACACCACCGAGCAACGATCTCAAATTCGCTGGATAGAATCCTTGGGTAGGCATTGAAGCGAGACATTAAATAGGCAATAAGATAAAAGCCGACGGATATGGTAACAAGCGCAACCGTAAAGTGCACAAGAGTGGGGTGCCAGTTTGGGATTATCTCGATCATGTTAGGTTATCCGCTGCCTATATTTAATAGTCCCCAAGTGGGGATTTTTCGGGTGCCATCTCTTCAACTATCTTATCCCCTGCTACACTCAGATAGCAATCCAATAGGCATGGGGTTCTATTGACGTTCAGTAAGCGTCTGATTCTTATTAAATATTTTTCTGCAGAATGTGATGTCACTTGCCCCACGCTCATCGTGACGACGCCACGCCAGGTTCCTTCATGAGAGGATTGGTCGCTTTCAAAATGTTGTGTTACAATATTGAGAGATAAATGTTGGTACTGCCAAGTGCGCCAATTAACAAGAAGAAAATACGGGGGACGAAAATGCTCGGGAGGAAAGTAGCCAAGTTTACATTTATACTTTCTGTCCTTTGCATTACGATTTTTCATGCCTCATTTGCCGCGTCTACAGCCCTTTCCATCTCTGAAGCTGAGAAAATAGCGATTGCGATCGCGCCCGAACTAGAACGTTTGGATGCCACTAGTGAAGCTCTTTCTCAACAAGCCATCGCCGATGGTCAGCTACCCGATCCTAAGCTCATGGCTGGTGCCATCAATGTTCCTGTCAATTCATTTAGCTTTACAAAAGATGATATGACCATGATTGAAATTGGGCTTCAACAGACCTTTCCCCCTGGTGAGACACTGGCAATTAAATCAAAGCAGACTCAAGAGAAGGCGAATGCTGAAAAAAGGAAGGGCCTAGATCAAAAGGCACAACTGACCCGTATGGTGCGCGAGATCTGGCTGAATCTTTATTACTGGACCCAGGCAGCTCGTGTTGTTAGCGAGAATCAGGGTTTATATCGCCAACTCTCCAAGGCTGCGGAATCCCAATATAGCGCGGGCAAGGGGAGTCAATCTGATCTATTACAAGTCCAAGTGGAGCTCTCTCGACTTGACGACCAGGCCATTCAGATCCAGCAACAGATCGATGCTCTGCGAGCGCAATTAAGCCGATATATCGGCAAAGATCAAGCAGACCGGCCGTTATCCAAAAGCCTGCCTGATTGGTCCAAACCTCCTTCATTGGATGCTATGGAAGCGAGCCTAAATCAGCACCCTTTATTATTGGTGGATGATGCAAATATTGCGGTGGCGCAAAATGAAGTCAATTTAGCTGGGGAGCAATATAAACCAAGTGTTATGGTTGATGTGGGATATGGCATTCGTCAAGGTCACATGTCTTGTGGTGGTGGGCGTCGCTCTGACATGGTGGGGGCAAGACTAACGGTCGATTTACCGCTGTTCACAACCAATCGACAGGATCGAACCCTTGACGCGAGCACCCACAATCTGACCGCAGCCAAACTTGATCAACAGGTTCATTATCGTGATTTGGTCAAGGACCTCACCACTCAGCATCGCCTTTGGCACAATCTCGCGCAGCGTGAGAGCCTTTATGAAGGAAAACTGATACCAGAGGTAAGGCAAAATTCTAAGGCGGCTATGATGGCCTATCAAAGTGCTACGGCAGATTTATTATCAGTGCTTCGTGCTTTTAGTAGCGACAAAACGATTCAGCTAGAAGGCCTACAGATCAAGATTGAAAAGCTCAAAGCCAGGGCCGCCCTCTATTATTTAGGGGGGGTAACGGAATGAGAAAAAAATACCTAGCCGTTGCTGTTCTAGTTTTCATCGGACTTGCGCTTATCATTGGCTACAATTTTGGTGTAATTACACTTGGAAGTGAAACAACCGAAAAGAAGCCCCTTTACTGGATTGATTCCATGGAGCCCCAGATTCATTATCCCGGCCCTGGAAAATCCAGAATGGGAATGGAGCTTACGCCTGTATATCCTCAGGAGAAAAAGGGGGCAGAAGCTGCAGGGGTGGTCCAGGTCTCATCAGAGACCGCGAAACATATGGGAGTGCGGACTGTATCCGTTAAGAAGGGAGAGTTGGCAAGGAGCATAGAAACTGTTGGATATGTAGAACCGAACGAAAACAAAATTAGCCATATTCATACCTATGCAGAAGGATGGATTCAGAAACTGGCCGTCAAGGCAGTGGGTGAGCCCGTGAAAAAAGGACAGCTGCTCATTCAGCTTTACTCACCTCAGCTAGTCAGTGTGCAGGAGGAATACCTCATCGCCCTTGAGAGTAAAAATCAGACACTGATTAATGCATCCTACATGAGACTTAAGGCTCTTCGCATCTCTGAGAAACAGATTGAGAAAATTAAACAGACGCGTAAGACCCAGGAACTGGTGGATATATATTCACCTCAGGATGGCATTATTTCGACACTCAATGTCCGCGAAGGCATGCACGTGATGCCCAACACCGAAATCATGAGTTTGGTAGATCTGACAAACATTTGGATGATAGCACAAGTCCTTGAGGACGAGGCGGGCAAGGTTAAGGTGGGTGACACCATTGAGGCACTTCTTTCTGCTTATCCTGGAAAGGTTTGGAAGGGAAAGATAGACTACATTTATCCACAAGTAGACCCTATGACGCGGAACGTTAAAGTTCGATTCATATTCGATAACCCAGATGAACTGCTCAAACCAAATATGTATGCCAATATCAAGCTGCTAGGTGACAGCAAAGCAGGTGTGCTGACCATCCCCTCCGAAGCGCTTATTCGCACGAGCAAGGGGGATCATGTGGTGATTGCCTTAGACGGCGATCGCTTTGAAGCGCGCACCGTGGTCGTGGGTATGGAATCTGATGACCAAGTGGAAATTCTATCCGGACTATTGCTAGGCGAGAAAGTGGTCATCTCAGGACAGTTTCTCATCGATTCAGAGGCGAATCTGAAGGCGGGTTTCGAACGTTTAGAAGTCCATGATCATGGTCATGAGGAATCCAAACCATGACCGCTGGTATTATCCGTTGGTCCATCAACAATCGATTCTTAGTGTTGCTGGCAAGCTTATTAGTCGTCCTGTGGGGAATTTATACCCTTAAGAATATGGCCGTGGATGCTATCCCTGATTTGTCCGATGTCCAGGTCATCATCAAGACCGATTTCCCTGGGCAAGCTCCACAGGTGGTTGAAGACCAAATTACCTATCCACTTACTACCGCGATGTTGGCTGTGCCAGGGGCTGTGACCGTGAGGGGAGAGTCGGGTTTTGGTGTTTCTTATGTCTACATCATATTTAAAGATGGAACCGATATTTACTGGGCCCGCTCTCGGGTCCTGGAGTATTTAAGTCAAATAACAAGTCGCCTACCCCCAGGGGCCAGGATGGCCTTAGGGCCAGACGCCACAGGTGTGGGTTGGGTTTATGAGTATGCATTGGTCGATCGCACCGGTGCACACGATTTATCGCAACTTACCAGTTTGCAGAATTGGTTTTTCAAGTTTGAGCTCCAGAAAGTGCCTGGAGTGGCCGAAGTCGCCACAGCTGGTGGTATGGTTCGTCAGTATCAAATCACTTTAGATCCCAACCGGTTGAGGGCTTATAATTTGACGCTCGATCAAGTCAAACAAGCCGTACAAAGGGGCAATCGTGAAGCAGGCGGTTCGGCCATCGAGATGGGTGAAGCGGAATATATGGTCAGGTCGGGAGGCTATTTGAAATCCATCCAAGATATTAATCATATTCCTGTGAGCCTAGGTAAGAATGGAATACCTATCCTTTTAAGTGATGTGGCGAGCGTTCAACTGGGTCCAGAAATGCGCCGCGGCATCGTTGATCTGAATGGTGAAGGGGAAGCTGTCGGTGGCATCATAGTGATGCGCTATGGGCAAAATGCCATGCAAACGATAGAGGGAGTGAAAGAAAAGCTCACTCAACTTAAATCTAGCTTACCGCCAGGGGTAGAGATTATAGAGACCTATGATCGCTCCAGTTTAATTCAACGAGCCATTGATACCTTAAGCAACAAGCTCATAGAAGAATTTATAATTGTATCCCTTATCTGTATCGCCTTTTTATTCCATTTTCGTTCTTCGTTGATCATTATTATTAGTCTGCCCATTGGTATTCTCGTTGCCTTGATTGTGATGCACCTGCAAGGTATTAACGCCAACATTATGTCTTTGGGCGGCATAGCCATAGCCATTGGAGCAATGGTGGATGCGGCCATTGTCATGATAGAAAATGCCCATAAACACTTTGAGCACAATAATATCACCGAAGAGAACCGCTGGCAGGTCATTCAACAAGCAGCAATCGAAGTTGGCCCCCCATTATTCTTTTCGCTGCTCATCATCACATTTAGCTTTCTGCCGGTGTTTGCTCTACAGGCACAAGAAGGCCGTCTTTTCTCGCCTCTGGCGTACACGAAAACCTATGCCATGGCGGCCGCTGCGGGGCTTTCCATAACTCTGGTGCCTGTATTGATGGGATATCTCATTCGTGGCAAAATCAGACCTGAACAGGCAAATCCTCTAAATCGCTTCCTCCATGCGATTTACAGCCCTGTCATTCAGATGGTATTGAGGGCACCAAAACTGATACTCACCATAGGTCTCGTGGTGGTTGTTTTGGGATATTTGCCCCTTCTGAATATAGGAGGCGAGTTCATGCCTGAATTAGATGAGGGCGATCTGATGTACATGCCCACGACATTTCCTAGTCTTTCCATAGGTAAAGCCGATCAGATATTACAACAAACCGATGCCCTCATTAAAAGTTTTCCGGAAGTAAAAAGTGTCTTTGGCAAGATCGGTCGTGCTGAAACAGCCACTGACCCTGCTCCTCTATCGATGATCGAAACAACTATCCAGTTCAATCCCAAAAGTGAGTGGCGGGCTGGCATGACCATGGATAAGCTTCGAAAAGAGCTCGAACAGCAGGTCAAGTTTCCTGGGCTATCCAATGCCTGGGTTATGCCCATTCGCACCCGCATCGATATGCTCGCAACGGGAATTAAAACTCCTGTGGGTATTAAGGTGGCGGGTCCCGATTTAACCAAGATTCAAGAAATTGGCCAGCAGCTGGAACAAGCTCTTAAGGAAGTGCCCGGAACCGCATCCGTCTTTGCCGAGCGTGTATCGAGCGCACGATATATTCAAATCGATACCGATCGACTTGCAGCAGCACGCTATGGCCTTAATATCGAGGATATTCAAGATATCATCGAAAGTGCGGTGGGTGGCATGAATATCGCTCAAACCACGGAAGGCAGAGAGCGCTACCCCATTAATCTTCGCTATCCAAGAGACATTCGCGATTCCTTGGATGAGCTTAAGGATTTGCCCGTTGTGACGGCGGCAGGCGCCACCATACCTCTGGGTGAGGTGGCCAGGATACATATAGCAGAAGGTCCAGACATGATCCGCAGTGAAAATGCGAGGCTCAATGGTTGGGTCTTCATTGATATCGCAGGCCGTGATTTAAGTGCTTATGTGCAGGAAGCCCAAGCGGTCGTTGCACAGACAATTGAATTGCCTGCGGGCTACTCGTTAGCATGGTCTGGGCAATATGAATATCTAGAACGAGCAAAAGAGCGTTTAATGATTGTTGCCCCAATTACACTTGCCATCATTTTTCTTCTCCTTTATCTCAGTTTTCGTCGTTTTAGTGAGGTCTTTATTATTTTGGCCACATTGCCCCTTGCGCTGGTAGGAGGGATTTGGTTGATCTATCTATTGGGGTATCATATGTCCGTGGCCGTTGGCATAGGTTTTATTGCATTAGCAGGTGTTGCGGCTGAGACGGGCGTAATTATGCTCATCTTTCTTAATCAAGCACTCGTTAAACAGCAAGAACAGGCTGAGCGAGACAATCGAGTTTTTACTCATAAAGATTTAAACAATGCCGTGGTAGAAGGGGCGCTGCTCCGCCTTAGGCCTAAAGTGATGACTGTATCTGCAATTATCGGTGGTTTGCTGCCCATCATGTTCTTCGGTGGAACAGGTTCTGAAATCATGCGTCGCATCGCAGCCCCCATGGTGGGTGGGATGGTAAGTGCGACCATACTGACGCTCGTTATGATTCCAGCGGTGTTTCTGATATGGAAGTCGCATACGCTCTTATCAACTAAAAATGAAATATCGCAGGTTTAGAACCGAGATGGAGTTTACTAGTTCATAACATGTGGGGCTGGAGAGGCCTCTTTCATGTAGCTAACGTACTCAAATGGAGTTAGTCCACCTAAACGTTGATGTGGCCTGTATGAATTATATTTTGTTACGGCACTGGATAGCTGTTGTCTGACTTCATTTAAGCTTCCAGGGATGAACTTATCAGAAGCATAAAAGTCTTCTCTGAAGGTTCTGTTGCCCCTTTCAATTCCACCATTCCATTGAGGTCTGTTAGGGGGCAGTACACTTTACCCATATTATGAGCAATAACAATTCTGACATTTTGTCTAATTATAAACAGTTCAAGGCTCCAGATGAAATGGTGCTTTTTAGTAGCGTCGACCTAATCAGATTGTTTCAAAACCACGGCATGACAATTACTGAGTCGTTTTCACTGAAAATACCCACTGATGAGCATCCTGAATGGGTCCCTTGTCATAATGAAGAAAGCAACGTGGTCGGTATTGTTGCAGTTAATGAGTAGCTCTATCTTGTCTAACACCACGCCAGAAAAATGCGTATTAGGCACCAGGTAAGGTTTTTGACTATTTTTTTAAGGATAAAAGCAGGAAGGCTTTTTGCCCCCTTTCTTATAAATGCCTCATCTTCCTGATTTAGGGATTATTTTCTTAGTATCTAAAATTACTAATGCTTCTCAGTTCTAATCAAAACAGCTGCTATTCTCTTAAAAGCCAAAATATCAAAACAACAGATGATAAGCTTCACCGCACCCAAACTTTAGGGCGAGTTATCCTGCACCTTTAAAAAACCTAGCATCACTAGCAAACTCCTTGCAGCCTCTAGAGTCAGGCCAATAGGTTTTTTGTTTTCATCTAACACTACAAGAGCTGGATTATAGAAAACTTCTGTTTCATCGTCTTCATCAAGGGTAGCATCAAAACCTAATCTTCACCTGAAAAAAACGATTTTTAATCTGAAACGATGATGATGTTATATGAAGGATTTATTCAGAGGGTTCTATAGAATATCATACTAGAATCAAGTTGAGAAATATGTTTATATAAGAATTAGCCTTGTTCATTTAAATGAATCATTTTAAATGAATAGATTCGCAGATTTATTTAATCTATTTTTAACATATATTAAATACAATTAAGCACCGTCGGTTAATTTTCATAACCATCGGAACGATAAACAATTTAACTCGGAGAAGACAATGAATAAAAGTACAGTTTTTACGGCCCTTGGAGCAGCATTAACCCTTACAGCTGGTGTAGCTTTTGCTGAAACAGGAATGGATAAATGCACTGTAGTAAAAGATGGCAAGGGCTTGATTAAAGCAAATAAAGCCGATTGCAAGGGTGCTACACATTCTTGTGCTGGTCAAAACAAAGCTGGCGATGCTGAATCCTGGATTTTAGTTCCAAAAGGTCAGTGTCAGAAAATTAATACCGGTGATTTCAGCGGCGTAGGCCAAGATGTAAAAGACAAAATCGAAGGCGCTATGTAAGCATTTATGATGGCTTTGAACCAACTGATAGGTATTGGATTAAGACACCCTCATTACAAACAAGTTCTAGAGGATCTTCCATCTATTGGTTGGTTTGAAGTTCATAGCGAAAATTTTTTCGCAAATGGCGGCATTAATGCTCAGCTGATCACACAAGTATCACTAAATTATCCCCTTAGTTTACATGGGGTAGGGTTGTCGCTCGGATCGGCCAGTGGTGTTTCTTATGAGCACTTAGCACGTTTGGCAAATCTGATTGAACGTATAAATCCTCAATTTGTTTCTGAACATCTGTCGTGGGGGCAAGTCAACGGTATCTTTATGCCTGACTTACTTCCCGTTCCTTACACACAAGAAAGCTTTCAAGTTTTAAAACAAAACATTTTAATTACACAAGATTTTTTGAAACGAGAGATTTTCATTGAAAACCCTTCTTCCTATATCGAATACCACGCATCCGAACAACAAGAAGCACAATTTTTAGTTGAGCTTTGTAAAGCAACGGGGGCGAAGATATTGTTGGACGTGAACAATATTTTCGTGTCAGCCAGCAATCACGGATGGGATGCAAAGCAATATATTGACTCTATTCAAAAAGGTCTTGTTAAAGAAATTCACATTGCAGGACATTCCACCAAGACATTGCCCAACAACCAAATTCTGCGGATAGATACCCATGATAGCTTTGTATGTTCAGAAGTTTGGGATCTCTACGCTTATGCTATCGAAAGATTTGGCTCTACACCCACTTTACTTGAATGGGATGCGGAAATCCCTGCGCTGAGCGTCTTAATCGATGAAGCATCCAAATGTGAAACTTACCTATCATCCTATCAAAAGCAGGCAAGGCAAGCACATGCATGACCTGCTTAAACTTCAGAAACAATTTTTCAGCAATACTTTTAATCAGGATAATAATCTAGATTTTATCAGCTCTGATTTTCCGCAAGAACGGTTTGATATTTATCGTGGAACCATCATAGAAAACATGATCAATGCTTTGAAAATTACATACCCGGGTATTTGGACATTGATCGGCGATGAATGCGCAAACGGTATAACACGAAGATACTGTCAATCAGAAAGCAACCTTCCCAGCACTGGTTGTTTGGATGACTTTGGTGGAAATTTTCCTGAGTTTTTATTGACCATTCAGCAGTTAAACCAAATTCCTTATCTAAAAGACTATGCTAGATATGAGTGGTTAAAACATTTAGCATACCACGCTCCAGATTCGACACCGTTTCATCGTAACGAATTGCTTGCAATTAAACAAGATGACATCGGTCAAATTACATTTAGATGTACTCCAAGCGTTCATTTGTTTCAATCTAAATACCCACTTTCAGATATTCATCAGATTGTCCTTGATAGCTCAGCAAAAGAAATACCTCTGAAAGAAGAGGATACTTATGGCATTGTGAGCCGCAAAGAAAATGAAATCTACACCTATTGGGTTCCCGAAGGTGATTGGCTTTTCGTAAAGAACTTAGCTTCTGGTTCAACGCTAGAAGAAAGCGCTATCGCTGCGCAATCCATCCCTGACGCATTTGATTTAAGCGCAGGAATCACATTCGTACTACAATCTCAACTCGTGGATAAAATAATTTACAAAGGAGAAAACAATGTTGGCGAAAATCATTCAGGCTAGTTTAAGACAGCCCTATATTTCCAGGGTAATTTCAATATACTTATCACTTACAAATGCATTGGAAAAAATTTTCTTACCAGTGTTGGTATTTTTTATGCGTTTTTGGATGGCAAAGATTTTTTGGTATTCTGGCCTCACCAAAATATCGAATTGGCAGTCGACGGTCTATTTATTTAAAGAAGAATATAAGGTCCCCATTATTCCCCCAGAAATTGCAGCGTATTTTGCAACAGCATTTGAATTGGCTTGTCCAGTCTTACTTGTGCTTGGCCTTGCCACTCGTCTTGCAACAATCCCCATGCTAGCCATGACCGCCGTCATTCAATTTACTTATCTAGACCTCATCGACCATACTTATTGGGCTGTGCTTTTTGCATTTATTTTGTTTTATGGGCCAGGAACTATATCGCTGGATCATTTCATTTCTAAGGGCGTGAAGAGAGAAAATTCATGACAAGCGTCCCATTTTATATCCGGATCATTTTCTGGTTACAAAAGAGAAAATACGGCGAGGTTTTAAAGTCCGCAGCCCAGTGGGCAAAATCGCCCAAAATATTCCTAGCTCTTTCAGCATTATATGGTGTTCTTGATCGCAAAGGCTCTCCAATTTCTCCGTCACTCAGATCCCTTGTGCTGGTCCGCATTTCTCAAATAAACGGATGCTACTTTTGCATAGACCTAAACACTTCTGTCATGCTTTCAAGAGGAATAGAAATAGAAAAAGCCCTTTCCTTAGGAAACTGGAAAAATAGTCAATTGTTTTCGGACTTTGAAAAAACGGCGCTTGAGTATGCAGAAGCAGTTACAGATTCGAGCAAAATAATAGGCCAAGAACTAAAAGACAAAATAGCTAAGCAATTTTCTGAAACCGAACTGGTGGAATTAACAGCGTTGATTGCGTATCAAAACATGTCCACCAAATTCAATAATGCTTTTGGAATTGAACCCCAAGGATTTTGTCCTATTGATATGAAAAAACAACTCTAATATGAATTAAGAAAAATATTATGCCAAATTTAAAGACGCAGTACACGGCACAAGAAAAGACCAATCAAATTCTAGATTCTGTCAAAAAGTCCATTGGAATGGTGCCGAATTTTAACAGGCTTATGTGTCATTCACCCATCATTTTGTAAGCATTCATGAACTTTAGCCAAACTTTGGGAAAAGGTTTTTTATCAGATATGGACCGAGAACAAATCGCTCTGGTCGTTGCTGGGTTTAACCGTTGTCAGTATTGCGCTTCTGTGCATACGATGCTTGCACGTAATGCAGGGGTCACCTTTCTACCTATACTTGCTTCTTAAAAACTAAGATGCGGGCCAAGAAAATGAAGTCCCGAGAGCAGAAACGTGGTTAATTATTATTAGTCACTTACGAGGTCATCTTGCCATCTAACAATGAATGCACTACAGATTTAATTGTTGGCCATACCATAGAGTTTGGTACGTTGTACTCATGATGAGCTACGTCCTCCACCTCGATCAATTGCACAGAATCACCTTTTTGTTCTGCGGCCTTTATGTAGGATCTGGCAAGTGCTACGGGAACGGATGAATCTTCAGTACCATAAATCAATACTTGAGGCACTCCAAGAGGCAATAATTCCTTGGGTGAGGTCTCTTTGTAGCGCTGTTCTACTTGATCCTCTGAGTCGCCTAAATGTTTACCAACAACATCAGTTTTACAAGTGGATATTCCTTGCTCACGGAAGGCTTTTAAGTCAGGTACACCACCGAGAACAATGACGCCGATTAGAGGAATAGGCTCGTTCACGAACAACTGGCTATCTTGAGGCAGACGATGACGGGCTGCCAACCAAAGAGCCCGAGGCCCTCCAACAGAATGGCCAACAGTGATGACGCGGTTTAAATTAAGGGAATGCTTTTTTGCAATCTTCTTTAGAAAGTCAGCAGCATGGGCTACATCTTCAAAGGTTCCTGGCCAGCCACCTCCAATGTTATCTGAACGCCGATATTCAATGTTTCAGCTAGCCACACCACTGTCACGCAATGCATCTGCTAATGCTGCGGCATTCTGCAAGCTTGCAAATTTTGATAGCCAACAGCCTCTATGGATTATTATAGCAACGGGAAACGGGCCAGGGCCCTTCGGTAAACGGAGCTCACCAAACTGGAGGAGATCATCGGCATAGGAAAGAGTAAAATCAGCCGGTTTGCTATGAAGCGCATTAACGTCAGCTGGCGTAAAATGCCAAGCTTCTTGGCCATCTTTACAGAGCCCTTCAGATGTTATGAATAGGGAAAGTCCTAAAGTCACTATAAGCGCTGAGAATCTGGTCATAGCAAGAAGCTCCATTTCTTGTAATACAAAGTTGAACAATAATCTAAGCCCATTAGCATTTCAATAACCATCATTTAGGTTGCTGTACTATTCCGCAACCATGCGATTCTGGAGTAAAAAAACTAGGGCATCAATTCCCCAGCATCACAGGTGAACATGGAGCCTCAATCCAGGCAAGGGATGCCTGAATTCTTTTCTCTAACCAGTCTTTTTGAGAATCCGTTGCAGGTAGAGCCGTCAAGGCCGAGATGAAAGCGTCCAGATATGCTATGCGATGGGCATGGAGAGGCGCTTGGTCTCCATCAAACTCTGCAATGGCTAGCCGTTCTTCAAAATCCTGTTTATCATAAGGATAGGAAAATCGCTCTAAAACGTCTTGGGGGCGACCCGACAAACCCGACATATTCAAATCTGGATCCAATCTGTCGGTGTTGTCGGAAATGTCGGGTTTGTTTATGTTCTTGAAAATGTCGGGTCCTATTTTGATTAAATTACTCAAATTTTCAACTAAAAGAGCTCCGGGACGACCCGACAACACCGACATATTGAAGGGTGGATCGAATCTGCCGGGTTTGTCGGGTCCCACTCTAAGCATATTTTCTATATTTTCACCCAATCTGTCGGTGTTGTCGGAAATGTCGGGTTTATGGTTGTTCTCGGAAAACTTGGGTCCTATTTTGATTAAATTATTCAAATTTTCACCTAAAAGAGCTCCGGGACGACCCGACAACACCGACAAATTGAAAGGTGGATCGAATCTGTCGGGTTTGTCGGGTCCTGCTCTAGGCATATTTCCCATATTTTCACCCAATCTGTCGGTGTTGTCGGAAATGTCGGGTTTGTTTTTGTTCTCGGAAATGTCGGGCCCTATTTTGATTGAATTGGTCAAATTTTCACCATAAAATGCTCCTGGACCACCCGACAAACCCGACAAATTGAAAGGTGGATCGAATCTGTCGGGTTTGTCGGGTCCTACTCCAGGCATTTTTTCCATTTTTTCATCTAAAAGCTCCGGGGCACGAAGTGACAAAGGTGACATATACGCCTGGAGTCTGAATCTGTCACTTTTGTCACCTCCGTATCTGGGATTATTTTCCACTTTTTCCATTTTTTCGTCTAAAAGGCCCCAGGG
>JBGSQK010000006.1:0-4258 GCA_041738135.1 Alphaproteobacteria bacterium
TTCCAATTTAAATTAGTGGATATACCCGTTCAGAACCAATGTATTCGACCGTAATAAAATCCGAAGATTCTCAATTCCCTTATTTCAGATCCTTCTAAATCAAAAGTTCTTTGAACTTCCAGGATGGCTATCTCAACTGAATGTACCCATGCCAGGAAGGTTTCAAGAAGATATTGGTTAAGAGTGTATTTCTGTGTCTTCATATGCATCTATCAAGAATAAGCGTATTAATGGCCAAACGTTTTTAAGGCAGCAAGCTTTATGGCCTAACTTGGCTGTATCTCTAGGGGAATTCCTGTATTTTCAATTACTACGAATCACAGCGATTAAGCGCAGAATTTCCTTTAAATCATCAACGCTGACAAATTTGCGTGCTCCTTTATGAGCAATTTTATTTCGTCTTGCGTTTAGGTATCCAATTCTTTTTAGAAAACTGTCGTCCATTTTGTATTTGACTCCTAGCAAGCATGAAACCTTAAAAAGTGTTGTCGGATTTCTAGTTCTTTCTTGTTCTTTTTTCTCTGAAAAAAAGTAATCCCCATTTTGAAAATCTTCTCTATAAGTCATGATCCATTCGTAAACGCCTTCTTTAGACTTATCAATAGTTACCTTACCATCAAGTATGTCTTGAGAAATACCTGTAGTGTAAAGCTTGTTAGCATAGCTTTCAACCGATTGAAACAAGGTTAAAAATCCGAAATCCAAATAACCTCTTTTTAGCAGCTCCCAACTTAATTTAAGAGATGTAGAAGATTCTTCGATAAATGATAAATCTGGATTTTTAATTTGCATTAAAGCTTCTTCCCATTCAATGTACAAGTTTCTCAAGTATGTCTTATTAAAACAATACTCAACGCTTTTCTTAAAATTTTCAAATTTCCTTTTAGACACTTCAGATGAAAATTTGAAATCGGGTGACTCTTTTAGATAATATCCGTCCCAACGCGGTTCTGGGCTAGGCTCCAAATTCCAAATTTTGTTTGATGCTGAAAAAATTACCACCTGATTCCCATTATTGATTGATTTGATCTTTCTCAGAATCTTCATGCCTGAGAGATCGTCAGTCTTGTAGTTGTCATCTTCATCTAGTCCATTTAATCTTAAATCGATAAGATATAAATCAAATTGTTCTTTTTTAATTATATTTTTGCTCTTCTCTGAAAGGGAATCGAAGTCTTTTACTTTTTCGTTAATCACAACAAAATCATCTACATAAGAAGTCATAAAAACTTTCCTTAGAACTGTTTCCCAACCTTTATTTGCTTCGTCATCGATGAGTAAAATCCTTCTACCCTTAGCATTGATAATGCTTGAAACACGATCATTGATATTACCAATTTTCTTTAATTTCGCTGGCCTTAATTTATGAAGGCTATTAAATCCTGATATATACTTAAAATAAAGTTTTTTCTTAAAGTCAGCAGAAATTGGTAAAGCACTCGTATTTGCTGCTTTGTCCAATGCATACGCGCCCCAAATATTGGCAAGAGAATGCCGGCCAATAGTTTCATCTGGTTGGATAAAGATTCTTTTCAAAAACCCTGTCAAATACTCGTCATCCTTGATGCCTTCGATAGCTTTTATTTCTTTCTGATTTTCATTAAGATTAAACTCAGAAAAAGCAACGCCCTTGGTAGCAACGATATGACTGGCGATTTCAGTATGCTGAATGACTGAATTTAGTGTAAGATGACTTAAGAACAGAATAGGAACGAGAACTTTATCTCCTAAATCTTCTATACTTAATCGAATATGAAATCCAATTTGAAAGGAAAGTTTGGGATTCTCGTCTACTTCTATTACGACTTTTTCAATCTCATTTTTCTCAAAAAGCTGAATGATCCAATCGTGGATCAACGAATCTTCGTTCGAATTAAATTTAGGAACTTCAATGAACGTTCCGGCCAATTGACTTAGGGGCTTACTGTTCCCAAGAATGTAGGTTTTTTCCATAGTTTGAATAACTTTCAGTTATCAATTTTATACGCTTTTTAAAATCTGCAACACTCATTGGATGATCTTCGATTTGATCAAAAATTGAGTTCATATCACTTTCAGGCAAAGATATTTCCAAAAATGACCTCAGACTTTCAACCACAAGTGATAAATCAGTGATAGCTACAAGATCAGAATCACTTTTTACTGTCAGTGCTTTCAGTATTTCTCTCGCATGCATACTTATTTCTTTAGCCCCGTAATTCTTTCCCCAAGCAATTATTCTCAATTCAACCTTCTTGGTTGATTTGTAATGTTCCAGGAAATCAAACAGTCTCTCATAGAACAAGTTTTTCTTTATCGATCTGATATAGTTCGGTTGATTATCAAAATCATACTCAGGATCACCCATTGAATTACTGAAGAGAACCAATGGTATAGAATCCCCTTCTTGAGAAATTTCCTCCTTTATTTTTAAGGAGTTGGTTTTTGACCCTGACAAAAATCCTTTTTCCATGACATAATCCTCAATTGTAGAATGCAGTAAAACGCAGTCTGCGTTTCTCAAAAACTCTAAATGTGATATGTCATTAAGTTCCTTTTTAAACTCAAGTCGCTCTATGGATGTTAGATATCCCGTAAAAACACCTTCTTCTACGAAAGCTATTTTATAGTTTTCAAGTCGCTGGTTATGCTGATTATCGTCAATTAGATATATCATCTACTTATAATAAAATGTTAGTATATGTTTGAAACCTCTGGGATCACTGACGATTTTCTCATATTCCTCTATTCCCTCTTCTCGTAAAATATTGATCCTGGAAGGAGCATCATCTATGGTGGTCTCAACTGACCAATGACAGAATCCATTTAATTTTTCTTTGATTTTTCCCATATTTCCTTTCTCCTGCCATTCCTTCAAAATCAAACCTAGTTCCTTTACCGGAGAAGAATTGTGATGCGTTATTAATATTTTTCTCAAATAAAAACCATCATTAGACACAGATCGTTCATATTCGATCGTCAACTTTTTTTTCTCCGCGGAAACCGATTGTTCCTTGATTTCTTCAAAAATGGTTTCAAAGGCGATCTTCAGATCTCTCACATGTGAATAAAAATCTGCCTTTAGAAGGGCCACCTTATTTATTTCAAAATCAGACATCTGTTCTCCAAAGACAACGCTAAGCGAAGCGTCAATGATCTTTTCTAGATTTGGAGGCTCAATTCTCGTTATTCTCTTAAAATCGTTGATCATCCTCTTGTACTTATCGTTACGTATAGGATGTAAACGATTTTCTTTGGACCAGTCTCGTAATTCTTTTGTTGCCCACCCTTTAGAAACTTTAAAATTGGTGCTATAATCATCAGTTATAGAATACCACTCAGTCTGTTTACTCTCAAAAGCAAATTGTTTAACTATCCGCCATAAGCTTTGTGGTATGTTCAATTTTCTAGTCTCTTTATCAAACACTTTTTTGGCAGAAATGAGAAATTTATCTATATCGAAATCCGCACTTTCGTCGAAGTCATGTGTGAGATACTTTAGCCCGTCACGCTGATTGAATAAAGACATAAAGTTTGCAACATCTTTAGGATTCGGCTGTTTTTGATATTTATTTTCCAGCTGCTCTTTTTTTTCTTCACCCTTCGCTTGGCTATGCAAGTATGCCCGCAACTCCCTATTCTCACTCCCCTTCGCACCATCCTCCCCCACCTCCTTAAAAGCCAATTCCACAGCCTTCTTTCTTTCAGATGCGCTGAGATACTTGCTCGATATAAAATCGATCAGAAATTGGCTCTCCTTATCGTTCATTTTTTGTTGGCGTAATATTTTTCTAAGGCCGCTTCCAAGCCTTCCGTTTCCCAAAGCTCAACAATTCCTTCGACATTGCTTTCCTTGCGCATCAATTTTATAAATCGCTCACGCAATTTCAGATAGGTACTGTCTTTCTTTCCCCTTATCATGGATAGGTAATTGAGCTTCCCTTCTATGACTCTGGACATTTCAGGAACATTGTCGCCCAACTTTGATTCTTTTTTAAAATAGGCGCTTTTGAAGTAACTCTTGGCTCTATCAATACCGTAAGTTTCCCATAAATAAAGCCATTTTCGAAGGTCCTTAATGTACTTGCTGTTTACGTTGACCTTTTGATTCACCACCAATCCAGTGACTTCCTGACGATAGCCCTGCTTTTGAAGGCGCGTTTTCTTTTCGTTGAATGAGAAACCCTGGTCTTTGATTACCCGTGCCAATTCGAGTCGAAACTTGCCCTGCGCAGCATAGGCATCGTACATAGAACTGAAGGTGATATCATCCGCATAG
>JBGSQK010000036.1:0-49958 GCA_041738135.1 Alphaproteobacteria bacterium
GCATGCGTTAGAAAATATTCATACGACGAAAGATTTAAGCCAGCTGCTGCCGTTCAACTTCAAACCCGCCCTGAATAAGGGGTCTGCAGCGGTAGCAAGCTAAATTTATACCGCAGGGGTGGGGTTGTTTTACCGCTTACACTCCATCAACGCCTTGATCCCGAGGGTTCTTAACTTTTCACGAGCCGCAAGAACCTGCTTTTTCAGGTAATCGGGCAAATAACCCTTGTCCCAGGGTGGAAGAGTCATAGCCCCGCCGGATTCGATAAAGATCGTCACAACCTCACCATCTTTTTCCACATGCATGGATTTTGGAAGCTGGAGTTTACCATGGGACCCCTTGCCTTCCTTATAGACACAGTTCATGGCGACAAAATATTGTTCCAAGTCTTCACGGGTGATTTTCCAGGTGTTGTTCACAATTTGAGATTCCACTTCAGCGGCGACACCTGTCAGATGATAAAGCTCACTAATCTGTAGATCCTCATCAATATTTGATTCCTCTTCCTCGGGTTGCGAGGCCACTACTTCTTCTAGAAAAGCCGGTTCCGCAGACGCCATCCGCTCTTGTTCAGCACGGGCTTGTAGGGCACGCTCATGCCGCTCGAGTTTTTCCTGCTTTTCTTGTTGTCTCCTGACGTACGTCTCATGTGCAGAGTCATCATAGAAATCGCTAGCTTCTTCCTTGCCTTTATCGGAGGAAACCTTCTCTCTCATTCTTGCGGCTTCGAGGTTTGTTTTTTGCTCCTCTAATTGCTGAGCCTTTTTATCTTGCTCTTCCTTTGTCTGCTCTATGGAAGCAGTAATGGCTGATGCATGTGCAAGCCGCTTTTTAGCTTTTTGTCTTCTCTTCTTTTCATTTTTCTTGTTTGCCTTGGTCATGTTTTCTTGCTCAAGTGCAAGCCATTCATCGGGTTCACCGCGCAGTACCTTCAAGCGGGCAAGTAAAATTCGGTTAAGAATATCGACCTGTCCCAGTTTTTTTACTTGTATCTGCCTGATGATCTCCAATCTGTCTATCGCCCCATCAATATCTGCATGTTTGCCAAATCCTAAAACATAGGCGCGAAAAGAGTTTTTTAAATCATTCTCGGCGCTGACTTCAGACAAATAATTGTAAACAATTCCTAATATTTCTATCAGGGGAGTTTCCTCGCTCAGATCAAGCTCGTTGCTAATCGTCGTCTCGAGGAGTCTAATTTGCTCGCGAATTTTCTCAAAGGATTCCTCGCTTACATCTAAGGATATTGATTTTACACCCGAATAAATTCGGTTTGCTTTCACTCTCAGATCTTCTTCAAACCCATCTGTGTTGCCAGATGCATGGATCTCAAGTGCCTTATTGATGCATCCGTCAGCTTTTTTGCTTAATAAATTTTTGGTAGTCCTATGTCGAATACCTGATATCTGTCTGGAAGTTCTGTCGCTTTCTATAAGCTTCTCAACTACCTGCAAACTCTCCAGAGCTCTGCTGTACATAGCATTATTATTTTTCTTTATAATGGCACATAGTTTTCTAGCTTCTGTAAAATTAGGGTGGCAAAGACTGTTCTCATAGCTTGCAAGATTGCAGTGCAGCTGTAAGAGCTGGAACTGGCATCTTTTTTCTAGATCCAAGCAGCCTTCTAGTTGAGATTTGCTTAAACCAGATATGATACGGCTGCTTTCTATATGCTTTAGAGCAACTACATATGCCTGTATTGCTGATTCTGTGTAAATCTTCTGAGTATTTCTATTATTAGCATTCGAAAAATTGAGGGAAAGTTGTGATTGGGCATCGCCCAGCAATTTCCAAATGAGCGAACGATGTGACAGAAGTCTATACTGACAACGACTAATTCTGGATTCATTGTTGCCAAAATCTTTTAAGTATTGATTCAAAGAGTCTATGGCATTCAGATAATATGCATTCTGATTTTGAATTTCGGCGAAAGATTGCTTTGCCAATCCCGAATAAGCAATGTACAGAGCCATAAAACGTGTAAAGGACAATTCTTCCAGGTCCATCTGTGAAGAAATCATATTCTCAAACAAAGAGATAAATGGCTTATCCATTTTGATAGCTTCGGCAAATTTATTCTTGTTTGTAAGTTCAATCATCTTATTGTAATGAGGCAGAAGCTCCGAGTATAAATTTCGAGAGGGCGCGAGAAGATCTTCCTGATTAGGCATCACGAAGTTAGACGAAAGGGCTGCATTCATGTTGATTGCAAAAGAAATAGCGACTGTAATTATTCTAAAACGCATATTACTGAACTCCATATAGTAAAATAAAAAAATATCATGAGCCTTATAAATACAATATGTTGAATTGGCTCATGTTGTTATACCATTTCCGGAGTATAACTGTTCTAATACACCTCGTGCCTCCCCGCCTTGAGAAGGGGGCCAGCGCAACAATGTGCTGTTTGCAGCTCTGCATAGTACATTCAGAGTCGCTATCGCTCCACTTATAGCGCTGGACCCCGGCTCAAGGCCGGGGAGGCTCTGGAGGACTGCCAACGTAAGTTATTTTCCGGAAATGGTATTACTTCGAAACGAGGTTAAGGTTTTTTGTTGTTTTGGTCAAGTTTTATTTCAATACAACCAATGTTACCCACTAGAGACCGTTTCATAATAGCCTATCAAGTATGATATAGTTCCGTTTTCTAATTCGTTTTAATATTCTGTTCAACAAACGGTCATTTTTTTACTATAACGAATGATTCGTATACCACCCTAAATCACCTTCTTCTCAGGCAGCAACGTCTTGATAATATCAATCTTCGCCCGTGCAATCGAAGCATCCTGTAGCAAGGCCAGACGTTCTTCTTCGATCACTGTTTTCTCCATAGCAGCTTCCACGTCGTGGATATGTTGTTCGATTTCGGATTCATCCATATCTTCCACGGCAATGGCGTCATCGGCCATGACTAGGCAGCTTTTTTCCATGATGTTAGCGAAACCACCACCTACGAAGAGTCGGTGGGTGATCTCGTCACCTATATAAACATCGATGATGCCTTTGGCCAGTGTGATCACAGTGGGCGCATGGTTATACAGAACACCTATGGATCCGCTGGTGGCGGGCAACACAACCATGGTTGCCTGCCCACGGAACAGTATGCGTTCTGGGGAAACCAATTGAAATTCAAATGCTTTGGCTTCTGCATCCATTTGTTATGCTGCCTCTTTTTCCATGTCATTAGCCTTTTGAATGGCCTCTTCCAGTTTACCGACCATATAGAAAGATGATTCTGGCATGTGGTCGCATTCGCCATCGATAATGGCTTTAAACCCGGCGATGGTGTCTTTCAGGTTAACGAAAACACCAGGTTTACCGGTAAAGATTTCCGCCACGTGGAACGGTTGTGACAGGAACCTTTGGATTTTACGAGCACGAGCAACAGTCAGTTTGTCTTCTTCACTGAGCTCATCAATACCCAAAATGGCGATAATATCTTGCAAGGACTTGTAGGTCTGCAATACGCGCTGCACTTCACGGGCCACTTGGTAGTGTTCTTCACCCACCACGTCTGGCGACAGAATACGAGAAGTAGAGTCCAGCGGATCCACAGCCGGATAAATACCCAGCTCAGCAATCTGGCGGTTCAAAACAGTGGTCGCATCCAAGTGTGCAAATGAAGTCGCAGGCGCCGGGTCGGTCAAGTCGTCCGCAGGCACATAAATAGCCTGCACCGAAGTGATCGAGCCCTTAGTGGTGGTGGTAATACGCTCTTGCAACGCTCCCATTTCTGTAGCCAATGTAGGCTGATAACCCACAGCAGATGGCATACGTCCCAGCAAAGCTGACACTTCCGAACCAGCTTGAGTGAAACGGAAAATGTTGTCGATAAACAGCAACACGTCTTGACCTTCTTGGTCGCGGAAATATTCAGCAACCGTCAGTCCCGTCAAAGCCACACGAGCACGGGCTCCTGGAGGCTCGTTCATCTGGCCGAAAACCAGTGCTGCTTTGGAATTATCACCTTCCAAGTCGATAACCCCTGATTCAACCATTTCACGATACAAGTCGTTACCTTCGCGGGTACGCTCACCCACACCCGCAAACACAGAAAAACCACCGTGCGCTTTGGCGATGTTGTTAATCAGTTCCTGGATAATAACGGTTTTACCCACACCTGCACCACCAAACAGACCAATTTTACCACCGCGGGAGTAGGGGGCTAGCAAGTCCACCACCTTAATACCAGTGACGAAAATCTCAGTTTCCGTGGACTGTTCCTTAAATTCCGGAGCAGCTCTGTGAATAGGCAGATGCATCTTGGTCTTGATTGGGCCACGGCCGTCAATAGGCTCGCCAATCACATTCATGATACGACCAAGTGTTTCAGGACCCACAGGAACCGTAATAGGCTCGCCTGTGTCAATCACTTCCTGTCCGCGCACCAAACCCTCAGTGGAGTCCATAGCAATCGCACGAACCACATTTTCGCCCATGTGCTTGGAAGTTTCAAAATACAACTTCTTGCCGTTGTTCATGGTATAGATCGCGTTCAAGATCGCCGGCAGTTCATTAGGGAAATGAACGTCCACAACCGCACCAATAATCTGCGAAATGGTACCTTTATTAGCTTTACTCATATAGTCCTCTCTCCTCAAAATCCATGTCTTGGACGAATCTATTGTTCTTAAGTCTAAAGCATCCGTCATTGCGATTAACCCTACGCCCCCTGAAGGGATAAAATTTAAATATTGACGGCCCATACATTCGTCATGCTGCCTCTGCAGCAAGTCTACCCCAATCATGTCATCCCCGCGAAGGCGGGGATCCAGCACCAGAAGCGGAGCGACTCAATTTAGTCAATACAGCCCAGCTTCGCTGCACATTTGCGCGCTGGATTCCCGCCTTCGCGGGAATGACACAAATGAGGACAGAATTAATGATTTTAATGTGTCCACATTTCTTATCAAAAACTCTGCCATCCTCCCGTGTCTCCCCCGCCTTGAGCCGAGGTCCAGCGTAAAGAAGTGCTGCGAAGCGACTCTCTATAGAAAAACCGAGTCGCTGACGCTCCACTTAATTGTGCTGGATCCCGGCTCAACCGGGGAGACACAGGAGGGTGTCAAGATTTCCCTTAATTTACAGGCGTTGGCTCAAGCCTACCTTAACTAAAGTGCCCCAGCTCCCGATATAATTTCAATCAGCTCCTTCGTCACAATTGCTTGTCGTGTTCTGTTATATAGCAGTCCCAAATCATTGATCATGTCGCTGGCGTTGCGTGTGGCCGAATCCATAGCCGTCATGCGTGCGCCATGTTCACTAGCTGCATTTTCTAGCAAAGCCCGATAGATTTGAATGGCCATGTTTTGTGGAAGCAACTTCTCCAACACATCCTTTTCCGACGGATCGTACTCATAGATGGCTTGTAAACCTTGTTCCTCAGCCACAACCGCATGAGACTCCTCAATTAAGGGTGTGTAGGGAATCAATTGATGCTCGGTCAGTTTTTGCGATATGACCGATATAAATCGATTGTATACCATAGTGCATACATCAAACTCGCCTTTTTCAAAACGATCAGTCACGATGTTAGCGATGCGTACAGCCTGCCAAAACTTTGGTTTATCAAATGCAGGAAATGTCTCAATGATGGAATCACGATAAGGGCTTGAGCGCAATATATCTCTACCACGACGGCCCACGCATATGACTTCAAAATGCTCATTGCTTTGCTTCAATCCAGCCAATTGCTTTGATACTTTACGTGAGATGTTGGAATTGAATCCGCCGCATAACCCACGATCCGACGTCATAATGATGATTAAGTGTCTGCCTGAACTTCCTGTTCCCACCAATAATCTTGGTGGAATTTCAAAGGTGCGGCCCTTGGCGGCAAGATCACTCAACATGTGGCTCATATGATCCGCATAGACCTTTGATTGCTCCACTTGATCTTGAGCTTTCTTCATCTTTGCAGCAGCAATCATCTTCATTGCCGACGTAATTTTCTTCGTCGAGATAACGCTTGCCTTGCGGTTTCGAAGTCCTTTTAAACTGGGCATTAGCTCACAAACACCGTCATAAATTGATCCATAAATGTCTTCAAGGCAACCTCATTTTCATCGGTCAGTTTTTTCTTCTCTCGGATGTCCTTAATGATATCAGGCTGTTCGCGGCGCATCGTCCTTAATAGTTCTGACTCAAAGCGTTTGATGTCAGCCACTTTGACCTTATCCAGATACCCACGAACACCAGCAAAGATGGAAATCACCTGTTCTTCCACAGAAAACGGGGTGTGCTGAGCTTGCTTGAGCAGTTCAGTCAGCCGTTCACCGCGAGCTAGCAACTGTTGAGTTGCCTTATCCAGGTCCGATGCAAACTGTGAGAAAGCTTCCATTTCGCGATACTGAGCCAGTTCCAACTTAACCGATCCGGCCACTTGTTTCATGGCTTTTACTTGCGCGGCTGAACCCACACGACTCACGGAAAGACCCACGTTAATAGCTGGTCTTACGCCCTTATAAAACAGCTCACTTTCTAGGAAAATCTGACCGTCCGTAATGGAAATCACGTTGGTGGGAATGTATGCCGACACGTCACCAGCTTGTGTTTCAATAATCGGTAGCGCCGTTAATGAACCACCACCTTCCGCATCACTCATCTTCGCCGCACGTTCTAGCAAACGTGAGTGCAAGTAGAACACGTCACCAGGATAAGCTTCACGTCCTGGAGGGCGTCTGAGCAATAGAGACATTTGGCGATAAGCCACCGCTTGCTTGGACAGGTCATCATAGATGATCAAAGCATGCATACCGTTATCGCGGAAATATTCTCCCATGGTGCAACCTGTATAAGGCGCCAAGAACTGCAACGGGGCAGGGTCTGATGCGGTCGCAGCCACAACAATTGTGTACTCCATCGCGCCGTGATCTTCCAAGGTCTTGACGATCTGAGCCACGGTCGAACGCTTTTGTCCGATGGCCACATAGATACAATAGAGCTTCTCGCTCTCATTGCCCGATTGGTTTATTTCTTTCTGGTTCAGAATTGCGTCGATCGCCAATGTGGTTTTACCCGTTTGACGGTCGCCAATGATCAGCTCACGCTGTCCGCGTCCGATGGGCACCAGTGAGTCAATGGATTTAATACCGGTCTGCATAGGCTCCGTAACGGGTTGACGCTGAATAATACCAGGGGCTTTAACTTCCACTTGTTTATGCTCAACACCAACGATGCCACCTTTGCCATCAATAGGATTGCCAAGAGCATCCACAACGCGACCGAGCATGGCTTTACCCACGGGAACTTCCACAATGTGACCAGTTCGTTTGACGTTAGCGCCTTCTTTAATGTTACGGTCGTCACCGAAAATAACAATACCTACGTTATCGTCTTCCAAGTTCAGCGCCATGCCTTTAGTGCCGTCGTCGAATGTAACCATTTCACCGGCTTGAATTTTATCAAGTCCGTGCACGCGAGCAATACCGTCACCGACCTCCAAGACCTGACCCACTTCTTCCAATTTGGTGGTGGCATCAAAATCTATAATGTGACGGTGTAAAATCGATGAGATTTCAGCAGCTTTTAAAGTCATTAACTCAGCCTCTCTAATTCATGTTTAAGCTCGTTGAGCTTGCTTCGTAAGGAATAGTCTAGTTTGAATGATCCATAATTAACAATGATTCCGCCAAGAATACTTTGATCAATTTTCACATTGAGCAGGATTTCTTTACCGGTTTGAGAAGCCAAAGCTTCCATAATGTTTTTTGTTTGTGTTTTGTTTAAAGGCGAACGTGACGTGATGTTCACAGCCAATTGATTGCGCTTCACCCGCAATAAGGACTCAAAATTTTGAATGATTTCATTCAATAAATTGGTTCTCCGTCGTTGCGCCAGAATACATAGAAAGTCCGTCGTGATTTTCTGGAGTTTTAACTTAGCAGAAAAATCCCGCAGAATTTGCTCAAGATTTTCTCGCGGAATAGTTGGGTTGGACAAAACAAGCAAAGCATCCTTGGACTCAGACAAGAGCGCAGACAATTTCCTAAAATCATCCTCCACCTGATCCAACAGCTTCATAGATACAGCAGCATCAAAAAATGATGCGCTATAACGTATTGCAACTCGCGATATCTTGTTCACGGGTTCTTTCCCCTTATTTTTATTATTCAAATTACAAGATTTCTTAGCACGCCCAATATCTCAAAGCAAGAGCAAGGAACAAGAAAAGTGAAATTTTTTGTGGCATGGATCACTTGCGTTTTAAAATACCATTTCCGTGAAATAACTTGTCATCCCCGCGAAGGCGGGGATCCAGCGCAAGAAGTGGAGCGAAGCGATTCAAAATAGTCTATTTTGCAGCGGCTTCGCCGCACATTTGTGCTGGATCCCCGCCTTCGCGGGGATGACATCGGAGGGGAAAACTTAACATTTATTATCTTAAAACGGTATTACTAATCGCGAATCCGTTGTGGCTTGAGAAATGATGTGCAATAAAGCATGTGCTTTCAGCCCGATACAGCCTTTCGTAGGGCCCCATTCCGGATTGGCCAGGTGGATAAAGATAGCGCTCCCCATATGTGGGGTAGGAGGCTGATCATTATATCCCACCACCACGAGCACATCATACATGGATTTTTCGAGCCACAGGTCCTCATGTGACGCTGAGAAAGGTTTGCGTATATACTTATTGTAATGAGGTGACGAAGGATCATCGCACCAGCCACAATCAGGCGTAATAATGGATAAGGGCAGGGCAGTCTGCGGTTTCTCCATACGATCAGCTCGATAGAAAACCTGCCGAAAGGCAAATGCACCAATGGGCGTTTTCCCGTCACCCTCACGCTTTTGATCGGTAAATCCATTCTCGCCAATGGTGCAAGGAAATTCATGATCTCCCCAAATGGCTCGGTTGTTTTTTATGACTAAATTCATGGACGCATTATATTTAACTTCAACCCATTTGAAAACCCATTCAATAAGTTGAGGAAAATATATTCACTTTTAATTAATTTCTCCCTTTTCAACCACTTAAAGTTGGTCTATGCTTTTTGCATAATAAGCATGCGTTAATTGCATGTTCGGGCGTCGATTTTACAAAAGGGGGTTACAATGACATCGCATATACGTTCATTCACATCATTCTGTGTATTTTTTCTAGGAACTTCGTTGGTTTTCTGGCCGCTTATACTTTTAGCCGTAATTTTGGTTGTATCTGCTCCCATGCTCATTTATTGGCAGTCCGATATATTCTTTAATCTAGAAATGCTTATCACCGGTGTTAATATGCCCGATGACGATTGGATGCTGGTCTTTCTAGTGCCTGCATTTATCCTGGGCCTGCCTGCAATGCTCAGTTATTACGGTGGTGAGTTAATGGAATCGCAAGTGGAACTCTATACATATATTACTCAATCCGTTTCCTCCACTTACGGTCTGATGGGGTGGGTTTTGACCATTGCCTTGCTTGCCATATTCTTTTACTGCACCATTTGGTGTGTCCAGCGGGCGCTTAGTATGACTGCCCAAACCTCAAGTAACTATCTTGCCTTTCTGACACTTATTCTTGGTGGTGTGGTTTTATACATTTAGGGTTTGCGTTGGGGCGGATCATTGGTATAATCTGTGCGTAAATTTAATCATATTTTAATGTTCCTCGATCGCTAAAATCGATCGAGGGCAAGCAAGGTTGAATCAATTGCTACAAGCCCTGACATTCTACCTGTTCGCAGGTATTACGCTCTCTTCCGCCTTGATGGTTATTACGGCGAGGAACCCTGTGCATTCGGTTTTTTTCCTCATCTTATCCTTTTTTAGCTCGGCTGGATTGTTTGTGCTATTGGGCGCTGAATTCTTAGCCATGTTGCTCGTGGTAGTTTATGTAGGGGCTGTAGCCGTTCTATTCCTCTTCGTGGTTATGATGCTCGATATACCTGTTCCTACACTTAAATCATGGTTCATACCAAAGGTAAAAGAGTTTGGCCAAGCGGGTGCTATTCTGCTCAGCTACACGGTGATATTTATAGCCAGTGCCTATCTTATGATGGTGGCGCTGAGCTTTGTTTCCTTGTGGGGTTTGGGTATTACAGGCATTGATCCTACACAGCTCACCACAGATCCGCTGCTAGCTATTCGCGAGCCGTTCTCCAAATATGAAGCACACAAATGGCTGGAATTTGTGTCCGCATCAGTGACTTTCCTCGTAGCTATTGTGACAGGCAGGTTGCTGGCCATGATCGTGCTTAAAAAGAAGTTCTGGAAAGCCAGTAGCGATTTTGTCTACCAATCGCCTGTGGGCCTCATTATCACCATCATGCTATTTGCAGAATTGGCCATGGTCATTATGGTTTGGGGTGACACTGAAATTGCCCAAGAAATGACTTTATTGCCCATACCGCCCACTACTGTGCTACCCAATACCCATGCTTTGGGACAAGTGCTGTATACGGATTACATGTATATCTTCCAAACAGCGGGCTTGATTTTACTGGTGGCTATGATCGGTGCCATTGTTTTGACTCATCGCCATAGAACAGATGCTCGTCGTCAGAGCATTAGCAGTCAGAATAATCGTACCGTAGATGAGTCGGTTATGGTCGTTAAGGTGAATTCGGGTGAAGGTGTTGCAAAATGGAACTAACCATCGGACTTAATCACTACTTATTTCTTTCAGGGGCTCTATTTTCACTGGGGCTGACGGGGGTAATTGTTGCGCGCAAGAACGTCATTATTATCCTCATGTCAGTGGAATTGATGCTGCTGGCGGTGAACATTAACTTCGTAGCCTTTTCAGCATATCTATCCGATTTGGTTGGCCAGGTTTTTGTGATGTTTATTTTAACAGTTGCAGCTGCGGAAGCCGCCATTGGTCTTGCCATTCTTGTGCTCTACTACAGGCAACGTGGCACCATTGAAGTGGCTGATATCAGCACCATGAAGGGTTAGGAACATGTTATTAGAAGCAGTCTTCTCCCCTCTCGTTGGATTTGTTCTCTCAGGCACCATTGGTCAGCGTTTGGGAAAGCAAGCCAGTCAGTTTATCACCTGCGGTCTAATGTTTTTCTCCACATTGCTGGCCTGCAACATTGCTTATAATGTGATTGGTCTCGGGCAGGAAGAGGCCTTTACTTTGCTTACATGGATTGATGTGGGTGACATGAATATTTCCTGGGCATTGAAAGCAGATGTGCTCAGTTCAGTCATGTTGGTGGTAGTAACGGTCGTTTCTTTATGCGTGCACATTTATTCCATAGGCTATATGGAGCATGACGAATCCGTTCCCCGTTTTATGGCTTACTTGAGCCTCTTTACATTCATGATGCTGATGCTCGTCACATCCGACAATCTGCTTCAGCTTTTCTTTGGTTGGGAAGGAGTTGGTCTTACCTCCTATCTACTTATTGGCTATTGGTACAATAAGGATTCGGCCAACGCTGCTTCCATCAAGGCTTTCTTGATGAATAGAGTAGGGGATTTGGGGCTGGTTTTGGGTTTAGGGCTTATCTGGGTTACCTTTGAAACCTTTGAAATTTCTGGCATTTTGGGAACGGCTCCCACTTACATGGATTCTCAATATTCACTTTTTGGCATGGAAGTGCGTACCCTGGAACTCATCTGCATATTTCTATTTATCGGTGCCATGGGTAAGTCAGCTCAACTGGGACTGCATACGTGGCTACCTGATGCGATGGAAGGCCCCACGCCTGTTTCTGCCTTAATCCATGCGGCTACCATGGTGACAGCTGGTGTCTTCTTAATGGTGCGTATGTCGCCATTACTCGAATTAGCCCCTGTTGCGCGAGAGGTCATCACAATCGTCGGTGCAACAACCGCTTTCTTTGCCGGAACCATTGCTTTGACCCAGTTCGATATTAAACGAGTCATTGCGTATTCCACCTGTAGCCAGCTTGGCTACATGTTCTTTGCCATCGGCGTTTCCGCCTATTCAGCGGCTATGTTTCACCTGGTCACTCATGCCTTCTTCAAAGCCTTGTTATTCCTAGGTTCAGGCAGTGTCATCCACGCGCTTTCCGATGAACAAGATATGCGTAAAATGGGCGGCATTTGGAAGTATATCCCACAAACCTATGCCATGATGTGGATTGGAAGCTTGGCACTGGCGGGTATTCCATTCTTCGCTGGTTATTACTCTAAGGATCTTATTCTGGAAGCCACTTGGCTCTCTGGATCTTGGACCGGTAAGTACGCACTGATTTTGGGCCTTGCATCCGTCTTCATGACAGCGTTCTATTCCTGGCGCTTGTTGTGGATGACTTTCCACGGGGCCCCAAGAGCCAACGAGCAAGTCATGGGCCACATTCATGAGGCGCCTATGTCCATGATGTTACCTTTATTTGTGCTCAGCATTGGATCTATCTTCGGTGGTTATGTGCCTGATTTATATGGCTGGTTTTCCACCCATGCTTCCACTTTCTGGCACAGCGTTATAGCCACCCCCATAACCCACGAGGCCATGGAAACAGTACCCCATGCGGTTGGTTGGACAGCTACTGCGCTAGCTCTATCAGGTATCGCGGTGGGTATCTTATTTTATAGCGGCCTCTCGCAAGTTCCAGGATTCTTGGCGCGTGTCTTCAAGCCTCTATACCTGTTCTTCTACAACAAATGGTATTTTGACGAGCTTTATGAATCTTTGTTCATCAAACGTGGCTTTAGTTTAGGACAAATCCTTTGGAAAAAAGGCGATGGCACAATTATTGATGGCTACGGTCCAGATGGTGTTTCCGGTTTAAGTTACCGCCTCGCGGGCAGAGCCAGCCAAGTGCAATCGGGCTACATTTATCACTACGCATTCGCCATGGCCGCAGGTCTCGTTTTGCTGAGCGTTTGGTATTTATTAATACGGGGAGGATAAGACCGAATGGTTGGGCTACCACTATTATCGTTAACGATTTTTCTGCCGCTGATCGGCTGCCTTTTTGTGCTCATGGTGAGAGGCGAAAGTCAGATGGCCAAAACCAATGCCAAAGCCGTTGCTTTGATGACTTCTTTGGCAACCCTAGTGGCCAGTTGTTTGCTATATGCTGGATTTGATATCTCCTCATCCGAATTCCAATTCGTGGAAACCTACGAATGGTTGCCAGGTTTCCATATCGCCTATCGGGTCGGCATTGACGGTATCTCCCTCTTATTCGTATTACTTTCAGCCTTACTCATCCCCATTTCAATCCTCGCCAGTTGGAACTCCATACAGTATCGAGTCAAAGAATATATGATCATGTTTCTACTATTGGAAACCATGATGATCGGCATGTTCTCGTCCCTGGATTTCATCGTTTTCTATCTGTTCTTCGAAGGCGTCCTCATCCCTATGTTTTTGATCATAGGTATCTGGGGCGGCGAACGTAGAGTTTATGCGGCCTACAAGTTCTTCCTCTATACCTTGCTCGGATCGGTCCTCATGCTGGTTGCCATATTAACCATCTACTTTGAGGTAGGCACCACAGACATCCCATCGGTCCTGGCCCATGAATTCCCCGAAGAGTTACAAAAGTGGCTGTGGCTGGCATTCTTTGCCTCCTTCGCAGTGAAGATCCCCATGTGGCCTTTCCACACTTGGTTGCCCGATGCTCACGTGGAAGCCCCCACAGCTGGCTCGGTCATTTTGGCCGGTGTATTATTGAAAATGGGTGGCTACGGTTTCATCCGTTTTTCTCTGCCTATGTTACCTGAAGCATGTATCTTCTTCTCGTGGTTCATCTATGCCTTGAGCATCACCGCAGTAGTCTATGCATCATTAGTGGCATTGGTCCAAGAGGACATGAAAAAACTAATCGCCTATTCTTCCGTAGCGCATATGGGGTTTGTTACTTTGGGAACATTCACCTTTGACCTTATTGGCTTGCAAGGTGCTATCTTCCAGATGTTCAGCCACGGTCTTATATCCGCGGCCCTATTCCTTTGCGTCGGCGTCATTTACGATCGCGAGCATACGCGTTTAATTTCCCGTTTTGGCGGCCTGGTCCATAAAATGCCTGTATATGCCGTATTATTCATGATATTCACCTTGGGCTCCGTAGCACTGCCTGGTACCAGCGGTTTTGTGGGTGAAATTCTAGTGCTACTGGCCACATTCAAAGTCGCTTGGTATTTGGCTTTTGGAGCCGGTTTAGGCATGATTCTAGGTGCCGCCTATATGCTGTATCTCTACCGTCGCGTGGTTTTCGGACCCATCGTGCACGAATCCATCAGGGCCATTAAAGATCTAACCTGGGTTGAAAAAACCTATTTTGCACCCCTAGTGATTGGCGTCATTTTATTCGGTGTTTATCCAACGCCCATCTTAAAACTTACAGAAACCGCATCGGCAAACATCTTAATGGCATTCAATAAATCAGAACCCATCGATGATTCGCACGCGTCACACGATCATGAGCAGGACAACAAATGATTAAAGTAATTGCATCCATCTGGCCCATCATACCTCAGATTCTCATAGCCATAACGGCTTTGATGCTCTTGCTTACGGGCGTGTTTCAGGGAAAGAAGAACTCGCCACTCATCACTTATACCGCTGTACTTTCCTTAATCGCTGCTGCCTTAGCAACCATAGCCAAACCCCTTAACGCAAGCTCGTTCGGCTTTTCTGGTTTCCTTGCTCAAAATACTTTTACGGATTATATGCAAGTGCTGGTTATCCTCACCACAGCTGTCGTTATGCTGGCCACTCATCGTCAGTTAGAAAAAGACGAGATGAACCGCTTTGAGTATCCAGTTCTTATGATGCTTTCTTGCCTAGGCATGTTGTTCATGCTGGCAGCCAATGATTTTATTATGTTCTTTGTGGGTCTAGAGCTGCAGAGCCTACCCATCTATGTCCTAGTCGCCATGCGTAAGAATAGAGCTATCGTCGGCGAAGCTGCGGTTAAATATTTTCTTCTCGGCGCGCTATCTACCGTCTTTATCCTATATGGTATCAGTTTCATCTATGGTTTTGTGGGAACCACAGAATTCTATGGCGTTGCCGTTGGTTTATCAGGTCTGCCAAGCCTTTCTATGCCTCTGATTTTGGCTATGGTCTTCATCATTGCGGGCATTGGCTTTAAGATCTCGCTAGTACCCTTTCACATGTGGGTTCCAGACGTGTATGAGGGCTCCCCCACAGTGGTAACCCTTTTCATCGCTTCTGCCCCCAAGATTGCCGCTATGGTGTTTTTCATTCGCTTGCTATACGGGCCCCTTTTTGGTTATGCGGAAATCTGGCAACCTGTTTTGCAAATGCTCAGCGTATTTTCCATGGTCGTGGGTGTCTTTGGCGCTCTTTTTCAAACGAACTTGAAAAGGTTGTTGGCCTACAGCACCATTGCCAACATGGGCTATATGATGCTAGGCATTGCCAGCGTTAGCATAGAGGGCATACAAAGTGTATTACTCTACCTGATGCTCTATGTGATCATGACCATAGGTGCCTTTGGATTCTTGCTCAACTTGCGTCGCAATGGTGATATGATCAACACCATTGATGATCTCAAAGGTCTATCACAAGCCTCCCCAAAAATGGCCTTTGGCTTTGCGGTTTTCATGTTTTCCTTAGCAGGTATCCCGCCGCTGGCCGGCTTTTTTGCTAAGCTAATGGTATTTATGGCAGCCATAGATGCCGGTCTTTATCACATCGTCATCATAGCTGTTTTAACAACGGTAGTGG
Organism: Alphaproteobacteria bacterium; assembly: GCA_041738135.1. Taxonomy (GTDB): domain Bacteria; phylum Pseudomonadota; class Alphaproteobacteria; order JAGOMX01; family JAGOMX01; genus JAGOMX01. Next base: position 15,609 of record JBGSQK010000036.1, read on the forward strand.
GTGCTGCATACTATCTGAAAATCGTCAAGACCATGTACTTTGATCTTCCAGTGGCAGGTGAGGCGGAACGCCCCTATGACCGAAACGTCAGTCGCGAAACAGCCATCATCATAACAGCAGCTGCAGCCATAAACATATTTTTCTTCATCATCCCCGGCCCCATCATGCTGAAGGCTGAAGAGGCTGCAACGGTGCTTTTTGAGCGATAAATCATTTTATAAAATGCCAAATTAAATCAATAACCTATTAACCTCCTAGTGCTACCATTGTTATGTGGGAATACAAACAATAGGAGAGTTACTATGAAAATTATCCATATGGTTTTACCGATAGTATTAGGATTAACAGCTACTGCACCATCCCTGTCTTCAGACGGTGACAAATTAGGTGACGTTATCGGCGGCGCCATCCAAGGCGCTTTAGGTGCTACGGATGGCAGAAAAGGAAGCGATAGAGAAAGGCGTATGGCACTAGAAAGACAAGACAGAATAGCCGACGCCCTAGCCTTAGCTCAACAAGATCTAGACAATGCAAAACGCGCCAACGCCAATTTTCGCGGTAGAGAACTGAGAGATCATTTAAACCTCGTCAAAAGAGATGTGGATCAAGCGTTGTCGTATATGAGGTAAGACCGAGTTTCTTTTGTCGTATCAAAAATAACTCAAACATATGAAAAGCGCGCTTTCTTTGGTGATGGTTTTGAACTAAACTGAGCCCAAATTTGCAGTTTGGATTTGACGTTATGCCACTACCATTTGATATTTTGAGTAAGGTTTATGGCTTTGACAGCTATCGTGGTCAGCAGGAGCAGGTTATTGACCATGTGATTGCTGGTGGTAGTGCTTTTGTGCTTATGCCGACGGGCAGTGGTAAGTCGCTGTGTTATCAGATACCGTCTATCTGCCGTGAGGGAGTAGGGGTAGTGATTTCGCCCTTGGTTGCTCTTATGCAGGACCAAATTCAAGCCCTAACTTTGCTTGGAGTAAAGGCTGCGGCGATTAATTCCAACATGACGCAAGAGGCCAATGCGGTTAGCATTGGTAAGATGCTGGCTGGCGAGTTGGACATGGTATATGTGGCGCCGGAGCGTCTTCTTACGGACGACTTTATCGGTCTACTAAGGCGCACTAAGATAGCCCTTTTCGCTATCGATGAGGCCCACTGTGTGTCCCAATGGGGCCATGATTTCAGACCTCATTATACGCAGCTGGAAGCCTTGGCTGAGCTGTTTCCGGATACGCCTCGCATAGCTTTGACTGCTACGGCGGATGCGCCTACTCGAAAAGATATTGTGGAGCGTTTGCATCTTAAGAACGGTCGAACTTTCATCTCCGGATTTGACCGGCCTAACATCCACTACTCCATTATCCCTAAGAATAATGCGCGGCAGCAAATTCTCAGTTTCATCCAAGAAAAATATGCCGGAAAAAGCGGCATTATTTACTGCGGAACCCGCACACTTACTGAAGAAACGGCCGATTGGTTTAATGGTAAGGGGTTAAATGTGCTCACCTATCACGCCGGTATGAGCAAAGAAGAACGGGAGGCTAACCAACGTAAATTTCAAAACGAAGATAACGTTATTATGGCAGCTACTATCGCTTTTGGTATGGGTATCGACAAGCCTGATGTGCGATTTGTTGCCCACTTGTCGCTACCCAAAAACATTGAAGCGTACTACCAAGAAACGGGCCGTGCTGGTCGCGATGGCATGCCTGCTCATGCTTTGTTGCTCCATGGTCTGAGCGATTTGGTCATGCAACGTAAGTTTATCGATACGGCTCAAACCGAAGAACAACAGAAGCGCATCGAGCATCAAAAGCTCAACGCGCTCATAGGCCTCTGCGAAGCCGCTTGTTGTCGCCGTCAAGTGATCCTGGAATACTTCAGTGACACGTGCAACAAATGTGGAAACTGCGACAATTGTGATAATCCCCCGGAAACATACGATGCCACAGTCATCGCCCAAAAGGCCATGTCATGCGTCTTTCGCACCGGTCAGCGTTTTGGTGTTAGCTATCTGATCGACGTGCTGCTCGGCAAGTCGGACGAGCGTATGATCAAGTTCGGCCACGACAAAGTCAGCACTTTTGGCATTGGTATTGAGTATGACAAAAACGAGTGGCAAAACATTTACCGGCAATTGGTGGCGCAAAATCTAGTGATGGTAGATGCCGAGGCCCATGGTGGTCTAAAGCTGACTCTCAAAGGTCTCAATGCTCTGAAAACCCGAGAGCAGATATTCTTACGTAAATACCAACAGCCGCTTAAAACCACCACGAAAAAGGCTGCCAGTAAAGCTGTATTGAGTAACCCTAAGGATGAAGCCTTGTTTGAAGAACTTAGGAAAAAACGCCTGGAAATAGCAAAAAAATTACAGGTGGCTCCATTCATTGTTTTTCACGACACAACCTTGAGAGAAATGGCTGTGCATAAGCCTGGTACTCTGATCGAGCTGGCCAAAATCAAGGGGCTTGGCGAGCGGAAGCTCAAGGAATATGGGGATGCGTTTTTAGGTGTGATTGGTCGTCACGGATAGCTAGATTCTCCAACCCACATGCAATGCTGCAATTCCTCCTGCTAGGTTGATGTGTGAAACCCTCTCAAAGCCAGCAGTTTTCATCATATTCTCCATAGTGATTTGATCCGGAAATCGGGCGATGCTTTCGACCAGGTATTGGTAAGCTTCTTCATCGCTGGCGACCATTTGGCCGATTTTAGGGATGATGGTGAATGAGTACTTTTCGTATGCTTCACGTAGCATGGGTAGGGATACGGTGCTGAATTCCAGGCACAAATATTGGCCGCCGGGACTTAAAACGCGGTAGGCATCATTTATGGCGCCTTGGGTGTCGGTCACGTTACGAAGGCCAAAGGATATGGTGTAAACGTCTTGTGACCTGTCTTCAAAGGGCAGGTGGCATGCGTCGCCACAGATCCAATCGATGCGGTCCTGTAATCCTCTTTCGGCTGCTCGTTTTTTGCCCACTTCTAGCATTTCAGGGTTGATGTCACACAAGGTAAGTTGCGCATCGGGGAAACGTTTGTTCATGCGAAAAGAGATGTCGCCCGTCCCACCGGCCACGTCTAAGATGCGGAGTTTAGGCCGCGGGCTGATTTGGCCGACCATGAAGTTCTTCCATAAGCGGTGCACGCCGCCGGACATGAGATCATTCATCAAGTCATAGCTTTCAGCAACCGATGAAAACACACGTTTTACAAGGGTTTCCTTGTTTTCTGCAGGAACGTCCTGAAAGCCAAATGGTACGGTCTTTAAGTCTTGCATGCGCTTCCCTTTAGTTAATATGTGCAATCCTTTGCTAATTGGTCTGCGCCAATTTGGAGCAATCGGTCGATTTCATTTATATGGGCCTTCACGAGAGTGTGAAATGTTTCCTCTTCAGCGCGCTCAACTTCATTCAGATTGTAGCGGAATTGGTCCTTCAAGATCATTTTTACCACTGGATGGTTCGTGAAACTATCCCTAGCTGCATGAGCGTGGGGGTATTGGTCTTCAATGTTTGCGGAGGCATTTATCAGGGCATTAAGGGCAACAATATAATCTTTTACATTCTCCAATAAATCCAATACTTCACTGGACGCATCATAGTATTTAAATTCTAGATCTTCGCTGTTCATGCTGAATGGAGTTGCTTTTTGGGGTTCCTCTCGTTCTTCCTCGGAGGCATAGCTGCCTGAAAAATCGGGTCCGAAATCCAACTTTTCGACCAGATCTTGAGGAGGCATAAATGTACGATGATTGCCGCCTTTGACTATGCGAGTATTAGCTATGGTACGATCATCTATGGGTGTTTCTATGGTCTTCATATTGAGAGTCAGTTCTTCCAGGTCTTTTTGTAGATCGCTGGTCAGAAAATCCAAATCAATTGGGCCTGGAGTGGCGCTGAAAGATTCATTGAATGAATCATTGAACGATGGTTTTTCTGAAGCATTAACTTGAACCGCTAGTGCTGCAAAAGCAAAACCACTTATTATACTTATTTTCATATTCATCCTCTTATTTAACCATTATACCCATTAAGTTTTTGTCTGTCGTGCTTTCCAAATGAAACAGGTGAATTTCTCCTAATTGGCTTTCATCTGATCCTTTCAGGCTCACCGGTAGATAATGCTCGCTGTGCCCGTTTTGATTGCGTTCCACCAAGATGGGAACTGTTCTGCCCACCCAGCTTTGAAACAATTGTTCTTTTTGCTTTTTAGCTACTTTTCTTAAGGCTTCGGCGCGTTTTTTAATGGCGCCACCATCGACTTGAGGCATTCGAGCTGCTGGTGTTCCCGAAACGGCAGAGTAGGGGAATACATGCAAGTAGGGGATGAAGCAGTCTTCAATCAATTGTACCGAATTGGCGTGCATTTCGTCCGTTTCCGTAGGGAATCCTGCTATGATATCAGCACCAAAAACAGCGTCCGGTCTTAGCGTTCGGACTTTCTTACAGAAGTTGATGATGTCGTCCCGCAAATGCCTGCGTTTCATACGTTTTAGGATCATATCATCTCCAGCCTGCAGGCTAATATGGAAATGGGGCATGAGCCTTGGTTGATTTGCTATGAGATCAAAAACATCGTCATCCACTTCAGCTGGATCCAGGGAGGAAAGCCGAAGACGAGGCAATTCTGGTACTTGGGCGAGGACTCGCTTGATCATCTGTCCTAAAGTGGGTTGGCCTGGCAGATCTTGGCCATAGCCGGTGATATCTACGCCCGTAAATACTATTTCTTTAGAGCCTTTTTCCACGAGGAGCTTGCATTGGTTCGCAATTTCGCCCAAAGGTACGCTTCTGTTGTTTCCGCGGCCATACGGAATGCGGCAAAAGGTGCAACGGTGGTCGCAGCCGTTTTGGATTTCGATAAAGGAACGCACATGGCTTTCAAAGCCGGAAATGAGGTGATGAGCTGTTTCCTTGGCCTGCATTATGTCGCTGACGACGATGGGGGAGGTGCTGGCGTAGCTTTCTAAAGCCATCTTTTCCTGATTGCCCAGTACTTGGTCCACTTCAGCCATTTGGCTGTATTTTTCCGGGTTAATTTGCGCGGCACAACCGGTTACGATGATTTTGGCGTCGGGGTTATCTCTGCGGGCCTTGCGAATGGCTTGTCTGGCTTGGCGTTCAGCTTCATTGGTGACCGCGCAGGTGTTAAATATGATGGTGTTTTCCAAGCCCTTGGTCTGGGCATGGCTTTTGATGACTTCTGATTCGTATGTGTTAAGCCGACACCCAAAGGTGATAACTTCTGGTGGTTTCGGGTTCATGGAACTACTCAAACAACGACGGATCTAAAGTGCCCGTATAACTTAAACAAACAGCGCCTGTCATCTGGACTTGTAGGCCTTCTGTGATATCTAACTTTAACTGTCCCCCAGTCATAGAAACTTTGCAACTGGCGTCACTGCGACCCGAAGAAAATCCAGCTACTGCCGTGGCGCATGCGCCTGTGCCGCAGGCAGCAGTAGGGCCAACACCTCGTTCCCATACATTCATGTTAAGCTTTTTCCGGCTCACCACTTCTACCAGCTCCACGTTTGTGCCTTGGGGGAATAATAAGTTGTGCTGTAAATCCTTAGCAATTGATTCTAGTTCAATTTGTGCGCCTGGTACAGCGAAGAGAACCACGTGAGGGTTACCTACATTTACGGCATAAGCATCCTTGATGCCTGGGATCTTCAGATCCACATCCTGGCAACTGGCCTTGCCCATATCCACGCTGATGGAATTGATGGAGTCCACCTGGGCCTGGATGATGCGATCCACAGTAGCGATTTTAATGGTTTTTTTCTGCGTATCTTGTGATGTAAGCCAAGCGATACAACGTGTCCCATTACCACATGCCCCCGCAGGTGATCCATCTGCGTTGAAAATTTCCAAAACAAGATCCGACCGCTCGTCATTGGCTGGACGCATAACCAAAACCTGGTCGCAACCAATACCAAAGCGACGATCGCTGACCCGTTGGATCAACTTCGGCGACAACTGAATAGGATTCTGCCGGGCATCAAAAATGACAAAGTCATTCCCCAACCCATGCATTTTTGTAAATGAATAGCTCATGTAATGTTTATAAGAAATTTATGGAAAAAAGGGAAGGGTAAAACGGTGGGGAGGGCTTTTTTAAATTTTTTTAGATCTTATTAAGCTTTGTACCAGCCACACATTTGCGCCTAAGTAGTTACTCCGTCAAATTATTAGTGGTAAGACCAACCATAATGCACTTTATCTTTAAAACTGTTATTAAATAACAAATACCCATCAAAATTATACGCAGATCTACGAAAAATAAACTGCGTTGAATTATTATTTGCATAATCTGCGCACTCTAGGAATTCCAAATTTTTGCCTAGAAAAACGGGCTCCCCATTTACTAGTACGTACAAGTGGGTAAGAAAATCACCAGCTGGTTCTGATTGAATATCTTCAATGTGATCGTTAAACCCAGCCATAGGATCCTTTTCAAGTTCAGGCTTTAAATTTACCTTAATAAAAGTATGTCCACCCGCACTAATCCCTTTAAATTCAAGATCCGCGATGGTCCATTCAAATTTTCCTATTAAATCTCTTTGATCATTGTATTGGCTATAGGCAGGAAGTTTATTTTTTAGAGCATGCGAAACCTTCTGCTTGTCGCTTTCACTTAATGTGATTGTCTTTGATTTCTTCAGTTTCACATTTGAGGCGGTTGAAAGAACAGTAGATTTGCGAGCAGAATCTAATTTCACTTTGAAAGATCCGGTTGCACAATACTTAATTTCTCTATTTCGAGTAGCTATGGTATTGGGAAGAAAAGTTAATTTTTCAGGATAAAGGTTGATTGTTTTGATAATTTCTTCCTCATTCTGAGGTGAATGAGGCATAGCAGCCCATTTGCCATTTTCAAATTTAAATGGTACACGAAAAAAGTGTAACTCACTGCTATCATCCCAAGAATTGTTATCTTCTATCCCAAGATAGGTTATGGAAGCTTTTGATGGAGTTTTGTTGGGGTTCTTTGCGATTGATTCATTAACTAGCATTCCAGCTGCCAATAGCTGTAAAGCCAGGAACATCTTCCTAAAATTAAACATGGATTTTCTCCTTATATAATAACCATACGCAGTATTCTTTAACCCAAACATCAAGCTTTGCTCTTCGGCTCCAGGCTTAGGCTGTCGTACTTCATTAGGTTGTTACCTTTGATGGCGCTGCGAACTTGTTTGATGTAGGACTGGCCGTATTCGCAGTAGGCTATCATGTCGCCGATGAGGACGTTGCCGTTGATGTCTTTATCCGCTTTGCGCAGTTCTGCGCGGGTTTTGCGCATGGTGCGGTAGGCGTTGTTGCTGTTCAGATTACGTATGTATGCGGCAACACTTTCTGACAGTGTTTTGTATGCCTTGACCTTTTGTGAGATGGTCATGCCGAAGGGTGAATGCTTTTTCAGGGCTGCATAGGATAGACCAAAGCCGCTTTCGATGGTGGCTTGGCCTAAGGCTAATGAGGGTGGAATGATGTCCACGCGGCGAGACAATTCGTTGAAATCCACATTTTTCATCTTGTACTTTTCGCACAGTTTGCTGAGCCAAAAGCGATCGGAGTGCTTTAGGGCTTTGCCAGAATCTGCTGCTTTTTTTAGCTCCAGCAGGTGCTTTCTTTCCTGGGTGATGATCTCGTTCTCGTGCAAGATCATGGGGAGTAGTACGTGGATGAAAAGTTCTTTTTTCGTCTTCAGGTCCTTAACTTGTCGCATATCTTGCGGGAAGTTAGCAAAATAAGTGCGAGGTACCTGAAACTCGCTTTCAGCGGCTTTGCTTAAGTTGAAGTCCTTCTCCTTCAAGACCTTTTTCAGGTGGTCTGTGTTGGATAGGCAGATGTCTTGAACTTTGACTTCTTCTTTGGGTGTTTCTGCTGTTTTTTCTTCGCTTTCAGTGGTTTCACAGTGACTGCCAACAGCCACATAAAGGCTGCCTATCATGGCGATCAGTGAAGCTAAAATTATACGTTTTGTCCATTTCTTAATCATAATACTCTCCTTCTTCATTTAAACGGGCATCCGTGTGATGAGATAAGCCGATATACTTAGATTCAGTCTAATTGGATTTGCTGAACTTCCTTAACCTCAGGAATATAATATCGAAGCATGTTTTCGATTCCTGATTTCAAAGTGATTGATGAGCTCGGACAACCCGAGCATGAGCCTTGCATATGCAGGTAGACAATACCATCTTCGAAACGATCGAAAACGATGTCGCCTCCATCCATAGCCACAGCAGGGCGAATGCGGCTATCGAGTAGTTCTTTTATTTCTTTGCTAATGTCATCATCAGTGCCTTCATTGGCTTGCGCTTTGGGGCCTTGATGAATTTCGACAGTTTCATGGGTCACAAAGTAATGCACAAGCGTTTCCAGAATCTGGGGCTTTAACGCGAACCAATCATCATTTTCAGCTTTTGTTACTGAGATGAAATCGGATCCGAAAAAGACACCGCGGATGCCTTCTATGTCGAACAAGCGTTTGGCAAGCGGGGCTTGCTTGGCTTCTTCTGGACTTGTAACATTCAACGTGCCTTCTTTTAAAACCACGCGACCTGGTATGAACTTAATCGTTGCAGGATTTGGAGTCTCCTCAGTTTGGATAAACATGACATCCTCTCTAAAGTGGGCCAAATTAAAATTAACAATCCAATCACCTTTCGGATACAATCTATGGGAAAAGTGAGCCCCGTGGCAAAGTACGCGTTAGTGCGTAGAAGGCGCCGGAGTCAATGCAGCGGCTATTTACGTTTGCCGTGCCTTGGATAAGTTAACTAATTGTTTAAACCAAAATGAAGGGGATTGCAAGCTTATTATGTGTTGTGGTAATATGACTCGAATGTTGAATAAATTTTAGAGATATTCACAGACAATAACAATGGGTGAGAAGCCTATAAATATGGAGAACTAATAAATGTCTAAGACTTTAATCGCGTTATCAGCCGGTGTGGCTCTAGGTCTGCTCAGCAGCCCAGTTGCAGCACAGATTTTTAATCCATCAACAGCTCCAGCTACTGAAGCTATTCAAGCAGAAGAAAAGAAAGAGGGCGGCGCAGCTCCTTCTGCACCTGCAGCAGCTACAGCTACTACAACCACCACAACAAAGACAATGGAAACAACAACTGCTCCTGCAGATGACAAAAAAGCTGATAAAAAGAAGCATGACAAGAAGAACAAGAAGCATGACAAGAAGCATGATCACAAAGATGGTGACATGAAGCATGACCACAAAGATGGCGACATGAAGAAGCATGAAGCTATGGGAAAAGAGCATGAAGGCATGAAAAAAGAACATGAAGGCATGCAAAAAGAACACGAAGAAATGAAAAAAGAAGCTGCAAAGAGCTAATTTCAGCATTTTTTAGATACTAAGGTTGCTTTAGGGCGCCTTGGGTCTTAAAAAGCCAGTTACCGAAAGGTCGCTGGCTTTTTTATTTACGGGTGAGTTCCTTGCTCAGTTAGCTAGTCAGTTGATTTCGCTGACTTTATTGCGAGATGACGGAGGGTAAGGATGTGCTTTTTTGTTTAAAACTATTTATCAGAGTTAATCTTTTTTTAGAACTTTCTCTTCATACTGGTGGTATGAAAGAGGTGTGCCATGAGTGAAAACAATCTGAAAATTGCCTTTGTTATCTTTGGCTGTGTGGTGATTGCTATCAGTAATCAGGTTTTAGCGGATGATGTCGATCTTGGCTCGTCTAATCAGCAAACAGCTGTTCTGGAGTCTGAGTTGCCTGTGATAAAGGAATCAGGTGAAGATAAAAGCCTTGCTATTGAAGAGCGAAGGTTAAAGGAAGCTGAGGAACGTTCCAAAAAAGAGGGTAATATATTGCGGGGAGAGCCTGTGCAGTTGGGTCCGCAGGTTAATGTCGATCAGGGCAATGGTTGGCCTAAGAAATAGCCATGCGAGGCAGTGAAAAACAGAGTAATATCCTAGATTGTCATCCCCGCGAAGGCGGGGATCCAGCACAAAATGCATCGCGAAGCGATTCTATATAGCTAACTGTTTAGCTAAACTGAGCGCCGTTGGCGCACATCTTGCGCTGGATCCCCGCCTTCGCGGGGATGACATCGGGTGTGATTAATTTGGTTACTCTATACTATCAATATTATCTCTAATCTATTTCCTTTTCTAAGCTTAATAAGTGGTGGAAGCCTTTAGATGTCTGAATGTCGTCTCAGTCATCATCCGGCTTCCACCGGTGTTATTTTTTAGGTTGTTTTTGGCTTATAGGGATACCTTCCTCGTCACCTTTTTGCAATAACCGTACGGTAGATATGGCACATTACACACCATATCCCTTACTTGCTCACCGCGCCGCTCATTTCCAGACTTGCTTGGGTTACGCGGGGCCCAAACGCCGGATGCCTTTCTTTTTTGTGTACACGAGGGGGAGAGTTAACTTCTCTCACCCTTATGTGTAATATAGTAATAAGTTTTTGATTTGTCAAGAAAAAAATTACTATATTGTCAAAAAAATTATAAATTTACTGAAAACCATTATTTCAAGCCTACTGCTGACTAAACATAAGGGCCATAAAGGCCATCAAAACTTGGGCGCTATCCATGGGGCCAACTGTTAATTTGTCGCCTGTCATGGTTATTTTAATGGTAGAATCTGTGCTTTCTTCTGCCTGCTTTTCTTCCACTTTATTAATGAAATCCAAGATGTGTTGTTTTAGGCCTGGATCAAGTTTGATGTTGAAATCATTTTTAGTGGTTTCTTTAGATATATCCAGCAACTCAGTGGCGTACGCATAGAGTCTTTCTACGATCTCCTTTTTGTTGATCAAGGTAATTTCTATGGAATCATTTCTGGAATTGGCTTTAGACATATCCGCAAAGCCCTTAATGCGTATACCAAATTTATCCGTTATCAAGGCAAACTCGTTCAGCTCGTTCTTTTTAGCGGCCTTATCGATTTTAAAGTCGAGCACATATTTTATTTCTCCCCATTTGGTCAAATCGGGCAGGATGCGATTTGCATGCAAGATGAATACGTATTGTAAGAACTCGGGCCAATGTTCCATGCTGAATTCTGTGGGTACTTTGTCCTCTGCGGCTTTATCCAGTTCGTCTTGAGCCATGGTTTTAAATGTAAGGGTAACAAAATCAGTGAAATCTTGTGTGGTCTTAAAGGTACCTGCTAATTTAAAAATGGCATCTTTGATAAATTTATCTTTTGTTAGTTGGCCTGCAAACTTTAATTGCAGATTGCCCGTTTGAAATTTGTTGCTGGTCTGGTATTTGGAAATATCTAGATCAAACTCTATATCACCGTGACCCAGGCTAGATGGGGATAGGGGGCCTTTATAAGTGGCTTCAAGTTCTGTGGAGTTTTTGCCAGATGCGCTGAAACTTATGAACTTGTGGATGGGATAGGTGGGCGTGCCCGAATAGGCGCTGATCATGGGGTTGAAGGCTTCGCCCCAAGTAGCGAGTCTTTTGTCGAGTTCAGGGCTATACTCTAGATCCTTTATAGAAAGCTTCAGGTCAACGTCATGGGTATGATCATCAATCGGATCGAGCTTTATCTTGGCAGAGGAGGGGCCATGTTTTATGAGGGTTTTTCCAGACCTTTTTTCGATCAGTTCGTGGCCAGTGTCTGCCCAATCAAAGCATCTTAGTTCTGTGAGGAGGTTCCATTGCTTTTCACTGTCTAAAACCGGAGACATTTTCATGCGGCCCATGAGGAATTGTATAAATTGGTTTCCTCTGAATTGCACTTCTGCTGTGCTTTGGGTTCCCGGTTTGAATATGAGTTCGAGCGAGTCTTCCGGATTGGGAGCGGTTATGGCAACTGTAACATCCCCATGTGATTTGGTTTTGTAGGAATTTGTGAGTATTCCTCGGGAAATGAAATAGGTATCCACGTGAGCCTTTATCATATCAAAGGCTTTAACATTGATGTCTTTTAGCTCTAGGGTTATGCTCGTAGGAAATCCGGTTGATTCGACTGATGCAACGGAAATGGCCGGGGCATTAGATTTGTCCAGCTGATCTATGTGGTTGCGCGAGTCTTCCACAAGGTTTGTCGCATTATAGTGCCACAGGCCCGTGTATCCAATCCCAAGAATGACAGCTACTGCTCCCAGTACGGTTAATTTTTTCATTGTTTCCCCCAGTTTCTGGTTATTTTTATGAAAGTCTATATGGTTTGCTTCTGTGCGTCAACGTGTGCTCTTGAATGTGGTGCAACTGATGAGAAAGGTAGCTTGTATTGCGGTTTCTGTCTTATTATTTACTAATACGAAAACTTATCTAAAACCCATCTTACTTTTAGTGGCAAAATGCGTTACACTTAGATCTTGGATAACGAAAAAAACCAGGGGGGATATGAGGCTCGTACATTTATTTTGCATTTTTCTCATGTGCTTTGTATCTGTCGCCGAAGCTAAGCCTCGTAAAAAGTCTGCTCGTGCTCCTAGTTCTGCTCGTGCTCTTAATAATGTGGTGTATGCGTCTATTGTTATTGATGCTCATACGGGCAAAGTGTTGCACAATGAAAATGCGGATACCATCACTTATCCCGCCTCACTTACCAAGATGATGACTCTATATCTGCTGTTTGAGGCTATCGAAACTGGCAAAATTAATCCCCACCATAAATTTAAAGTTTCTGTAAATGCCACCAGGCAAGGGCCCACAAAATTGTATTTAAAGGCGGGTGAGTTTATTTCCGTACGGGACGCGCTGCTGGCTTTAATGACCAAATCTGCCAATGATGTGGCAGTGGTTGTGGCGGAAGGCCTGGCTGGAACAGAGGCAAATTTTGCCAACCGTATGACCCGAAAAGCGCGTGCTTTGGGGATGAACAATACTTCCTTTGCCAATGCATCTGGTCTTCCTAATCCTGCTCAAAAAACCACAGCCCGTGATATGGCAGCGCTTTCCCTGGCTATATATAAGCATTATCCGCGCTATTACAGCTACTTTAAAACCAAGTCCTTTCAATATAAGGGGCAAAATATTAACAATCACAATCACCTATTGGGAAAAGTTCCTGGTGTGGATGGTATTAAAACCGGATTCATTTTTGCGTCAGGTTGGAATCTGTCGGCTTCTGCTGCTCGGTCTGGACAACGTGTGATTGCAGTGGTTTTAGGAGGCAAGACCCGACTTTGGCGAGACAAACGTGTGGCTGAACTCATAGAGGTGGGTTTTGAAAAAGTGAATGGCGGCAAGAACCTAGTTGTTCCTGTGCCGACTCATAGGCCTTTGCCAGACTTTGAGGCAGAGGAGCAGCAAGTGGCTATCTTAAAGCCAAAGCCAGCACAACCAAGCATGAAGCCAACGGTTATGTCCATTAAAGATGCAACACCCTTAACGGGGAAATGGGGGATCCAAGTGGGTGCGTTTAGTTCATCGAAAAAAGCGCAGGAAGTGGCTGATAGTGTACAAGAGCAGGTGAGCATGCTCAGTTCAGCTAAAATTGTGATTAGTCCTATTAAGCATACGCGAGGAAAATTGTACCAAACCCGTTTGGTCAACTTACCGGAAAACGTCGCACGCAAGGCGTGCACCCAAGTGGTTAAGAACGGGCATTCATGTATGCCCATGCGCATCAAAAAATAACCTATTCAAAAGTAAAAATAAAATCATAGTTGGCCCGATAGTTGCGTATGAGGGAGCAGGATAACAATTAAAGGAAACCTGCTATGGCTGATTGCGCAATTGCTGCCCCAATGAATCTTGATTTCATTAAAGCTATTGCTGATTCTCCGGCGGGCGAGCAGATGCCTGACAAAGGTGCCTTTGCCAGTGCGGTTGTGCTCGATATGCCAGAGGCTGAGCAGTTGCTATCTAATGCAATGGTCGAAAATCCGCATCAGCTAATCATAAAGAATGTGTCTGAATCTAAAGAGGTGAAGGTAAACTTCAAGGTTGCGCCTGAACTCAAGAACGTCATCAGATTGGATGGTAAAGAGAGTGATTTGCCAGCTGAAATAAAAGCGTTGGAGATTGATTCACTGGTGGAACTTGTAGAGAGAGTTATAGAGGCTGATCCAAAAATAGGGTTGGTGGAAAGTGAGACCCCTACGGCGCCTGTGCTAAAAATGCTTAGTAAAGAACTGCCGGCTGAAGATATGAAGCTCTATGCGCCGGTTCATGAAAAGACACCTGTAAAGAGTGAAGAGGTTCAGGTTGCTAAGGCAGATAAGGTTACCTTTACACCCGCTCAGCAAGTAGAAGTTAAAGCTGAGCAGGCTCCTAAATTTACCGAAATTGTACAGAGCCTGCCCATCAAGGAAGAGATCGTCAGGGCGGTGATTCAAAAGAGCGATACGAGTTCTCATACGGATGCTGTGGTGCAGAATATAAAAACTGATGAAGTGGCAAAACCTGCGGCTCCTGAACTTTTAAGCAAACCACAAGTGATTGTTCCTGAAAAAATCGAAGAAAAGCCGCAGCTGAAGGCGTTGCCATCCATAGAAAATGAAGCAAGGGTAGAATCCCCAAAGATCGTAGATAAAGAGGTTATGTCTCAGCCACAGCAAGTTGTTGAAGTGCAGCCTATTAAAAGCACATCAGTGCCAGTGGTCCCAGCTCATATACAAGCAAAGGCTCCACAAGTGATGCAGGATGTGGCTGTGCATATGAAACAGGCTTTTGATCATAATTTGGACAAGGTGACTGTGCAGCTGAATCCCCCATCTTTGGGTAAAATTGAGATTGAGCTGCAGTTTGCTAAGGACGGGCGGGTGAATGCTATCCTTATGGCCGATAAGGTTGAGACTTATGACCTTTTGCAAAGAAATCCACAGCTGCTTAAAGAGTCTTTGGCAGGCTCAGGCATAAGTCCGGATACCACGGATTTAAGTTTCAATTTCCGTGGGCATGAGGGGCAATCTGATCAAAAGAATTCCGAAGGTCAAGCTTCTGGATCCCGTAAAGGAACGTCTGAAACTGCCAGTGAAAACATTAGCTATAGGCAGGCGCCACATATGAACTCTAACAAAAAGGTCGACATCAATGCTTAGTGATATCAAGCAAATAGACAGAGCTGAAAAGGCCCTCGTAGAGTCCCGTAAGGAGATGGCTCAAAAGGGCGGTAATGCTGTGGATAAGTCATCGAAGATGATGTTTAACGCCTTTGAGGATTCCTTGAAGCTGTTCATCAGCTCCATCAAGTATCAGGATCCTCTTGATCCAGTGGATACCTCTGAAATGGCCAAGCAAATGTTCCAGCTGTCGCAGGCTCAGGGGCAATATGCCATGCTTGAAAAAATTGATGAGCAAAACGATTTGTTAAAGGCTGGACAAGTTTTGAACTCATCACACCTCATCGGTAAAATGATTGAGATTAAGAGCGACAAGTTTACGCTGCAAGATGGTCAAGATATGCATTTGAGCAGCTATTTGCCAGCGGGTATGAGTAAAGCCAAAATTGAAATTTTAGATTCCAGGGGTATGCCCGTTTATGAGCAAGATATTTTGCCTAAAAGTGGACAAACGGTTGTTGCTCCTGGGAAACAAGACATTACTTGGAATGGTCAAGTCAATACCCAGCATGGTAAAGCCTCAAATTCAGATAAACCTTTTGATAAAGGGGATTTTAGTATCCGTATACTAGGGTTTGATGATAAAGGCCAAGTCATAAAAGACCCATACGAAGATTCTTGGCTCAAAATTCCCACAACAGTAAAAGCGCCTTTAACAGGGAGCGATTTTACGGACAAAATTCCTAAAGTTGTGGTGGGTAATAATAGTCTGCCGCTTTCGGCTATTGTGAGCATTCAAGAGCAGGAAAAGAAAGCTGAGCCTTTGAATCGATATGAACTGATTAAGGCAACTATGGCGGCTTTACCTGAAGAAGATCAATTAGAGATTCGTGCACAAATAGAAGAACAGGGAGCACAAAATTATAAACTTGAGAAGAAACTTGGTCGTCTCTCTGAAGAGCAATTTCAATCCATTACTAAAGAAATAGAAACCAGATTTAACAAAGAATCCATAGGAGAATAAAATGGCAGGAGCAGATTCCGCAGCGCTTTCAGGTTTGAAGGCAGCAGATCAAAAGATGACATCCATCGGTAACAACGTTTCGAACGCGAGTACGGATGGTTATAAAAAAGAGCTAACTAACTTTTCTACCATTGTAGCTGGAACAACAAACCCTAAATCGTTTGCTTCAGGAGGTGTGAAGGCTGCGCCCTTAAGGCTAGCTAGCGAACAAGGTTTGCTTAAAGCGACCACTTCGGGAACCGACGTGGCGGTTTCGGGGAATGGCTTTTTTGTGGTAGGTAAGCAAGGTGCTTTGCCTACTGGTACAACCAACGAGTTTTCATTTACTCGTGCAGGTTCATTTTTGCCAGACAAGCAAGGATACTTAGCTAATGTGGCTGGTTACTATTTGCAAGGCTGGCCGACGGATACTGCTGGTGTTCCTACGGTTACTGACCTAAACTCAGTAAATCAGTTGCAAACTATACGTGTTAACCAGATCGCTGGTATTACAACACCTAGTACAGAAGTTGAGCTTAAGATAAATCTTCCATCGGATAAGCCTATCAATGGAACAGAAAGAACCTCGATTGAAGTTTATAACTCATTGGGTGAGGCAAATACTTTGCTATACAATTGGACTAAAACTGTAGATAACCCATTGACTTGGAATCTAACTGTGACAACGCCCAACGGTACTATAACTCAAAATACAGCAGGTGGTGGTGCATACGCGAACATACCAGTGGTCTTTAACGGTTTTGGTCAGCCCGTATCATATGGTGGCCAACCAGCTCCACCTAATATATATGTAGCTTGGACAACGGCTGCTAACGCCAGCACTTTGAGCTTGGATTTAGGTACAGCCAATACATCCGACGGCATTAGTTGCAGATCTGGAGGGTATGCTGAAACCCTTGTAACCCAGAATGGTAAAGGTGTGGGGCAGCTGAGTGGTATACAGATTAATGAAGAAGGTATTGTCGCAGCGCTTTTTGACAATGGGCAAACCCTGAATATCTATAAAGTTCCTCTGGCTAACTTTGCTAGTCCGCATCAATTGTCTTCTAAGGACGGAAACGTCTGGGGACAAACGGATAGCTCGGGTGGTTTTTTGCTCGCTGGCGCGAAAAGTGCCGGTATGGGCAGTATGAAGTCAAATGCTCTGGAGCAATCCACAGTGGAATTGGCTGATGAATTTACTCGAATGATGGAAACAGAACGCTACTATTCCAGTAACGTAAAGGTCATTCAGACCACTGAAAGCATGTTTAATGACTTGAAACAGCTGAAGCGGTAATTTATAACCACCGCTTTTCAATATCTTAAATACCTACTAGGAAAGAATTTCCATTTATAGTGGAAATTCTTTCCGTTTTCTGGGAAAATTAAAATAAATGCAAAATAAACGGTACAATTTTCCAGGGAAAACACACTATGGACTTTCTCGCGTTCATTCAAAGACTCGGTCTTGTAAAGATGGGTATTACGGCTGGCCTGATTTTGTCATTGGGCTGGTTCATGATGTTCTTTGCGGATCACATTTCTAAACCAGACATGGCTTTGCTTTATGGTGATTTAGATGTGGGTGAAGCTGGGCGTATCGTGACCCGCTTGGAAGAACTGAATATTCCTATGCAAATAAAGGCTAATGGTACCCAGTTGTATGTTCCTATTGACCAAGTGGCGCGTATTCGTATGGATATGGCGGAAGCTGGTCTGCCTAATGGCGGCTCGGTGGGTTATGAGATATTTGATAAAAGTGATGTATTTGGCACCTCATTCTTTGTACAGAATGTGAACCAAGTGAGAGCCCTGGAGGGTGAACTGGCAAGGACTATCCGTACCATAAATACGATTGCTTCCGCCCGGGTTCACTTGGTTTTGCCGAAGCGTGAGCTGTTTAATAATGAACAACAAATCCCAACTGCATCTATTGTCATCCGCATGCAATCGGCTGGTCGCTTAGATGATGCGCGAGTGCGTGCCATCCAACATTTGGTGGCGGCGGCTGTTCCAAATCTGACGCCGGATAGAGTTTCGGTGGTAGATGACAGAGGTAATTTGTTGACCGCTGGTTTTTCTGATTCTAGCGAGAAGGCAACCGTCCAAAAAGCTGAAGAGTTAAGAGCTTCTTACGAGGCAAAGCTTGAGTCCTCCATTCGGTCATTGTTGGAGAGAACAGTTGGCGTGGGTAAAATTCGTACAACTGTGGCTGTTGATATGGATTTTGATCGTCTCACTGAAAACAGCGAGATTTTTGATCCTAATGGACAAGTGCAGCGTTCCACTCAAACCATAGAGGATGGCGCCACCACTTCTGAGGCCAGTAGCTCTTCAGGTGCAGCAGGTGCTTCTAATGAAGTTCCAGCAGCCGCAGGTGCTGCGGGTGGTGGTAAGAATCAGAGTAAGCGCACAGAAGAAGTGATTAATTATGAAATATCTAAAACCATCAAAAATCATGTGAAGGAAAGCGGATCCATTAAAAAGCTATCCATAGCTGTGTTGGTGGATGGTAATCATAAGCCAGCAGCTGAAGCGGGGGGTAAGGAAACTTATGAACCTCGCAGCAAAGAAGACATGGCCCAGATTGAAAAATTGGTGAAATCAGCTGTGGGCTTTGATGAGAAACGTGGTGATACTCTTGAGGTGGTCAATATGGCCTTCGCCAGTGATCCTGTGGATATGGGACAAGATATAGTCCCTGGGATGTTTGGTTTTGAGGCTCACCATCTGGTTCGACTGATTGAAACGGGAATCATTGCGCTGGTAGGGCTGTTGATGCTGCTGTTGGTGATTAAGCCATTGATTGGACGTGTGTTGGGTGCTTTGGGGCCTGCTGAAAATGTAACGGATGCTGGTGGAAATGATAATGCTCAGCCGTCATCTCAGGCAATTCCTGGAGTTCAAGGGGGTGGGCAAGCGCCGCCCATGGCTGCCAATCAGGGGGGAGCGCAGCAACCCTCGGCAATGGTTAAGCTCGAGCAAATTGATGGTGACGTGAAGCAATCGTCTATTACTAAGGTTGCTGAAATTGTCGATAAGCATCCGGATGAAACGGTTGCTATGGTTAAAAACTGGATGAATCAATAAGGGGAGTGCTGAAAAATGGCAGAACGTATTATTGATCGAGCTGAAAGTTTAAGTGGACCTGAAAAGGCTGCCGCGCTTATGCTATCATTGCCTGCAGACCAAGTGGCAAAGCTTTTTGAAAAAATGGATCAGTCGGAGATACATGAAATATCTCAAATTATGTCTCGGCTGGGAAAAGTGAAAGCTGAGGCTGTGGAAGGTGTCTTCGTGGAATTTGCGGAGAGCTTAACTTCTACAGGCAATTTGTCCGGCACATTTGATTCCACGGAAAGATTATTGATGAAGGCTTTGGACGGCGAGCGTGCCAAGTCCATCATGGACGAGATTCGTGGTCCAGCGGGTAAGACGGTTTGGGATAAGCTGTGCAATGTGAACGAACAGGTTCTGGCCAGTTTTTTGATGAACGAATATCCGCAAACGGTGGCCGTGGTGCTATCAAAAATAAGACCTGATCATGCGTCTAAGGTATTTGCTAAGTTCTCAGAAGAGTTTTCTAAAGAAGTGATCGAACGTATGCTGCGTATGGAAACGGTCAAGCGTGAGGTCATTGAGAATGTGGAAAAAACGTTGAGAACCGAGTTTATGACCAATATTTCTAAGACTTCACAAAAGGATTCCCATGAGATTGTGGCCAACATATTTAACTCTTTTGATCGGGCTACGGAAGCTAAGTATATGAGCTATCTCGAGACGGCCTTACCGGATTCTGCCGATAAGATAAAATCGTTGATGTTCACTTTTGATGACTTAATGCGTTTGCAGCCAGCCGGCGTGCAAGCGGTTATTCGGTTTGCCGATAAATCTCGCTTGGTTTTGGCTCTGAAGGGGGCCGCTGAGAATATCAAGGATTTATTCTTTTCCAACATGTCAGAACGTGCGGCTAAGTTGATGAAGGAAGACATGGAAGCTTTAGGGCCTGTGCGTTTGCGGGATGTGGAAGAGGCGCAATTGGATATAGTGAATTTGACCAAAAGCCTTGCGGATAAAGGCGAAATTTCTATTCCCGATGGCGATAGTGATGAGGAAATGGTGGCATAGGTATGCTCAATTCAAAAAAATTCTCATTCGGCGAAAGCTTTATAAACGAAGCTGGCAGCGTGATCGTTCCTGAAGTGGAACATGCGCGTGAGCAAGGTCATGCAGCCGGGTATGAGGCTGGATATGCCCAGGCTAAAAGTGAGTTGGAAGCGGATGTGGCAGCCATGATGGCTGTGCTGAATTCCCGAATGGCCGAGTTGGTTTCTAATCAACAGGCGACCTATGAATTCGTGACCAGTTCTACCCTTAGCGTGGTCAAGGCTATCATTCAAAAAGTGATTCCGTACTCCTTTGAAAAATACGGGGAACACGAAGTTCAATGTTTTGTGGACGAGGTTATGAAGGGGCTGCAAGCTTCTGGGGTGATGACCATATTTGTGCATGCGGACTTGCAAAAAGTTATCGAAGACATGGTGCAAGGTCATGAGGCGCTGAAAGTTGTCGTCAAGAAAGATGATTTGGAGCGTACGGATTGTCGGATAATCTGGGATGATGGTGGCGTGGAGCAGATACGGTCAAAACTATTGCAAGAAATAGATCAGGCGCTGGAGCGTGTCATGGAAAATGTGCCGCAACAGATTGTGGAAAATTCAGTGGAAGGAGAAGAAAATGGTGGATGAAGAAAAGACACAAGAAGAGCATTCTGCGACTGAGAGCGAGGCCAGTGAAGCATGTGCTTCACAAGATACCAATGCGGGACCAACAGCCGATGATTTAGGTGCCATATACGATGTGCCCGTACAGGTTTCAGCTGTGTTGGGCAAGGCTAATTTGCACGTGAATCAGTTACTGAAGTTAGGACGTGGCGCTATTATTGAGCTGGACCGTAAGGTAGGTGAGGCTATCGATATTTATGTGAACAATCGTTTAGTGGCACGTGGCGAGATTGTGGTGATGGACGACGATCAGATAGGCGTGACCATGACTGAGATTATTAAGTCGGATGTGGCTGCTTAAAAAGTAAACAAAAGGGGAAGTCACATGCGGTTACTTATAGTTGGCGGACTTGAGGGGTATATTACCACGGCGAGTAAGATTGCTTTGGACCGGGGTGCGAAAGTGAGTCACGTTACCACTGTAGATGCGGCGCTTGAAAACCTACGTTCAGGCAAAGGTGCCGATATGGTTATGGTGGATGTGAGTTTGGATGTGAAAGATCTGGTTAACCGGTTGCAGGCAGAACGCATCAGTGTGCCTGTGGTGGCTTGTGGTATCAGCACCGATTCTAAAGCGCCAGTGGCTGCTATCAAGGCCGGCGCTCAAGAGTATGTGCCGTTGCCCCCTGATCCTGAATTGATTGCGGCCGTATTGGAAGCTGTGGCGTGCGATCATTGTGAATTTATCACACGTGATCCTGCTATGAAGCCGGTATTTCGTCTGGTGGATCAAATTGCGCCTAGTGATGCCAGCGTGCTCATCGTTGGAGAATCAGGTACGGGTAAGGAAGTGATGGCCAAATATATTCACAGCCATAGCCGTCGTAAGGATAAACCATTTGTGTCCGTGAACTGTGCGGCTATTCCTGAAAATCTGTTGGAATCGGAGCTGTTTGGTCATGAAAAGGGCGCTTTTACAGGCGCTATAGACAGGCGTGTGGGTAAGTTTGAAGAGGCCAATAAAGGTACATTGCTCCTAGACGAAATTTCGGAAATGCATCCGCGGCTGCAAGCCAAGTTACTGCGTGCCGTACAAGAACGTGAAGTTGACCGGGTAGGTGGAACCAAGCCCATCAAGGTGGATATTCGTTTGCTGGCCACTAGCAACAGGGATTTGGAAAAAGAGGTTGAAAATGGAAACTTCCGGGAAGACTTGTATTTCCGTCTGAATGTGGTGTCGGTGGAGCTGTTGCCTTTGCGTGAACGTCCTCAGGATATTGAGGTGCTCGCTCATTTCTTCGTTGAGAAGTACTGTAAAGCCAATGGGTTACCCATGAAAAAACTGACGATTCCGGCTTTAGAAAAACTACGTCAATACTATTGGCGCGGTAATGTGCGGGAGCTGGAAAATATTATTCACAGGTCCATTTTGGTGACGCAAGGTTTGGAAATTGGTAAGGAAGAAATATTGATGCCGCGATCTGCGGTGGAAGCTGTGACTGTGACCCAAAGTGGAGCTCCAGCTAATGTTTTGGTGGGGCGCACTGTGGCGGATGTGGAGAAGGACTTGATTATCGGAACGCTCTCCCATTGTTTGGGAAACAGAACGCAAGCGGCCAATATTTTAGGGATTTCTATTCGTACGTTGCGCAATAAGTTGAATCTGTACACGGACGAGGGCAACTCCAATTCTCCAATTAAAGCGTGTCAGGGATAACCTATGATGGCAACAAACCAAGGCATTCCCAACATTAATATGCAACGGATACAAGCGGCGTTGAGTCGTGGTGATATTGCTTTTGCTTTGGGTTTGATGTGCATTTTAGTGGTGCTCATTCTGCCTATGCCTGCTTGGCTTTTGGATATTGCTTTAGCGTTTTCATTGATGTCTTCGGTTTTGGTTTTGATGACGGTGTTGTTCATCATGAAGCCTTTGGAGTTTAGTTCGTTTCCAACAGTTTTGTTGGTGACGACCATGTTACGACTTGGACTCAATGTGGCATCGACTCGGTTGATTTTGAGTCGGGGCCATGAGGGACCAGCTGCTGCAGGGCATGTGATCGAGGCGTTTGGTAATTTTATCATGAGCGGTAATTTTGTTATCGGGCTCATCGTTTTTGGTATTTTGGTGATCGTTAACTTCGTGGTGATCACCAAAGGTTCGGGACGTATTGCGGAAGTGGCTGCTCGTTTCAGTTTGGATTCGATGCCTGGTAAGCAAATGGCTATTGATGCGGATTTGTCGGCAGGTCTCATTGATGATGCGGAAGCAAAGCGTCGTCGGAAGGAAGTGGAAGGCGAGTCTAACTTTTATGGAGCCATGGACGGTGCGGCGAAATTCGTTCGTGGCGATGCCATTGCGGGCTTGTGCATTACGTTTATTAACATCGTGGGTGGTATCATCGTGGGTGTGGCTCAGATGGGTATTTCTTTAGGGGATGCTTCTCGTACCTATACTTTCTTGAGTGTGGGTGATGGTTTGGTGGCGCAGATTCCCGCTTTGATTGTTTCTACAGCGGCCGGTTTGCTTATATCTAAGGCTTCCACCGATGAAGGAAGTGCGAACAAGGCTTTGTTTGCGCAATTGACCGCCTATCCTAGTGCTTTGGGGATGGCATCGTTTTTGATGTTGTTTATAGCCTTGCTGCCAGGTTTGCCGTTTGTGCCATTTGTTTTATTGTCTGGACTCACAGGCTACGGTGCTTGGAAAGTGACACAGGATCAGGATAAACTGGCTCAAACTGAGGTGTTTGAAAAAGAGGTGGCCGATCAAAAAGTGCAATCTGAAGCGCAAGAGAAAATGTCGCAGCAGGGGTCGCTTTATGTGGAGCCTATTCGTTTGGAACTGGGTTACAGTTTGCTGCCGCTTTTGAAGAATATGGAAAATGGCCGCTCATTGCCCGATCAAATTACGGCTTTACGTAAGCAACTAGCCAATGAAATTGGGTTTGTGCTGCCCGTGGTTCGCATTCAGGATAATGTGCAGCTGGGATCCAATGAATATGCGGTTTGCATTAAGGAAATCCAAAGCGCGCGGGGCGAGCTGCGGCCTAGTATGCTGCTGGCTATGGATCCGCAGAATCGAGATGTGATGCTGCCTGGGGAGGCCACAAAAGAGCCTACCTTTGGACTGAATGCCAAGTGGATTGACAATAACAGGCGGGCAGAAGCTGAGAATCTTGGCTGTACGGTGGTAGATCCGGCAACTGTTATCACCACGCATTTGACGGAAGTTATTAAGGACAACATGGTTGATCTCCTTACATTCGAAGAAACCCAGAAACTGTTTGATGGGTTGAGTAAGGCGCATCAAAAGTTGTTGAAGGATATTTCTCCCGCGCAAGTTTCTATGGCTGGAATACAGAGAGTTTTGCAGATTCTTCTGCAGGAACGTGTTTCTATCCGCGACTTGCCAACCATACTGGAAAGTATCGCTGAGGCTTGTACATTTACTCGGGATGTGTCAGCTATCGCTGAACATGTGCGTGCGCGTCTCTCGCGTCAGATCTGTGCGGCCAATTCAGATGAGGCTGGTTTGTTGCCCATCATTACTTTATCGCCTGAATGGGAGCAGATATTCCATGAATCCCTTGTGGGGGATGGTGAGTCTAAACAGTTAGCTATAGCACCGAGTCGCTTGCAGAGCTTTATCAACAAAGTTCAAACTACCTATAATGAACAGTTGATGAATGGCGTTATGCCTGTGTTGCTGACCAATCCTTCTGTTCGGCCCCATGTGCGGTCTGTGATTGAGCGTTTTCGTCCTTCCACGGTGGTATTATCGCAAAATGAGATTCATCCGCGGGTGAAACTCAAAACCTGTGCACAGATAGAGTAGGGAGCCCCACATGCGTATGATTCGTTACCAAGGCTCGACCACACAGGATCTGCTAAACCGCATCAGGCGGGAGCTAGGTCCCAACACATTGATCGTGTCCACCGAAGAGCAAAATGGTGAAGTGACCATGGTGGCCGCCATCGATAGGCACTTACAGCCATTGTGTGCGCAAGAAACCTTTTCGGAAATAAAGAAGTGTTTGATACATCACCGCACACCGCGGCCTGTGATTGATCATTTGCTTAACAATAGCAATCTGGAAGGCAGCATGCCAGAGGTGTTCTCCCGGATTTTACGGGGTGCAATCCATGTGCCCCTGCTTACGTCTATATTAAATGATGGAGCACCTTTGATGCTCATTGGGCCTCCAGGTGTAGGAAAAACCTTGGCTTTGATTAAGTTGGCAGCACAATGTTTGATGGAAAATAGGCCCATCAAGATTATCTCTACGGATAGGCAGAAATCAGGAGGTTGTGCTCAGATTGAAAGCCTGTGCGAAGCCATTGGAGCTTCTTTAGCCGTTATAGAGAATCCCACTTTGTTGCATCGTGCGGTGGAGGAGAATAAGAGTCAGCATCTGATCTTGATCGATACGCCAGGGACGAATCCATTTGATGAGGCGGAGCGTGAGCGTTTGCATAAGCTCGTTCAGTCCTCAGCACCCACAGTGGTGCTCGTCATGCCCGCTCGGGGAGATCATGAGTATTGCGAGGAAATGGAAGAGGCCTTTAAGGAATTTGGCACCCAATACTTAATGCTGACCCAACTGGATTTAACGCAGCGTTTGGGCCATGTGTTGACTCGTGCTCTTGATAGCCCATATCCACTGATTGCCGTTGGGCACATGCCTGAGGTGGCTCATCTCATGGTGCCACTGAATAGTTCTGCGTTTACTAATTTATTCATCGATCGTTTCGATCATTACGTCCAACATAATCTGTTGCAGCCTCAATTAAGGAGTGCCAGTTGATGAGAAGTAGAACAAAATCTTTAGAGCAATCCATTGCTATGCCCAACATACTGCTGGTGGCCTCGGGTAAAGGCGGGGTGGGGAAAACGTGGTTTTCCATATCTTACGCCCATGCTTGTGCCAAGAAGGGGCAAAAGGTACTGCTGTTTGACGGTGATTTGGGCTTAGCCAACGTGGATATTCAGTTGGGGTTGATGCCGGAGCAGGACTTGGGTCATTATATCAATGGGGACTGTTTGCTGGAAGATAGCATCATGACCTATGCAACTGGTGGGTTTGATATATTGGCCGGCCGTTCAGGTTGTGGAAGCTTGGCGTCGCTTCCGTTTTCGCGTATAGAAGATCTGCAGAATGCCTTGATTGAGTTGGCCGGAAAATATGATCAAATTATTATCGATTTGGGTGCAGGCATCGGCGGCACCGTCAGGCAATTGAGCCAGTTGGCTGGCAAATGTGTGATCATTACTACCGATGAGCCCACCTCTATGACCGATGCCTATGCTGTGATTAAATACTCGCGTAGCTATTTACCAGATCTGGAAGTCTTTGTGGTCGTCAATCAAGTGGAACACCAAAGGGATGGGGTGAAGGTGTTTGAAACGCTGAAAAGCGTCTGTCAGAATTTCATCAAGTTTACACCTGTGCTGGCGGGGATTATTCCTAAAGACAGCCATGTGCCTGATTCGATAAGACATCAACAGCCTATGTTTATGCGGCATCCACATACGGACGCGGCCGAGCAGATTGAGAAAATTGTTGGGGTTGTGAGGGGGTAGATAGATGGGTTCGACTACAAAACTCAACGTGATAGTATCATATGATACTATCCTGCCTGCTTTGTCGTGCGATTTCATTTAATTATCAAAGCCACTTTTCACGAGCGAAACAAAATTATTTCATTCATTTGGCAAGCTTCAGCAGTAGAAAATCAATCGAATATAATTATCCGGCGCATGCCTTCTCCGGTTTTCATCTTTTCGTAGCCTTCGTTGATGTCTTCTAGTCTTATGTGTTCAGTCACTAAGTCGTCCAGATTTAATTGGCCCATTTTATATAATTTTAAGTAATTGGGTAAGTCTATGGGAAAGCGATTGCCTCCCAGCATGGTTCCCTGGATTTTTCTCTCAAAAAGGAAGGAGATGCCCATAAGTTCTATAGTTGTGCCTACGGGAATAACACCAACTAGAGTGGCTGTTCCGCCTGGTGCGAGCATGTTAAAGCACTGTTCAGAGCTTTCCTTTTTGCCTATCACCTCAAAGGAATAATCGACACCGCCATTGGTGAGTTCCATGACTTTTTCCACGCAATTTTCTTTGCTGGCATCTATAACATCGGTTGCTCCAAATTTTAATGCGCTTGCTAATTTTGAGGGTACTCTATCAATGGCGATGATGCGCGTTGCACCTGCAAGGCGGGCCCCCTGTATGCAGTTAATACCTACGCCGCCGCAACCTATGACGGCTACGGTCGAACCGACGGGCACTTTAGCCGCGTTCAAAACAGCTCCAAGACCAGTGGTTACACCGCATCCTAATAATGCAGCCAAATCTAATGGAATATCTTTGTCAATTTTAACGATGCCGTGTTCGTGTACCAGCATTTTTTCAGCAAATCCTGCAAGTCCCCAACCTTGGTGAAGGGGTTCGCCGTTTTTGGAGAGCACAGGTGGAAGTGTGGGGTCTCTAAGCAATTTGTTTAAATTTAAGCATATACTCATATGGCCCGTAAGACATTCCTTGCAGTGACCACAATACATGGAAAGACAGCTGATTACGTGATCGCCAGGCGCGAAATCTTTGACTTGTGAGCCCACCGCTTCCACTATGCCTGCGGCTTCGTGTCCAAACACACCTGGGCTGGGCATAGGAAGAGATCCGTCAAATACGTGAAGTTCCGAATGACACAGACCAGATGCTGCGACCTTTATGAGCACCTCATGCGCTTCTGGTTGGGCGATGTCGATGTCTTCGATTGTGAGAGGTTTTCCTATGCCCCTGAATATGGCAGCTTTCATTGCGTGTCTCCTATGATAACTATATACTTATGTCTATGTTATTAATAATATCAAATGTATGTTAATAAAAGCATAATATTAGCTAGAAATAATCATGATTAGAATTACACCGTCATTGCGAGCCCCTCTTGGGGCGTAGCAATCCACTGTGGTCTGGCCGTTTTGCAAGAATACAATTCGGAAAAAAAATAGATTGCCACGCCCTAAGGAGAGCTCTCAATGACGGATGTAGCGGAGATATTTGATTAACTGGTTTTGATTCTACGATGAGATTTAGTATAATATATACTTCGACAGAGGCTATGATTACTGCGCTTCATCCTTCCCCTTTTCTTTTGACTCATTTATCGGGTTATGAACAACTATTTCTGTGAGTTCACCCCTTAATCTTCTGTCGTCTTCTTCTAATGGGTCGTCCTCATGAATGCGTACTTTTTTCTTTTTCTTTTTTGCTTTTGGAATGCTTTGTTCAGGAGGCTCAATGTCAATATCTGCTCTTCGGGATGCCCTTATCATGTCATCTTCATCTTCGGAGGAGTCGGCTTGATCGTTCCAAGCTCTTCTTCTTCTTTCTTCCTTATCAATCAGGCTTTGTAGGTGAAGTGTTCTGCCCATGTCAGACATTAATTCATTATCGAGTCTTACAACGGTTAGTTGTGATTGTCTGGAAAGCCAGATGAGGGCTGCTCCCGTGGCTATTCCGGCTGTACTGGCAATGCCGAGCCAGTTTTGTACGTCACAGGGAATGGGGGTTAGGGAAACGCCCCAGCCGACGGCTGAGACTGCTGTTACCACATATCCCCAGCCTTTTAATTTCCCGGAGGCAGAAGCGTGAAACTTTGCCCATTTCACTAGTTTCTCATGTCTTGCATTAATGCCTGTGGTCAGGCTTTTTAGTAGGACACCAAATTGAGTGCCGATGGATTCTTTAAACCGGTTTAAGTGGCTGGAAGAACTGCCAGCTATAAGAGTGTTGAAATTGTTAACCTCTTCGGGTGTCATGAGTTCCATGTGGGACGGATGTCTAGCGGCTGATTTGTCTTCGGCGGAGCTTAAGATGCTTTCGATGTCGGTGGCTTTTGTTGTGACTGGTGCAGCTACTAAGGCAAGGAAGAGAGCGGTTTTAATGATATTAGCTAGCATTTATTGGCTCCTTTGCATACCGTATATGAAATCAGAAAGACCTAAACAAACCGTAAAGAGCGGTTAACATGATTATAGTATGGTATTGAAAATGAAGAAAGGGAAGGGGGTGTTGATAAAAATATATAGTTTTGTAAGTAAACGGTCTTGACAAAACATAAGTGGATATCTATATATGAATAGAATGTTTATTCATGTTAACAAATATTAAAAGGATTATTGTTATGAATGCAAAAAATTTAATACTGACTAGTGTCTTGTCTATGGCTGTGGCAATGCCGGCATTTTGTTCATATTATGGTGATGAGAATACGTTAGAAAATGTTATGCAGAGCCAGTTGAATAAAAAAAGATTGCGCCAGGATTATCCTGACCAGAGTCAAATATCTGTTGCTAAGCGTTCATTTGTTCAGACTAACGATGACTTAATAGATGATGCGTTTGAAGAATATTTGGCTGTTGAGTTATTGCTAGGTTTGGTTTCTGAGTAGTACTTATTCTCATCTGAGGTCTATTCAATTAACTTCCTTTGAACGTTTGTATTCACCACTCCCCTTGTGGGAGAGGTCGGCCGTAGGCCGGGTGAGGGGTTTGTTGGGGCAATACAGATTTACAGAAATATGAAAAATACGATTTAACCGTCTCATATGAGCCAGTATGGTGCGAGCGGATGCTAGGATCTATACGGCTTTTATGTACCCCTCACCCGCCCTTCGGGCGACCTCTCCCACAAGGGGAGAGGTTATGTTTATAACACCAAACCCACCGGCTTGGTGATCAACTCTTTAAACGCAGTCAAGAAAGCCGCGCCCACGGCGCCGTCTACGACTCTATGGTCAACGGATAGGGTGCAGTTCATCATTGTGCCGATGACGATTTGACCGTCTTGTACGATGGGTTTTTGTTCTGCAGCGCCCACGGCTAGGATGCATCCTTGTGGTGGGTTAATGATGGCTGCGAAATGTTCTATGCCAAACATGCCTAGGTTGGAGAGGCTGAACGTACCGCCCTGGAATTCTTGGGGTTTTAGTTTGCCATCTTTGGCTTTGGCGTACAATTCTTTGCCTTCACGGGCGATTTCCATAACGGATTTTTGGTCTGCATCACGAATGATTGGTGTAATCAGGCCGTTCGGGGTTGCCACGGCAACTGATATGTCCGATGCATGGTACTGGCGGATATGATCCTCAGCCCACGAGGCGTTGGCTTCAGGTACCTTTTTAAGGGCCAGTGCGCATGCCTTGATGATCAGGTCGTTAACGCTCACCAATTTTTCACCCAGGCTGTCATTGATGTCCTGGCGGATGGCTAAAATTTTGGATACTTCACACTCGATTGTTAGGTAAAAGTGCGGGACTTGTTGCTTGGCTTCGGTCAAACGTTTGGCTGTGATTTTACGGACATTCGATACTTTAATGGCATCAAAAGAAGGCATGTCGCCCACTTCGCGGTTTGACACATATGTGGCCGCGCGCAAGCTTGGGCCTTTGCTCATGGCTTGTTCCACATCTGCTTTGATAATGCGGCCATGGGGTCCTGAGCCTTGGACCACGGATAGGTTAACGCCCGATTGCTCAGCAATGCGTTTGGCCAGCGGGCTTGCTATAACGCGAGCAGATGCGGCCTGCATGGATATGACGGGCGCGGCTACTGGTGCTGCTACAGCTTCTATCTTCTTTTCTTCAACTTTGGCTGCAGCCACAGGTGCTGCCACTTTAAAGTCTTTCAAAGCTGATTTGTCTTCGCCTTCTTCTAGGATTAATCCTATGAGCTGGTTAACTTGTACGTTTTCTGTGCCTTCCGGAACAACGATCTTGCCTAAAGTTCCCTCATCCACCGCTTCCACTTCCATGGTTGCCTTGTCGGTTTCAATTTCAGCCAGCACTTCACCGGCCTTAATGGTATCGCCTTCTTTTTTATGCCATTTAACGAGATTGCCTTCAGTCATAGTGGGCGAAAGGGCTGGCATTAAGATTTGAACAGGCATCTGAGGTCTCCCGGTTAGCTTTTGTACGTTACTTGTTTGATGGCGTCTACAATCTGGTCAACCCTAGGTATGGTCAAAGATACAAGATTGGCCGCATATGGCATAGGTGCATCAGCGCCTGTGACCCGTACGACGGGTGCGTCCAGATCATCAAAAGCTTCTTCCATGGCTATGGCTGCAATCTCGGATCCTATACCGGCCACGGTCCAGCCTTCCTCAACGCTGACCAAACGATTGGTCTTGCGAACAGATTGGATGATGGTGTCCTTATCCAGAGGGCGCAGCGTGCGTAAGTCGATGACTTCTACATCAATACCTTCAGCTGCCAATTGTTCGGCCGCTTGTAAGCATTTGCCGACCATGAATGAATAGCTCACCACGGTTACATCACTGCCTTGACGAACCACCGCTGCTTTACCCAGCTCGACGATTTCGTCCCATTGCTCAGGAATAGGGAAGTGCTCGCCGTACATCATTTCGTTTTCTAGGAAAACTACAGGATTAGGATCACGGATAGCGGCCTTCAAAAGTCCCTTGGCTGAGATTGCATCATAAGGTGATACCACCTTTAAACCAGGACAATGGGCATACCAGCTGGCATAGCATTGGGAGTGCTGAGCACCGACCCGCATAGCCGCACCGTTGGGGCCGCGGAATACGATGGGGCAGGAGATCTGGCCGCCGGACATATACAATGTCTTGGCTGCCGAGTTAATGATCTGGTCGATGGCCTGCATGGCGAAGTTGAAAGTCATAAACTCGATGATAGGCTTAAGTCCTGTAAAGGCTGCGCCCACACCGAGTCCGGCAAAGCCGTGCTCCGTAATTGGGCTGTCGACCACGCGGTTGGGACCAAATTCGTCCAACATTCCTTGGCTGACCTTATAGGCGCCGTTGTATTGTGCAACTTCTTCACCTAACAAAAAAACATCAGGATCTAGGCGCATTTCTTCTGCCATGGCATCGCGTAAGGCGTCACGTACTGTAATTGTATTGCTCATAATGGGGCCTCTTAGATGCAAATGTCCGTATAAAGCTCAGATGGATCCGGCTCGGGGCTGGCATCTGAAAACTCAACGGATTGATTGACGATCTCTTTAATTTCCTTGTCGATTTGTTTCAAATCGTCTTCGGTTACCTTGTGTAATTGCAGCATAGCCAGCAAATGTTGGATCGGGTCTGCTGCTTCCTTCACAGACTCAACTTCTTCTTTGGAACGGTACTTGGCTGGGTCCGACATGGAGTGCCCACGATAACGGTAGGTCTTCATCTCCAGGATTATGGGTCCATTGCCATCACGCACATACTTAACAGCCATATCAGCGGCGGCTTTCACAGCCAAAATATCCATGCCGTCGACCACATGACCGGGGATGCCAAAAACACTGCCGCGGTTGTAGAGTTGGTCAGGCATGGCAGCGTGACGTTCTACGGATGTGCCCATGCTGTATTTGTTGTTCTCAAGAACGTAAATGACAGGCAGTTTCCACAGGGCTGCCATGTTGAATGATTCGTAGACTTGTCCCTGATTGCCGGCGCCATCACCGTAGTAGGTGACGCTCACCGCCTTGCTGTTGCGATATTTGTGAGCAAAGCCAATGCCAGTGCCCAAAGATACGTTAGCGCCTACAATACCATGTCCGCCGAAGAAATTCTTCTCCCGGGAGAACATGTGCATGGAACCACCCTTACCCTTTGAGTAACCGGTTGCCTTGCCCATAAGCTCGGCCATCACACCCTTTGGATCCATACCACATGCGAGCATGTGTCCATGATCCCGGTAGGCTGTGATAACGGTGTCTTCAGGGGTGAGTGCGGACTGCATACCTACCACAACGGCTTCTTGCCCGATGTAGAGGTGGCAAAACCCTGCAATTTTACCCATGCCATAAACCTGGCCCGATTTTTCCTCAAATCGGCGGATCAACAGCATGTCACGATAGTATTTCAGTAGCTCCTCAACAGGTACCTTTTTGGGGTCGATGGTACCGATGTGGTAATCTCTGTCCATTTGTTCCTTGTTAGCACGCGCTTTCAAAGTCGCATCTCCTCAATTTTATCAAATACTCGTAGGATTCCTAAAATGAATCCTCAATGACCTTTATAGACAGTTTTTGCGACTTTGTAAAAAAAATTAAACTTCTCCCACTAAAACCCATACTTTATTCCAATGGCAATCACAGGAAAGTACTTCAGCAATGGCTTGCTGGCTGATTTTTCGGCTTGCTTTTCCAAATAGTTTCTGGCCGCAGGAAAGTTGTTGAGGCCATTTCGTTGAATTTTTGCCTTGGGCGAGAATTGGAGCAGGACGCCAACTTCGCCGGTTAGGCTCAAAGGACAGCCTTCATAAAAAGGTGTGTCAAAACCCACACCTAAGTAGGGTGTGACACGATTGTAGTGAACGTTCAATTGTGCCCGTCCTACTTGGGCTGGTGTTATAACAACGCCTCCCACATTTACATCTTGTTTTAAACGTACATCATCCAGCTTAAGTTCATTGCCATCATAAAAGATACCCAGCAGGATTTTGAAACTATTCTTAAATGGATGTATGCCCAGGCTAGCTCCAGTGGTAAATAGCTGGAGCTTGCCATCCATGGACACATTTCTGGTGGATTTGTTTACGTCAAATTGGGAACCGTTAACGGAACCCACCACGGATATCCAAGGGTTAAAGCGGTAAGTGGCTTCAGCTCCAAAGAACCCTAGAGTGCCACCTTTGACGCCCAACGAAAAACCTGCAACGGAAGGTTGAGCGGCTGGTACTGTTTCAGTGGATGATTGGGCAGGTAAAGATGCTATGGCAGATGCAAAAATGGCTGTTTTGATGATGTTCATGACGGTTCCCCTGTTTATTTTTCTTTTGTCTAAAACCATAAAGTGGTTTTGAGGTAATAGCAAGAGGCAGGTTAAAAAAACAATTGTGAAAATTAGTGTTAGGTCGCTGTGTTATTTAAAGGGCAGATGTCTGTAATTAGTGAGAAGTTCTGTATACTTTGTTGAGCTAGCTCTGACGGAGTACTTTCTTCACTTTGGTAGGAGATCTTTGGTTGCTCGTGTGAGAATGTGCTGACGAATTCTAAGGTCGTTGGTGTTAAGCATAACTTCGAGTCATCGCTGAGGTTGCCGTCTGTGATGAGAATGCTGAATTTCAGTGAGTTGTCATCATGGTTTCTGCAGGCGCAGTCATTTATCTTTAGAGAATAATCGCCTGTGAGGGTATTTACGGTTAAAGCTTCTTCAGCGCTGACTACTTTTATATATCCTTCTCTGTGATCTCTATCGTAAAAGCCGCCGTCTAGTATATTGTTTATGCTGTATATGTTGATGGGATCGTCATCTAGATCCTGGGCGTTGCCTTCCGAGTATATATTTCCTTTGATAGGGTCTTTCGAGCATTCTTTTGGTATGCAATGCCTGATCTCATCATCAATGGTCGGGCAGTGGTTCTGTCCTTGTATGATGATGTCTTCACGGGATTCAGAGGCCAGTGCGCCGTGGTTGTCGCCCACCGTATAAAATGTGGTGATATGCAGACTGTCCTTGGACGAGAGGTGGTCTAGGGCGCCGTAGTCTGTGATAATTTCGTTCCCACTAGCATCGATAGTTATGGTGGCTGTGTCGCATGGGTTGTTCAGATATGTAATGGTATATATGCCGAGATTTCCTGTTTGTTGTATGGAAAATGCGCAGTCCAGATTA
>JBGSQK010000042.1:0-1636 GCA_041738135.1 Alphaproteobacteria bacterium
ACAAAGGCATACGAGTTTCAAAAAATTGCTCTGACAACAGCTTTACTTGAGCGTTGACCTGTTGATCTTTTAATCCTCTTAACTCTTTGAAAAAAGGTCTAATAAGCCGGAATGGAACGTATTTAACTAATTCGTCATGGCTCTCCTGAACTTGAGGTTATAATTTTTCCTGATTCTTGAAGCTTAAGGTGCCGCAACAGTTCGGGAAAAAGCCTGAAAGCCTTGTGTATTAATAGTTTTAGCTTATTTGCTTATTGTATAATAGTAGTATGCTCCGTCTAGTCTTTATCTACATGGGGGTTATTATGAATTCCTCAATTAGTCAGCTATTAAATCTTCCAGGTGCCACTGTTCAAGGTTATACCGAAGTCGAAGGATTTATCTGTATTTATCTCGAAGTTACTGCATCAGGTGCCTACTGTACTCACTGCAGAAAGTGTAGTGAAGAATTTCACCAAGATAGACCCATTCTAATTCGAGATTTACCTGCCTTTGGTCAAGAAATTCTGTTGAAAGTTCCACGTCGCCAGTTTTACTGTCATGCTTGCCAACGCTACTTTACAGAACAGTTAGAATTTATAAATTTTAATCGTCATCATACAAAACGCTATGAAGAGAATATTTTCCAACGCATCTGTAGTTCTACGATTGAACAAATTAGTCGTGAAGAACATTTGAGCGTAGATGAAATTCGAGGAATATTTGATTATATCAGAAACCAACGTCAACCAAAGGACTGGTCTGGAGCTAAACGCCTAAGTATTGATGAGATTGCGATGCGAAAAGGTCATAAAGAGTTTGTCGGCGTGATCAGTGATATTGATACTAAGACATTGCTGGATATTGCTCCGTCAAATAGTCAAATAGCAATGACTGAAACGATTAGCCAGCAACCGATAGAGGTTCGTGAACAGGTGAATGAAGTGAGTGTAGATATGTGGGGCGGATATCCCAAGGTTATCGAAGAAATGTTTCCCAACGCTACCATTATTTTCGACCGATTTCATGTAATGCAGGAAGTCAATAGTGAGTTGAATAAAATTCGGAGAGACGAGGGAATTACGGATAGAGGCAGCAAGTTTATTTTGCTCAAGAATTTTGAAGACTTGAGTGACGAGCAAGAAGAGAAGTTGATCAATATTCTCCATCGCTCTGAGACTCTGAAGCAAGCCTATCTTCTCAAGGAGAATTTGAGAGAGATTTATGAGACCCATTACACTGTTGAAGAAGGTATGCCTGCAATTGAAGAATGGCTGATAAAAGCACAGAAGCTATATAAAAAAGAAACACAGACTATTCGAAATCATCTTCAGGGCATTTGCAACTACTTTATTAGTCGAGCGACAAGTGGTGTTATGGAAGGAATCAATAATCGTATTCAGTTGATCAAACGCCAAGCGTATGGCTTTGTGAATTTCGATAATTTTCGCTCAAGACTATTAGCAGCCTTCTCATAGATTAGACACAATTATCACCCAAAGTCCAGGAGAGCCTGAATTTGTTGCAGTTTTTTCTCAATCACCGCCAGTTCATGCGCAGTGATGTTCCCGAACGAGTGGGTAAGAGTCCGAAGGAATTAATGACGGGTGAGGAACATCCCCATTGGTTAGAGATGCTCGGATTTGAGCGCTTCCAA
>JBGSQK010000044.1:0-7877 GCA_041738135.1 Alphaproteobacteria bacterium
CAAGGCTGTGGCCCAGATTTATGCCAACGAGGGTTATAACGTCATCGGCACTACGTTCCAGGGTAAAGCTGTTGAAATCATGGAACAGGAAATTGGTATTCCTTGCCGGACTATGGATAGCTATATAAATAGCTGGGCCAAATTCGAGGAGAAGAAAGCTGCGGTAGAAAGCGGGTGTTTGTGGGGCAGTCCTTATATCCATGCGTTCTCTCGCATGAAGGAGTTGGAGAAGAATCGCTTTACTAGTAAAGACGTAATTCTTGTGGACGAGGCCAACATGATTGGCGGGGCTTTGTGGGAACCGTTCTTGAAGGAAGCATCATCCCAGGGCGCCAAAGTTCTCATCATCCAAGACCCAGCACAAATTAAATCCCGTGATCCCGGTGATTTTGGTCGTTTGTTTGCTGAACGTTATGGCTGTGCTGAAACCAGTAACGTGGTGCGGCAAAAAGTTGAGTGGCAGAAGCAATGCTCGGTATTGCTTAATGAGCATCGGGTGCTGGATGGATTGCGACCATACCAAGAACAAGGTCATCTGCATTGGTTTGAAACCCAAGTGAATGCTCATGGCCAGTTGGTAAAAGATTACGTGGCGCATATGAGGACTTATCCTTATGAGTCGCGTATGGCTTTAGCCTACCGTAACACTGAAGTTTACGAGCTCAATCAACTAATCAGGTCTGAGCTAAAAGCAAAAGGTGTATTAAAAGAACACTTCCAAGTGAACGGCTCAGAATACTCCATCGGCGATGTGATTCGTTTCACCCAGAACGATCACCACGGCAAGTTTGTGAAGAGCACGAACTTCTGGTCAGAGTACAATAAGGGCGTCAAGAACGGCACCATTGGAACCATCTATGCTTTTGATGCCCGCCGGCAAGAGTTGAAAGTAATCCTGGAGGGCGAGCGTATGGTCAAGTTCAAGGCTGAAGAGTACAAGGACTTCACGCTTGGCTATGCCATGGGCGTACATAAGTCTGAAGGTTCAACCTTCCATAGAACATTCGTCTCGCCAGACTCTTTAATGGATCCATCCACAACACTGGTAGCCATGTCGCGTCATCGGTTTGACTTGCAGATTTACGTCAATCACGAACAGTTCGTGGATTTTAAGGACTTGGTGGATCAGCTGAGCTATGGCGGTGTGCGTGAGACCCTGGCTGACTATCAGGTCTCGGATGCGCAAAAACCGTTTCTAGCAAGGGTACAGGATTATAAAGACCTGATCGCAGAAGTAGGAACTTTGCGAGAAGAGATGGAGTGGGCTTCTCATCGGGTTAAGATCAAAGATGTCGTCAAAGATAATGATATAGAAAAGAAGACAGAGCCTCTTTACAAGCAAGGTGCATACATCGCCTATCAGCAGCTGTTTGAACAGAAAGAAGAAGCCGCAAGAGAAATCCTTGCTGATTGGGACAACCATGTATCACACGTGCGCCTGGCAGGAATCAGGCGTGATGTGCTGGAAGTAGATGCAGGCTATCGAACTCGGTTACTATCCGATCTTGAGCGCCGAGCCTCCATTTCAACGCAAGGTTATATGAGTATGGTTCGGCAAACCAGAACCCTTTGGTCTAAGATTGAAAGCACCCATCCAGGCGGTCTTTCCCAGACCCATGAGCTATTTAAGGATTATGCCGATCTTAAATCAAAGCGTGATTTCATGGCCTCAGTCATCCATGAAAACCCACGTTTATATAGGCAATTCTTTAGCGTTAAGCAGGAGGAAAACACTGAAACCCATAATGACTATTGGGGCGATAAAGTTCTGCCAGAAGAAATGGTCTATTTTGCAGGCGTCAAGGATCAAGCCAAGGCTCACTATAAAGAGCACGCGCGCAATACCTATTACGAGGGCCTGACTGATCAGCAAAAGCAGTACTTCAAACTGGTAGAATCATACGTACAAATGCGTAACCAAGCAGCCACCATCTACGGCCAGCTGAAAAAACTCGACGAGAATGCGTTTCAGTTTTCTTTC
The DNA here is from genome assembly GCA_041738135.1 of Alphaproteobacteria bacterium. Taxonomy (GTDB): domain Bacteria; phylum Pseudomonadota; class Alphaproteobacteria; order JAGOMX01; family JAGOMX01; genus JAGOMX01. Next base: position 1,982 of record JBGSQK010000044.1, read on the forward strand.
AACACCCGCGTCACACAGGACGAGTTTAAAAGAACGCAAAGCGGTCGTGATGAACTGGCGTTGCAGCTTGTATCCTCTGGGAGTCAACTTCAGCCGCATTTCGAGCAGCTAAAGATCGATGAGAACAAGCTAATCGAACATGCAATCTGCGGCCAGACGAGGGGCTTGATCAGGGATTATAAAGAAGTACCTGACACGCAGACTCGTGCGGACGTGGCGAACAAGTTGTTGTTCCAACGTAGCCATGACAAGTCTAAACCGATCATGAAAGAGGCTGACATCGACTTTAATCGCCTATCATTCGATGTGGCGTTTAATAAAGGCGTCATGAGCGGCGAGATAGCAGCTGGCATCCAGCCCGATGAAACATACCAACCCATCAAGGATTATCTTTCCAAGTCCCTTGAGGCTGCGCGTCTATGGAGCGTGGTGCAAGCCAAGGGTAAAGAATCAGGACTCGAACTCGAGCCTATGGGAATCATGAATAAGAGCTCACTAAAGCCTGAATGGCTTACGCTGTTGAAGGCATGTAATCAAAGCGCGGATGTTTTAGTGCAAAACCAAGATGCGCTTGCAGCGTTTAAGGGCATGCGGCCTGAGGCTGAGTCGAAGCTGTTAGCGCAAGCACAAAAAGCTAGGCCGAGAAGCTACGGGCATGAGAATGAATTCCGTACCCAAGAAACGAATCCAGCTCGTGAATTAGTTGAAAATCATTCGGCTCTTTCTGCTGATGTGCAGCGAGAAGCTAATATGGCCAGACCAGACTTCATATCCGCCGATGATGTCTTGGATGCAGCAAAAGGCCGGTACGACGATATCGTCCCCAGACTTCTCGGCCTACCCAGCAACAAGCAAAGCAACAAAACCCAAATGAGGTTTGGTGGCGACGGCAAGCTTAGCTTTACCTTAGCGGGTGATAAAGCAGGGCTTTGGTATGACTTTTCTACCGGCGAGAAGGGCAACATCTTCCACCTCATTCAACGAGAAAAAGGCGTTGATTTCAAAGGAGCAGTTGAATATCTGGCAAAGGAGCTTAATGTGAACGCCTATGATCTAAACCAAAGGCCGGTTGATAAAAGGCCAGAAGAGCCAACCATAGATAAGACCGAAGAAGATGCACAGAAGTTGCAGGCAGTGGCAGAGCTATACGCCAAAGCTCAACCCATCAAGGGCAGTGCCGTCGAGACGTACCTAAGAAAAGAACGCGGCATCAAAGGACCATTGTCCGAAGACCTAAAGTTCCTGTCCAAAGAAATAACGTTCCTCTACAACGGCCAGCCGAGAATAATTGGCCACGATTCCTTCGCCGCCTTTGGTCGTAAAGCCGATGGATCGCTATCGGTCGTGCAAGTGACTAGAATCCTTGATGATGGCACACGCGCAAAGTATCCAGATGGTAGCAAAATCAACAAGATACAATACGGCCTGTCGAAGGATTCCTTCGTAACCCTACAACAAGGCTCCGGCCGAGTCTTCATTGCCGAAGGTCTGGAAACGGCCATGTCCATTAAAGAAACCGGCGTTAGCGGTAAGATCGTTGCATCCTTGGGCATCCATAATATGGCCAATTACAATGGCTCAGAACGGACGATCGTGTTATGCGCCGACAATGACGAGCACAAAACCACATCCCAGACCCATCAGTTTGTAGAAAAGTCCATGGATGCTTTAGAGGACAAAGGCTATAACGTTGATGTCATAAAACCATCTATTCCAGGCCAAGATTTCAACGATGTGCTGAAAGAGCAAGGCGTACAAGGCGTGATCGAATACGTCAAGCCTTACCTCAAGGTAACGTTTAAAACCAGACTTACGAGAACCGAAATCACCAAAGAAGCCTCCTGCTTCGAAGGCCTCCTGAAACGAATAGATGCCACGAAAGAGCTAGACGTTATGGAAAGAACAGATCTGAGGTATCAAATCAGAGACCGCATGGAGGCAATGAACAAAACCCTGGCTCCTACTATAGCAGACATCAAATCCGTCAACGAGCCGGTAGGCGCAAGGCTGGAAGAAATGTTCCGGAGGGAGCTGCAGCGAGAGCTATCCAGAGATACTGGGCGCGGGATGGAGATGTAAGGAAGCCGTTTTGTTTGTTAGTTTACTGAGGGAAAACGTTGCTTTAGATCTATTAAGAATTCCAGTTATGAACCCATTATGAACCTATCGTGAACCAATTAGGATTTCTGCAATCTGTGCAAGCTCATGAAACATTTGTGTCGTCTGTACGTTATCATCCCAACTTGCACTAAATAGCGAAGATCTAGTGCTAGGCCTTATTCAGGCAATAGCAAATCACTAAAATCAATTATACGAGAAAAATAGTCCTGGTCAGCAACAGTTTCATGAACCCCGTTTACATGAATTAGAACAGGTCTGCAGGAGAAACCTTTTGGCCGTTGAAGAGCACTGATTTTTTCTTCCACTTCAGCAATTATTTCAGGTTTAATTTCTGATAAGGAAAACTTTATCTCGCAAACGTAAAGGTTGGAATATTTAGTTTGGATCAAATAATCTATCTGGCACCCACCATGTTTTGATGTCTTGTTTTGAAAAAATGGATTGTCCCAAACAATCTCATCAGGTGCTATTTGAAGAATATCCCAAATCCTCTTTCTATTATTAAGAACCAGATTTTCAAATTGAAGTCCCATTATGGAGTTCCAGCCAGGCAAACTCGAAAGAGATTTATCATTAAATCCCCCTTCAATAATTCTGGCCTTAGTTTGTAATATGTATTTAAGATAAAAGCGGGTGTAGTTATCTTTTAACCTGTAGTGGCTCAACTTGGATACCTTACCCGTTTTTAGATGCCATGTGTAGTCGCGGCTTATGAAGCCTGCATGAACTAGTTCTTCAAGATAGTCTGAAGAAGCATTATTCATTTCATAACCTGCTTCCTGGCATATCTTGGTGGCTTCCAAGTAGCGACCTACTAATGATTCAAGAGCTTTTCTATAAAAATCACTCCGCGTTAAGAAAGTATCAGAGAATACCTGATCAAATTCGCTGAATAAAAACCCTTCTCTGACAAAACACAGATTCTTGATATTTTGTTCGGCAGGCAGCTCAGGTCTTATTTCTTCGAGGTATTTAGGTATACCTCCTGTCACAGACAGTATCTTGAATTTGTCATATGCCGATACGTGATCTTTCTTTGCACCCCAGAATTCATTGCACTCATCTAATGACAGCTCTCCAAGAGTAATGGTACTAGATATTCTGCCCACGAAGCCCGTGCTTTTAAGAATATTCTTTTCTATCCAGGAGGATACAGAACCGCACAATATAAGCATAAGCTTACCATTTTGCTTGAATTGCAGATCCCAGGCGTTTTTAAGTTTTCCCAGAAAGTCTGGGTCCTTGGACCCAATCCAAGAAATTTCATCAAAAACCAGAATTATCCTACCGTTATTAACCTTATCGCCTAGAAACCAAAAAACGTCCCCCCAGTCTCTAAATCCTATATCAGGTAATTTAAAGTTAATCATCATTTGCCTGACAAACTCTTTTATCTGAGATTCATTCGTGGTTTCTGAGGTTGGCGGAATTCCGGAAAATGTATATGTTGTATAGCCTTTGCCAAACTCTTCTATGAGACGACTCTTGCCAATGCGTCTGCGCCCCTTGATAACAACCAGGCTGGAAGTGCGTTTTCCAGTTAATCCATGAAGAATTTCTAGTTCTCTTTTACGCCCAATGAACTTTGATATTTTTATCTCCTAACTATCTACAAAAGGCGAAAAGCACATTTGTAGATACAAGATAGTGCATGTTTTAGTATCTGTAAACAGCTAAAATCAAGTTTGGAGATTGGAAAGCAATGGCTCAGCCAGCATACTTAAAAGTTTTCTGAGCTTCCTAGAGCTAGAATACCTTGCTATAGCTTTTATCTCTTCAGGATAATGCTATGAAAGATTTGCGTCGTTTGTACGTCAGCGCCAACCGTACCAAAAACCCAAATGTTGATGGGTTTTGGATTAAAAGCTATTGGCATTAATTTAGGGATGTCATCTTAGTGACAAATCTTGAGATCGAAGCTTAGCAAGGGTTTCGCTTTTCTAGTGTTCCAGAAGCACCTGATTGAGGAGCTTTGGCGACATTTAAGCCGGTTTTTCGTCAAAAAAACTTGCATAAATAAAATTCAGCCCCATATATGAGGTAGTAAGTCTGTGAGAACGGTCATTAGTATATATGGAGATGATTAAAAATGTTTAAGTTTACGAAGAAATTAGCGATTGTTGCGAGTCTCGCTCTCTTGAGTGCAGGGCAGTTTTCTGCTTTTGGCTCTAGCAATAATGACAATTTAGACGAGGTCGGCAAGGGGCTTGTCGTTGCAACACCTGTCGCCAAGAGACAGCTCGGTGATGAAGTTACGGGGCCTGTTGATTCAAGATTTCTTACGGACTTGCCTAGAAATGTTATGAAATTGATTTTTCTGGAAGCAAGTAAAGTTGGAGCTGATCCGCGCAAGTTAATGGCTGTTAATCCCCACTGGGCACGCTCAATGCGTTATGACATTCCAGATAAAGGTGGTGCAGCCAAAGTGGATTTAGCGGGTATTCCATACCCAAATCCTGGCCTTGCTAACTTTATGGTAGACTGCATGCGATTATATATGGAGGGCATCGTATCACGTGGTGTCTTGTATTATAAAAAAGGCGATGCTTCTAAAGAACGGAAATTACGTTTTTCGGAAGACGGAACAGCCAACATATCAGACTGCAAAGGTCAGGGTCAATATCAGGTGTATACCGTGAACGAAGCTCGTTTCGGTGAAGTCAGAGGCGCAAATGAAGACAGAGTTGTGACCTTTTTTGCCCCATTCCATAAGGCAATGCATTTATTATCTGCCGATGCAGTTTCTAAGGGGAAGGTATCTGACCTCGTTGTTATATGGCGTTGGGGAAATCACGGAAATACGGAGGAGAATGCGCCGGATTTGGAGAAGACTGACTATCTTATTATATGTCCTGAGTTGGTGGGAGCGGAGGATATGTATAAAAATTGGCAAAAAAGTCAGCGTGCGGGTCACGGAGGCGGGCGTGCCGTTGATGTTGTGTTTGGTTCCGTCTTTCATGTTTGTTTGTTTGTGAACCAAAATTAGCAGTTAGCGACATAGGGCCGAGGAAGAAGCCTCGGGCTTAAGCATCCAACATGAAAAGATGCTTGGCAGAAGAGTTTGAACGCAGTGTTCAAACTCTTCTAATGTCGATAACCCTAACTTTAGCCAGGACGCCCATTTTCGAATATAGTTCCGCAAAGTCGCAAAGGTACCAGGTTTATGAGTGGCTAAAGCCGACAGTTGGGCGAAGATGCTCTGAACATCAGCCTCTGTTGGAGCTGGCTCATTGACATTATGCTAGATAATGTGTCATTAACATGCCTTATAGGTACTCTGCAGCAGGATTTAGTCACACGAGATGACGCAATGGATCGACGATTTGCCAGTGATTTTGCGAGGGATATATCAGAAATTCAAGATGCTAACCATAAGGCGGCAGTTGAATTAGCCATCTATGGTCCCGATAAGGATCGCAATCGCACCCTTTACTATGATGGCAATAAGGTCCTGGAGTTATGCAAAAATCTTATGGATTGGTTTATGGATAAAGTCCTAAAAGATGACCGTACGCAGGGATTTTTCGGCGATACGACAGCAAAACATTAAAGGCGCTCACTTATGCCTTGTGGTTCTCAAATCTGATGACTGCATTATGCATGGACTTAAACATTGCAACATCCGTAAAAAATTAGGATGCTGACTCTACTTAAATTCGTTATTTATAAATAATATCCATGAAATTTCAGGGTATGAATACCATATATAGCGTAATGGCCTTATGAGGGCTGTTTTGGGAGTAATTATAGTGCGATTGTTTAAGGCTGTTTGTTT
>JBGSQK010000084.1:0-6619 GCA_041738135.1 Alphaproteobacteria bacterium
CAAAGCCACAAATTGGCTATGGCATTATAACAACGAAAGACCTAATATGGGGTTAGGTGGAATTACACCAAAACAAAAGCTGCATGGGGCAGCTAAAGAACTTTCTACTTTATAAACCCATTAAAAATGGGGGGATTACCGGCGGACTTTGGGGAAATCTGTATCTTCCTGTTGGCTGGCCTGGTTTTGTGGGCATAGGTGCAAGATTAGTAAGATGGTGAGAAGGTATTTCTTCATTACAATCAGATCCCTTTTCGTCTGCTATAACAAAAATGTTGTTGAAGTTATTAGCACGAATAGATGACGTTTGCGATTGGCAAGTGTCGGTATGTTGAAAAAAGGTGAGTATTTAAGAGAAAAAATGGTTAAAGATTCTGCTATTTGCAAGCTAAGCAGCAATTGTTTCCGTTAAATATCCAACCAAGGAATTTAGACGTAGCAATCCTTCGGGGGTTGTTTTCATGTGGGTGTCATTAATGAGCAGATAGCCTTCATCCTTAAGGGCTTGAAGGCGGGATTTGTCTAGGACGTCTTGTGCGTGGGTGTTCAGATTATCTTGAAAACTAGCCAGGCTAATTCCTTCCTTAAGGCGTAAACCCATCATGAGGGTTTCGATGATTTGTTCTTTGGGGGAGAGAAGTATTTTTTCTTGAATTGCATGGCCTTGCGATTCAACTTTTTCTAGCCATGTTTCTGGTGCTTTGTGGCATTTGGTGGCGTATTTCTGGCCGTCCATGGTGAGTCTGCCGTGGGCGCCGGGGCCGATGCCGGCGTAGTCTTGGTAGCGCCAATAGACGAGGTTGTGTTGACACTCTTTGCCCAATTGTGCGTGGTTGGAGACTTCATAGCGATGGATCTGCTTTTCAGCCAGAATCTCGTTGGTTCTGTCAAAAAGGTCTGCCGCCTGATTGCCTTCTGGCAGGGTAAAGTCTTTGCGGGCATAGGCCGTATGGAAGGCGGTGCCAGGTTCGATTGTGAGTTGATAGAGCGAGATGTGATCGCGCACCAGGGGCATAGCCTCCCGCAGTTCTTTCTCCCATTCAGCAACAGTTTGTCCTGGGCGAGCGTATATGAGGTCAAAGGAGTAACGGTCAAAGATTTGTGCTGCGATCTCGATGGCCCTTGTGGCTTCATTCACGCTGTGAGCTCGACCTAGAAATTTGAGTGCGTCTGCGTTCAGAGATTGAATGCCAATGGAGACTCGGTTAATGCCGGCTGCCCTGAAGTCTTTGAACTTATCAATCTCAACGGAATTGGGATTTGCTTCCAGGGTGATTTCAGGATTATTGACGCGCCAATAGGTTCCTAGTTCATCAATGATCGCTTTGACGGTGCCCGGGTCCATGAGTGATGGTGTCCCGCCGCCGAAGAATACGGATTGCAGAGGTCGCCCTTGCGTGAGACTACCCACATGCTTTAGTTCCGTCAGTAGCGCTTTTTTCCATCGTCCATGATCCACTGAATTGCGTACATGACTATTGAAGTCACAATAGGGACATTTGGAAACGCAAAATGGCCAGTGGACGTAGAGGCCTAAGGGTTTATTATTCACTTCTTGAGACACGTATCAATAAACTTTGTGAAGGATCTGGCTCTGTGAGAGATTTTACTCTTTATTTCACTGCCTAGTTCGGCAAACGTTCCATCATATCCGTCAGGTTGAAACACGATGTCGAAATGATAACCTTTCGTTGTGATGCCTCTGACTGGATAAACAAACTGACCGTCAATTCTTCCATCAAACATAAGGTATTTTCCGTCAGGATAATAGAGGCATAGGGAACAATGAACATATGCGGCTGTGTCGCCTGTTTCCTTAAGCTTGGCATCCAAGTCGCGGAAACAATCATCCATAGTTGAAAAGCCTTGGCGATAGGGCGAAGTATTGACCCCCGGGAAATCATTCAGGGATGGAAAGCAAATGCCAGAATCGTCCGCAAGCGCAGGCTTGCCGGAGGCTTCTGCAACGAACTTAGCTTTGAGCAGGGCGTTATCCTGAAATGTGGTTCCCGTTTCCTCTGGTTCATCAAGTCCAAGCTCAGCAGCAGATGTCAACTTCACCCCATAGGGTGAAAACATAGATGTGAGCTCGGCTATCTTAGCCGGGTTATGAGTTGCTAATACTAATTCTTGAAGCTGCGTCATCGTTTTGTCCTAAAGAAGCTTTTGTAATAGCTTGCAATTGCAGTTTTACCAACTTGGAAACACCAAGCTTTGCCATGGCCATCATTTCATCAAATGTCTCGCATGAAAACGGCACGTCTTCAGCGGTAGTTTGAATTTCAACGATTTGGTTGCGACTGGTTAAAATAAAGTTGGAGTCGGCAGCTGCACTGCTGTCTTCCAAATAATCCAGATCCAGCACAACTTTATCCTTATATACGCCACAAGAAATAGCCGCCACATGATCGGTCAAAGGAATTTCCTTGATCAGTTTTTTATCAACCAATCCTTTAAAGGCCAGATACAAAGCCACATACGAACCCGTGATAGCCGCGGTACGGGTTCCACCATCTGCTTGCAATACATCGCAATCGATCTTGATTTGACGCTCGCCCATGGCTTTCAGGTTTGTGATGGCGCGTAATGAGCGGCCGATAAGTCTTTGAATTTCCTGCGTACGACCTGTTTGCTTACCGCGAGAAGCCTCACGATCCATACGTTGGTGGGTCGAGCGCGGCAACATACCATACTCAGCCGTAATCCATCCCTTACCCTGATCGCGCATAAAAGGAGGCAGTTTCTCTTCCACAGAGGCAGTGCAGAGCACATGAGTATTACCAAATTTAACCAAGCAAGATCCTTCGGCATAAGGCGAATAATTGGATATAAACTCAATATCACGTAGTTGATCCGGCTTACGACCTGAAGGGCGCATGAGTTGTTTCTCCTTGAAAAGATTGATGTGTTACTCAGTCCTTACTACATTCTGTAAAAATTTGGAAGTAAATTACTCATCTAGCACGTCATAATAAGGGCAAAAGTCTTCGTGCATGTGTTATGTTTTAACATGTTATCAGCCTCAGCCATGCTAGTATCCCTATAACGCATGGTATTGGCATGGTTCTGCTTAGCGACCTGCTAAGCTAGAGACGTTGCTTGAATACCTCGGCACAGGGGCGTGCTGGCTAAAATTAGGCATTACGACACTCAAGCAGTTTGAACAAAATGTCCAGACGCTTCTGCCGAGCATCTTTTCGTATTGGATGCCTCAGACCCGTGGTTTTTTAACCGCGGGTTCTAGTCTATGATTTTGATTTTGGTTCACAAGCCAACCTGAAAAACCCCGCGCCCGCGCGCAGATTCGAATATGACATCACCCCACACCGCGCGCCGCACGCGCCTTTTTTCCAATTAACATACATGTTCACATGGTCCAGCAAAGCCGGATTGATAATAAGATAATCAATCATGTCAGGCATAATAGGTGTATTGCCCCAACGCCAGATGACAACCACATCCGATATACGGCCCAAACCTGCTGCGCCCGCAGGCAATAGGTGCCGTGCTTTTAGGAATGGGGCAATATAGGTTACAAGCCTATTTTCGTTCGCGCCACCGACCATACGGGCGCGATCTTCGCTTATGGTATAGACCTGACAATAGCTTTCATTTCCGCAGTTGGCAAGGTTCGCAGTGCCATCCTCTGAGTCCGAAAAACGTATCTCCTGCTCTCTTCCTGGCTCTCCCTTCTTGTAATACAAAACAGCACGTGACACGACGCCTTCAATGTATAATTTCATACAGTCTTCCATGAAGATATCGTTTAGCTTGGTCTCGTAAGCAATGCCAGCTAGATCTGCTTTGGGCGCACCGGATCCAGGAATTTTGTAGCGCACCATATTATACCACGCCTTACATACACGTTCTACATAACGAGGATCTGCTCCGCGTTTGAATGCTTCGACAAGAAACGCTTTCACGAGATCTTTCGGCAATCCATCTTGAAATCCCCCATGCTTTTCTTTTACATCAAAGACTTGACGTTGTGGAACGAAAGCCGCAGCATCTAACAATACTAACTGCTGTTTCGAATTACCTGCCTCATCAAGGATTGGCTTTGAACCAAAGGCCTCAAATTGACTCGAATAAATACCCAAAAAACTGACGGCTAATACTAACTTCTTCGTAAACTTAAACATCGGTACTCATCTCCTAAACAAAAAATAAAACCGTCATTAACGGCTATCTACAATACATATATGTTTGAATTTGATTTACGCAAGCTTATTATGACAAAAAGGTTATAAGGGGGCGGTGTTTTTAATTCAGGTGTTTTTGAAACTCTATCAAACAGCAAACATAAGCCACCACAAGCTTTGCTGCTTGTCAGTTAAGACGACATCCCAATATTAATCCCGATTGCATTTATTCCAGAGTTTCATTTCTTTCTGGTTTTTGGGACTATTTTTGGGCATGTCCGGTGATATATCAAAGCCAGAACAAACAAAGGCTAACAGCGTCATTTACTTCTTACAATACTAACTTCTCCACGTCTCGATCAGACCTCAGCTCCATGAATCTAACGCCGGGATACTCTAGTTTTAAATCAAGTATTTGTTGAGCAAATCGGCTTTCAAATCCCCATGTATATCTCAGCAAGCCCCAAGTAATAATTTCACCACAGCCTTCCGCTCGATCAGCTATATTCTGATTTTTGTTAAAGCGCCTCAGAAAGATCCTCCAAAAACAAAGCCATCGCGGGTAATTGAAGTACAAGACCAGATCTGCTCGAGCATAGCGCATATCCAGTGATTTGGTCATATTACCATCTATAATCCAACGGTCTTGTGCCACCAAAGCACTCTGAATTGTCAAGAATTCCTCATAATCCCGCTCCGCCCAATTGGCTTCAAAAAAATGCTTATCTAAGTGATGCAACGGTAGCCCCGTTGCTTTGTGTAACTCCAAAGCAAAAGTAGATTTGCCGCTGCCCGGCCGACCAAAAATCATTATCCTCTTATAGTTTTTGATCACCAGAAATCTCTTTCAACATTAACAGTCCTCTGTCCTTATCAAAAAAACCGCCATCTTGCGTGAATTCGCTCACCACCTGAAAACCAGCCTTTTGATATACATGAATGGCACGGGGATTATTCAAAAACGGATCGATCAAGAACCTTGTGGTTTCTGGTTCCACGTGGCCAATAAAATAATCCATAAAAGCGGTCAACGTGGGTGCTGCCAAGCCCTTTCCCACATACTTGGTATTGCCAATACAAAAGTCCAGGCAGATCACCTTTTCAGAAGCAGACAAATAAGGTCTAAAATATTCAGGCGGATCCGTATGCTCGTTTTCCTCATGGGTCATGATAAAGCTATAGAGTTCGTCATCAAGAAAACCTACCCAATAGTCAAACATCCCCCCAAAATAAGGCGAAGGAACAACCCGGCCACCCATGAAGATCTCTATATCTCGAGCATGCTCAGGGCTATTATCCCAAAACTCTTGCATATGAGGCTCATCAAGCCAGGCAAATATAGCCGCCTTGTGCTTAAAACTAGCTTTTTCAAATCGAATGTTCATCGGTCTTTCCTTATGACGCCCATACCTACTAACTTAATGAGCCACATATTCTTTTTGCTTAATCCATAATGCCTGAAAATTAGCTTACTCTTGCCCATAAAATCAAGTCTTCCATTAATGATTGACACTTGATTTAGAATATGGACGTGAAATAATATTCTGTTAAAGGAATAATAAATTGCAAACCCGCAACAGGAGAATATACATGAACAAAATAATAACCCTCATTTCCCTCTCTTTTCTCATTGGCCCCATAAGTTCTGATGCTGTTGCTAAAAAAGGCCGGGGAGATAAAATTGTATCTGATCATAATTCCCATAGCTCCGCAGGGCGTAGGAAAATTGATACTATGCCACATCAACAGCCACACCACCGTGAAGAAGGGATAGCTAGGCAAATGCGTGAGTATGAAGACCAGCTGGCCCGCATGCAAAACGAAATTGCAACCATACAGCAGGAGCTATCATACGGCCGCGCCCCCATTTCGCCAGACTACACCCCCGAGGCTAGTGCACCAGGGCTGTCAGTGGTCAAATCATTGGGGTGATTGCATTTTAGGACTCCCGCGAACCTATTCTGTCACTAAGCGATTGGGTACTATAAAATGCCTCCGCACTTAGAAGAACAAATTGAATGATCACTTCATACAAATATCCCGGAGGGTGCGGGAGGCAGAGCCTCCTGCTACAAAAAGTGCTATTTTTGCCAAGATCAATAAAAAAAATTAATTTTTTCAAAGAATTATAGGCATAAAACTATATTTAACTCTTTTTCGAAGGCATATTCTAGTTGCACGAACCTTACTCAACCCCATTACTCATAAGGCTTTCACCATTTATACATAACTATTTTATCAATTTTGACAGCATAAGTTAAATAATTGTAATTTTTTCTTGACAAATCATATTGTTATGATTATATTATGCTTAAGGGTAAGAGATGGGACTCTTACCCTCGTGTACACAAAAACGAAAGGCATCCGGCGTTTGGGCCCCCGCGTAACCCAAGCAAGTCTGGAAATGAGCGGCGCGGTGAGCAAGTAAGGGATTAGCATGTAATGTGCTATATCTACCGTACGGTTAATGCAAAAAG
>JBGSQK010000079.1:0-12465 GCA_041738135.1 Alphaproteobacteria bacterium
CTATGCGGATGATATCACCTTCAGTTCTATGTACGATGCCTATGCTGCGCAGGGCAAGTTTCGACTCGAATTGGCACGGGTAATCAAAGACCAGGGTTTCTCATTCAACGAAAAGAAAACGCGCCTTCAAAAGCAGGGCTACCGTCAGGAAGTCACTGGATTGGTGGTGAATCAAAAGGTCAACGTAAACAGCAAATACATTAAGGACCTTCGAAAATGGCTTTATTTATGGGAAACTTACGGTATTGATAGAGCTAAGAGTTACTTCAAAAGCGCCTATTTTAAAAAAGAATCAAGGTTGGGCGACAATGTTCCTGAAATGTCCAGAGTCATCGAAGGGAAGCTCAATTACCTATCCATGATAAAGGGAAAGAAAGACAGTACCTATCTGAAATTGCGTGAGCGATTTATAAAATTGATGCGCAAGGAAAGCAATGTCGAAGGAATTGTTGAGCTTTGGGAAACGGAAGGCCTGGAAGCGGCCGTAGAAAAATTTTACTCTAAGGAGCATGAATAGTAAAGAAAGTCAATTCTTCATTGATTTTATATCAAATAAATATTTGCGAGATGCCGAAAGAAAAAAGGCGGTGGAATTGGCTTTTAAGGAGTTGGGGGAGAATAGTATCAGCATGAGTGAGAAGAAGGAGTTGAGGGGGTATTTGATGAAGAGTACGACGGTAAGTGAACCAGCGGATGTGGAAGAATACGATACAAGGAGAAGCTCAACAGAAAAAGAAGAAGCAGTTAATAAAATTAAGAGCGTACAGAGCAGAGATGGGGCGTTGGGGGTGATGAAAGAATGGGAATTAGATAAGTCGGGCAAGAGTAGCCCGGGGAAGCTTCAATCTAGCAAAACAGAGACTCCTGATCTTGTAAGCACTAAATATCATGACCCTCGTGCAACGGCAAAATTTTTGTCTGAGTTCAATCAAAATTTAATTTTGAAAGCCGTCACTCACCCTATTGATTCCAACCTACTCGCTGATACATTAAAAATTTTAAACTTACCCGAGTATTCATTTGACAAGCATCTAGATGCATTGCAAAAAGAGTACAAAAAATTATCAAACAAGTATTTTAATGAAGCCGCTGAAAATCTCAGAAAGAAAATATACTCTTATATCATAGGTGATAAGGAAGGACGTGGAAGATGGAGTACGGACAAAATAAAATATTCGTGGTCTTGTGCCGAAATTAAATCATGGGCTGTAAAAAATCCAGGTCAGGTCCCTAATCCCGATCTTAGTTTGAATCAACAAGGTTTTAAATTGGATAGATTAAAATTAGCTAATGGAGAAAAACTTAGCACCTGGAACGAGTTGGTAGCTCATTTCCAAAAAGAGATTGAAATCCGTTATCAAAATAATCTTAAACTATTAATATCTAGATGGATTCGAGAATGGAATAAGAAGAATGACGGGCAAATCGGATGTACCTTCGGATCCTTCAATGAGGGAATAAAGCTGCGTACCGATGTAGAAAAAATCGAGCAACTCGTGAAAAATATATGCTCAATGATCAATAGAGAAAACTCAAACAATCCTGATTCGCCTTGTCTGAAAATAAGTCTTACCGAGGAATCTGAGCCGGAAAAAATGATTCTATTGAAAATCTTGCACGTGGACTCCATATTTAAGAAATCTGTCATAACTACATCGGGCAATGCTCATAATGGCCGTGATTTTGGAGGTTTAATTTCAAATCAGATTAATGGCTTATGCGATTGGGATTTGAAAGCAGAATTCACAGACAATCAATTCGCACACATTCAAATCTGGCCTCCACCAAGTTCAGATTACACACCTGTGTATTTGGAGAAATTTGCCGGTGTTCAATATGAATTTAAATTTTACACATCGTGATATATTTAATAGACGATAAGGATAAACGTCAGAAAGCGCTGGGCTGGAATAGCGACAAAATTCAACGTTATAAACAATTGCTGAAAACGTATTGTGCCTATTCTGAGCTAAAATCAAACAGGGAAGCCATGTTTGAGCCTGGAAATTTACTGCTCTTTCATGAGTCTTTCTTTGATAATCCTGTGAATAAAAGAGATGATTTGGATTTGAACTTCAGAAATGAGTTAACGAACTACGTTAAAGAGAATAATATTTACCTAGTTTATTTTAGCGGCTCCATTGGAGCAAAAAGAATTTTGGATAAGGTAGCATATTGTCCTGTGTCAGGTCTTTATAGCAATTTGGAGTATTACCTTAATTTTCAAGAAGGTAAAAAAGATCACGACCTTAGACGATTGCTCTATGGTAAGGATTATAGACTAGAAGAAGCGCTTTTGGTGAAAAGAGAAATCTGGAATTTAGTTTATGATGAAGATCAGAAGGCAGTCGTTATAACTTCATCAGCATTAAAAGATCGGTTGGAACGCTTAAGTAATCTCCTTTCGCGGAATTTACAAAGCGAGTTTGAGAGTTATGATCACATGAAATATTTAATTAATTGTTATATTGATGAAGAATTTATTTATAGCTGACAACTCATCAATTAGCCAGAAGTCTGATTTTGAAGAAGCGGATTACAGGGTTTTAGAATATTCGCGTGAGAATAGTTTGGATGAATGGATCGATAAATTCGTCTGTGAAATTCATGATGACTACACCAATATTTTTCTCCCACTTTGCTTTGGGGCCACATTAACTGATTTTCTCGGCCTCCGTCTGGCATTGCATATTAGATGTACAAAGGGAAAATTTCAAGCATGCAATATTTTTATCTACGGCTCAGAATCTTTAAAGCAGATAATTAAAAATGAATTTTTCGATGTGTTAAAACTTCCTGGAATCTTTTTGATTGATTACTCACTTGAAGAGATCAAGAAGTATATGCAACTAGAAGAGAAGCAAGTTGGTGGTAGTTCAATTCAAAATGATCTTGATTTATTAAATCTAAAGGTTCCGTTACACCTTTTTGACAACCATAGCGTAGCTAATATTTGGGGTATGCACCGCCTTCTTGACTTAGGAGGTGCAGATTCAAAGACTGTTCAATCACTTAGTTCCATAAGAAATAGTCTCAGTAACATATTTTTTAAGTGGTTACTGGCCAAAAATGATATTGAAAGTTTAAGAAATCAAGTCGTTAAAGATGCCGAAGAAATATTTAAGTCGTACAAGTATAAAATAGAAGGACCGAAGGTAGTTGGTAAAATTGATTTGCCTGAAAGCAAGAAAAAAAGACCTGAATGAAAAATATTTTGCTCGTTGATGATGAGGCACAAAATGGCTGGAGTGATGTCCTCAAGGTCACTGTCTTTAAAGACCAAAAACTCGATTATGCGGAGACAAAAGAAGATGCACGTGAAAAACTTACCTTACAGAAATATGACTTGATACTACTTGATTTGCGCTTCGGTCAAGATGATCACGTCCAAGTGGATATCGAGAATTTCGGAGGATTCGAAATCCTGACATCATGTATTAGAAATGAATTTGCGTCAGTCAATTTCGCTACACCAGTTATGATTTTTACAGCTTCAAATAAAGTCTGGCATATCTATACTTTATTAGAGCGAGGTGCGGATGATTACTATATAAAAGAGCACCCGACCACTATGCGAGATTTGGAGTTTTCACGTGCAAATTACAAACGGCTTCTTACTTCTATCACTGAATTGAACGAATTGGGGCGCAAAAGGTCAACCGTCTGGAATTTAATCATGAGTATTCAAACTAAGCTATCTGAATCAATCGATAATGAGAATATAAAAAGTCGTATTAGAGATAAGCTGAGAGTTGGATATGCAACTCTTTTCTCTAAACCTAATCTAATTGAGAAATCTGTGCTGCTAAAGTCAAATGAAATTCTAGCCTATATTATTCTTTGGTCGATCCTAGAAGAAATAGCTAAAGATTCATTCCAGGATAGCTGGGTTAGGATAGGTCAATACGAAGGAAATATGATAGCGAACAAATGGATATTTAAGAATGGTGGAATCCTATCGGTTCCGATGGATAATTCGGATGATATAGAGGTTGGGATCAAATACGACCCAACGGAAAAATACTGGTTTGGTAAGAAGGTGAGAGTATCCAGCAAAAATTGGGAATATTCCAAACTCACTGGGAGAATTGATTTGAGCTACCAAATAACTGGATATATGCTTCTTTGTAAAAGGATGGAGCCATTTATTATAAAAGCCAAGTTCAACCCTCTGCGCGATTTTAGAAATAAAACTGCTTATACTCATAGTTCAATAGAATCAATATTTCAGGAACCACTTTCAACATCGGAGATAAGGGACGAGGCATACAAGAAATGTCTTGAGATGCTGAAATTTTTAGAAGAGATAATCGGCTAGATATTGCTTTTTTCATTTCAGTATAGTTGTTCACGACTTTTACTCCACCGGCCCATGAAAACCCAGAAATATGCTCCCAACCAATATCTTCTTGAAACCTTCCTGGCATGGGTACATTCAGGTGAGATAGCCATTCCTGAAATCCAAAGACCTTTCCCCAAAGTACCATGCTCAGTTATATTGGCAACTATGATGACTTTCGGCAGGAGAGGCAAGGGCTCGTAGCCTTGAAAATTCGGAATTATTATTTTTTCGCTTTGGAACTGAAACCCTTAATCCTTAAATAATGAAAAGAAAAATTATACTCTCCAGAAAGGGTTTTGACTCGATGTATGGAAAAGGAGCAAGTCCTATTTTGCCAAATGGTGAGATGCTATCCATGCCAATACCGATTTCACCTGGAGAGAAGGGTGTCTCGTTGAATCAAATTAACTGGGGAGAACATTTTTACGCAGAAGTAATTCAGGGATTGTATCCAAATCTAAAAGGTGACGAATTATTCCATTTCGACCCTGAGATAAATCGAGCCGCTAAAGAAAGTCGCCATGAAAAGTGGATGCCTGCATTCGGTCAAGCAGGTGCAGCCCAAACTCATCTTGAGAATGAGAATATTGAGATTGGAGACATCTTTTTGTTTTTTGGTTCATTCATTCACACATACGAGAATAGTCAAGGAAAATTAACCTGGGAAAAAGAACATGAATTCCATGCTGTTTTTGGATATCTCGAAATAGGTGAAATAATAAGTGCTGAGAAGATTCAAGCGGATTACAAAGCTGATATTTATGAACGACATCCCCATTTTGAAAATAGAAATATCTACAACGCCCACAACACGCTATACATAGCGTCAGAAAATCTTTCAGATACAGCTTTGCCAGGGGCGGGTACTTTCAAATTTAGAAACGAATTGCGGTTGACCAAGAAGGGCTACAAAAAGTCGCAATGGACTTTGCCTGCATATTTTCACCCTGAATTTGGAACTACGATATCCCGATGTTTAAGTCCAATTCGTTACAGAAAAGATGGAGACAATTTATTGTTTGAGCCTGTTTCTATAGGTCAGGATATGGTTGTTAGAGATTCGAATGAAAAGGTTGAGTCCTGGGCTAAGAATCTAATCAAAACCAGTACTATCATAAATTATTAACCTTCTTCGTTACCCAAGCAGCTCAGCAATCTTTTTAAGTTCGTCCCGAATATTATCCGGTAACTGGCCACTTTTTTCAGACCAGTTGAAACTACATACCTTTTAACTATAAGAACTGAAAAGAGCAAATTTTCATAGAAGCAGATTCTGGACATTCTCCAGGGGCAGGACTCTGGATAACCTGTGGCTGAGATCAGGGTGCCCATTTCCCATTCCTGAAGCATCTTGACGGTCTGATTACGGGTTAACTTCCTTTTTTTCAAGGTACAGTTAAAGTTAATTCTAATTTTGAACGGTCCTGTTTTTCAGGAAGCTTAAATAAGGATGACCGCTTTTGAAAAAGGATTTTAAGAGATAAATTGCATCAGTGCAAAAATATTAACTCGCGCAGCTAAAATGACGGTATCAAAAAAGTACACTTGGGTGCAAACCCATAAGGAACTGGTCAATTATTTGAAAGATAAAAAGGACGACCAGCTTGGCTTGATTGAATTATTAAAGGACGCTGGTTGCGATCATTTTAGTGATAAAGATTCAGATGGAAATACCATTGCGCTTAAAGTGATTGACCCCTTTACTTTCTTTTGCTATATCAATAAGTACTCAAAACGACGATTAGAAATACTCCGAACCCTTGCAAAAAATATAGGTATCGTTTCGCCAAGTGATGATTATGGTTTGCCCTCCGCCAATCCACAAAAAGTTTGGTTGTTTCCCTACAAGGGTAAAAGAGTAAGCAATGAAATCGAGAGACTCTGGTCTTTTTTTTATGCTGTTCTAGAAAACAAAATAACAAATGAGTCATTTGCCGATATTCTTGAAATAGAAGGGGTTGGATACGCGAAATTGACCGAAGTTTTATTTTATGTGGATCCTGAAAATTATTTCCCCGTTAACGGCCCAAGTACGCCATATTTGCGCGATGTCTTGAAAATTGACCCGAAGTTCAAAACCTTTCAGGACTATCAAGACATATTAGCTCAAATACGCACTAAGTCAAAAAAGTCGTTTTGTGAACTCTCGGAAGAAGCCTGGTCCTGGAATAACGATACCCCAATGGAGAAAGCCTTGAAAGCTCATCCGATCGCGGCTCTGATCAGCACTTACCTGACGGTGCTCAAGAATGATGGATTCCCCTATGAAATGTATAAGTGGGACGCCGTCAATCACTTTCAGGAACATTGGCGTATCGAAGCAGAAAACTTTCAAGAAATGTTTTTGGAGGCTTTCCGCAAGAAAGAGAACCTCATGTATCAAAACTCATGGGGGTTCATACGAAATGCCGCCGCTCATTTTCCTGAAAAAGTGCGCGCAATGTTTCGAAATCTTTACGATGAAAATCTCCCTGTAAATGACAGGATTCGTGCATTTCAGGATGCGGCAACCCAAATCCTGCCCGAACTTAAAAAGACCGTCGGAAAAGAGAATTTTAGTGCTCAGCAAGATGAACGCACGGTTTCTGTTTACCTGGCGTTCCGATTTCCTGAAAAGTACTTCTTGTATAAGAATTCATTCTATACCCGCCTTTGCGACATTTTGGGGGTAAAGACTGCACCTGCCGGTGAACGATTTATCCATTATTTGCAGTTGGCGGAAGATATCAAGCAAAACCACATCTCCAATAATCCCGATCTTCAACAAGCGCATGCTGCGATTTGTCCCAAAACGACATGGAATGACGAGAACTTGATTACACAGAACTTCCTTTATACTATGCTAGAGAATGAAGATGCGGGTTTGTCCTTGAATTATGAAAATATTCCGGGAGCTGAGGAATTTCTGGAAGTGATCCATTCTCATGATAGAGAAGATGTGGATCATTTTTTCGCATACCTGGATTCAATTGTCGAACACTTTAATATTCAGCCGGATGATGAACGTGTTGTTACGGGTACTTCGGGTAAGCAATTGAACCTGACTATCCGACAACGGTATTGCTGGAATCTCTATCCTCCTGGGAGCAAAAAAGGGATGTTTGGCTTGATTTCTACCGATGAGATTACAACAAACAGCAAAGCCTATGAAGGAAATGGGCCAAAAGCGTTTTACAATCAATTTCAAGAGTATGGTTTTGCACTAGAGAATCGTGAAAATGCCTTTACCGCTATTGAAAGGGAACTTGAACGGAAAGCGAAGTCAAGCTTCACTCAGTTTAACAATGAAGCCTACCGAAAGGCCATTTTTGACAAGACTTACCGCGCTTTTATGATGGAGCAGCCCGCACCCAAACCCAATCAATCAAATATGGAAAGTATAAAAGCAGTGCTTCCTGTCAATCAAATTTTTTACGGCCCTCCCGGAACGGGAAAGACCTACAGGCTGAAACAAGATTATTTTTCAAAATACACATTGAAAGAAGCCTCTTTGACCAAGGAGATGTTCTTTGAAGAAACTGTTAGAGATTTGACATGGTGGCAGGTAATTGCATTGGCATTATTGGAAACGGGAACAACGAGGGTTGCTGATATTTTGGCAAACAGATGGGTATCGGAAAAGGCGGGTTTATCTGAATCTAAAAATGTAAGAGCTACCATTTGGGGCAATCTTCAAATGCACACCATCCATGAATCTGAAACGGTAGCTTACACACAAAGACAATCCCCGCTTATTTTTGATAAAAACAAGGACAAATCGTGGAAGATTTTAGAGAGTGAGTTGCAAGAGCAGTGTCCGGAACTATATGAGATACAAGACGCTGTGAATAATTTTAAGCCCAATCCACAAAAGGAAATAAAGCACTATGTATTCACCACCTTTCATCAATCTTTCGCTTATGAAGATTTTATTGAAGGCATAAAACCCAAATTAAGACCGGAGGCAGAAAATACAGACGTAGGCTATGAAATCGAGAACGGAGTTTTCAAAGTTCTGTGCTTAAGGGCGCAAAGTGATCCACAAAACCGCTATGCCATCTTTATCGATGAAATTAACAGGGGTAACGTCTCGGCTATTTTCGGAGAACTCATTACGCTGATCGAACCAGATAAACGTCTGGGTGCAATCAACGAGATTAAGGTGAGGCTCCCATATTCCAAAACCGATTTTGGTGTGCCAAGCAACCTAGATATTTATGGTACTATGAACACCGCAGATCGATCAGTCGAAGCACTTGACACCGCCCTGCGCCGAAGGTTTAGCTTCAGGGAAGTGATGCCCAACCCCGCACTTCTGCAAGGGATTTCATTTGGCGGTTTCAATTTAGAAGAGGTTTTGGAGTGCATCAATGCGCGTATCGAATTTCTGCTGGACAGAGATCACACCATTGGACATTCATATTTTATGGATGTAAAGAGCGGCGATACTGAAGCCTTGGAGGATGTGTTTAAGAATAAGGTCATTCCTCTGCTACAAGAGTATTTTTACCACGATTATGAAAAGATAGCGCTCATCCTCGGTTCTGGTTTTGTAAATGTAAGCACCAATCATGTGGTGAAATTTCCTGATTTCGCCGGTATTGATCGTCCCGATTCAGTAACCCGCTGCAATTTGGTGGAAGAGTTTGAAGCCATTGAAGATGCCATTCGCACGCTGTTGAATTGAGATGAGCACCAGGGTCATACAGGTTTTTGAACATCAAACGCTATACTATGGAAGGGAGTATGGCGGTGTGGCCTTTACCCAAAAGCATTTTGATGCGCTGGCCAAATTGAATGTACTGCACGACAACAAGTACTTTACATTGGTTCACCAAGGCATCAGGTTTTCGCAGTATGTTGGCGTTGTGCAAATCGATACGCTTAGCATTGAGATTTTGCCCAAAGCTGATCAACTATCTGAAGACACCAGCGTATGGCGAAATGCACTGATCTCCATGCTGCAATCCACCAAAAAGCTGAAAGTAAATCAGGTAGGTCAGGCGAATGTCAGCAAACAGAACATTCATTTGCTCGATATCTACTTTGATTGGTTTCTACGCGAGGTTGATACGCTGATCAGGCAAGGGCTCATAAGGAAGTATTACAAGGAAACGAAGAATGTAACCGCCCTGAAAGGGAAGTTGGAGTTTGCCGGGCATATTTCAAAAAACCTCATTCACAAAGAGCGTTTTTACACCACCCATCAGATTTACGATAAAGACCACCAAATCCATCAAATCCTAAATCTGGCTTTGAGCATTATTGAGCAGCTTACTAAAGGAAGCTATCTCTTTGCTAGGTGCAAAAGCGTGCAGCTCAACTTTCCTGAGGTATCGGAAATCAAGTGCACGGCCACTACTTTTGAAAAGATAAGGCTGAACCGAAAAGCGATTCCTTACGAAAAGGCGCTTGAGATCGCCCGTCTGATTATCCTCAACTATGCGCCCAATATCTCTTCGGGCGCTGAGCGTATGCTGGCACTAATGTTTGACATGAACAGGTTGTGGGAAGAATTTATTTTGCGACAGATGCAGCGTGACCTCTCCAAAGAAGGATGGAAAGTTTCGGCTCAGAGAAGCGAGAAATTTTGGGAAGGGAAGACGATTCGGCCTGACATTGTCTTAACCAGAGATGCGGAAACATATATTATTGATACCAAGTGGAAGCTTCCAGATAAGGCGAAGCCGAGTGATGACGATCTAAAGCAAATGTATGTTTATAACCACCATTGGACTTCGGTTAAGAGCCTATTGCTCTATCCGCGAAGTGAGAACCAAACGGATGTAGGGGGCGCGTTTTATTTGCCCATGAATGGGGAGAAACATTTTTGCAAGATGGGTTATGTCGACGTGTTAAGGGATGGGGTGTTGAATAGGGGGGTGGGAGAGGAAGTGTTGAGGAAGTTTGATTAGATGTAATCCCTGGTAGGACCAAAGCACTCAAAGACTTCATCATAAAAACGATGCTGTGGTTTATCTGAGTGGTGCTTGGCTATCCCGGCGGGGGCTTCGTCGGCGAACTTCTATCAAAGCTCTGCTTTTCCTTGATTGCTCCTCAGCAGGCCTACTTCCCTGCCCGACTGGCAGGCGGGCCTTTTAGTTGAAGTCTTCAAATTTCAACCCCAAAATCTATATTTACAACTTATCGAAAAAAGCTGCCACTTTTAGAACCTAAGTACTCATGAAAAAAAAGATCCATCCAGATATACAAACTCAAAATATAAATGGTCGTGAAAAGTACTTTTGCTTGGTTAGAAAGTCTTATATCCCGGCTACTCCTGAAGAAAAAGTTCGCCAAAATTTTTTACACTTTTTAATTTATGAGAAGCAATTTCCAATAAATAAAATAAAGGTTGAAGCATCTTTGGCTCATTATGACCAAGGAATACAGAGGGTTGATATTTTGATTTTAGACCAAAATAATGATCCCTTTATTATTTATGAATGTAAAAAGGAGTTCGAAACAATTACAGATGACATCATTGCTCAGGTTCAAGGTTACTATCGCAAACTCGGCACTGTTGTCCTAGTTGGTATAGTTTATGGAGACATTTTTAGACTAGTAGGATTTCAAGATGGCGAATCTAAACCCAGATTTTATGAAGTTCATCCTGATTATTACAGCCTGATAAATAATGATGATTTACCAACTTTTGCCCCCGAAGTGTCAGCCTATCAACGAAATGCATGGAAAGCACCGGTTGACAAAGAGATTATTGAAGAGCTTGTTGAATTTGGGGTAATTGGTGAAGGAACGCATGAGGGGTATCATTCATTTTTAGTAAACATTGACGGTTGGTTTCTTGATGTTGATGATAAACTTGAAATCAACGAAAACATAGAAGATATTGGCATTAAACGAACAAAATTCGGAAATGCCGCAGGTGCTTTTTTTACCAATGACTTTAGATCTTTTTTAGTCAAGAACAGACCGGACAAACCAATAATATGTATTGCGTTGACTGCAATGGATACAGGTAAGAACTCACCAATTAGAACGTCTATTTATGTAGGCGTGGAGACGACTCATTCGAAAAATTCATCACTACAGATTCAAGTCGAAAAATCAATAAGAATTGTCAACGGAAAAGTGATTATTGAGCATAATGGTGCAATAACGGTGGGCAGGCTTGGCGCTTCAAAGAAACAGGACCTTATTGATTTTGTGTATGATCGAAATCCCAAATTAATCAAAAATGGAAAAGTGTTTTTAGGATCATTTGAATTAAGCGAAGAAATAAACTCAACGAATGTGAAACCCTTTATTGAGAATGTAATAAGCTATGCTTTGTTAAGGAATGAGTTTAGAGAAATCAAGAAAGAAATAAATGTAAACAAGTGAAACTAGGCTTTTCAGATTTTGACATTATGCTCAATCCTAGATGAGATAAGGCTGGAAAATGAAGGCTGGACGGAAAGGGGTGTAATCTCCCCGTAAAAGATGACACGTCAAAATTAGAATTAACTTTAACTGTCGTATGAAATAGAGCAAGTTTCCTCCCATGCAGCGCTCAATTTCGCTTTGATTTTGACGTGTACACTATAATCCCAATTTTTTTATTTTCAATATGTCCGGTTTATGGAAAGCCTGGAAATGGATCATGTAAATTTTCGGTTAGATTTGATGAAATGAACGGGAGTGTCTACCTTCAGTGGTTAGGATGCATTTCCGCTGGTAGCGGCCTAAACAATGTTGTAACCTATGATCCCAATGAATCCATGAGCGAAACTCCCATACCTTCTAAATTTTTCTCTCTATTAAAGGAGGGGACAGGCAAGGAACAAAGCCATTCCTGAAATCGACCAACAGCCTAACAAAAAGTACAACCTGAGTGCTGGGGAAATTGAGTTTGTAGAAAGTATGATAAAACCAGTGGAATAAAAAAGAATAAGCGTGCAGTTATGGAAGAAAAAAAACAAGATCATAAACCAATTATACGTTCATCTTCAGCTGAATACCTAACATTTATTGCATCTACTGGTGATGGCGGGGTACATGCTATTTATCAAGACGAAACTATTTGGCTCAGCCAAAAAATGATGGGCGAGTTGTACCAGGTAGAAACGCATACCATCAATTATCATCTTAAAAAGATTATGAATGATAGTGAGTTAGAGGAGCAGGCAGTTATTCGAAATTTT
>JBGSQK010000083.1:0-1772 GCA_041738135.1 Alphaproteobacteria bacterium
AATCCTAACGATCCAAAGCACCCTAACGATCCCATGGGATCCTAACGATCCAAGGATGTACTAATAAACATCTCTAATAGCTACCCCTTATCGTTTCTTTAATAGGACTTTAAGGGGTAATTCTGCTGCTTCAGAGTTACAGTTAACAATTAGCACCATCGCATTCGCTCTTGCCGCGAGACCAAGTGATTAACAACTTAAGCTAGAAATCATGAATCAAGATATAATCAAAGGCCATAACTGAATCTTGTCTGAAAGTATGCTCTAATCACATACCTACACTCCCACTATCATGAGCAATTGGAACTCAAGGCGATTGTTGAGCATTTTTCTAAGGATGAGGAAAGGGAGCATTTTCCCCCTTTCTGCTCCATACCTGATCTGCATGATTGTGAAATGAGTAAAAGATATTGTCATTACTGAGCGGTTACGCCACCATCAATAACCAGTTCACTACCTGTCATAAACCTGGATTCATCGGAGATAAGATAGAGAATAGCGTAGGCAACGTCGTCAGGCTCCCCAATAAATCCTAGGGGATGCAAAGCTCCAAGCATGTCTCTCGTCATTCCAGACTCTTTAGAAAATGACTCGACCATTTGTGTCCAAATAAAGGCGGGGTGTATGGAATTCACCCTAATTTTATCTTTTGCAAAAGTCATAGCGTCTGCCTTGGTCATTAAGCGAACTGCCCCTTTAGAAGCACAATAAGGAAGCAGGTTCTCTACACCAACCAGTCCCGCAACCGAAGAAATATTAACAATGCTGCCACTCCTGTTTTTCTTCATATAGGGAATAACATGTTTAGTACAAAAGAAAACGCCTTTAGCATTAACATTCATAACAGAGTCCCAATCGCTTTCTGTTAATTCGTCAGTGGGCATACTAACACCCCCTACACCCGCATTATTGACGAGCCCATCAATCTTACCAAAAGACTCGTTGACTGACCTTGCGACTTGTTCTACTTCTTTTTCATCAGCCGTATTGAGATGCCAGAACTTAGCTATTCCTCCCTTTTTGGAGATGATATCAACAACGTCTATTCCATCCTTTTCATTGATATCCGTAACAGCAACTTTGGCGCCTTCTTCAGCAAGACGAATACATGCACCCCTTCCGATACCCAGGGCACCACCCGTTACTATAACTGTTTTGTTTTTAACTCTGTTCATGGCGTAACTCCTTGCTTTAAACGTTCACTTGGCATTAATTTGTCTAGGAATAGTGGGCTTCATCCTCATTCCTCTATGGAATCAGAGAAATGACTTAGGTCATTGAGCGAACTAGAAAGCTTCTTGCTGAAGTTTATGAAGGCCGATTAGTGTTGCAGGAGTGTTAATAAATGATGCCATTTTCTTTTCCTAAAGCCTGCATGGTGATCTCCAACTTTTAATATGGGTAACAAATTAGCACGAATTATTTTTACCACCAAGAACTGAATCTAAGGGTTTTTCGGGTTCGATTTCCCTATGGCACTTTATAAACCGCCAGTATAACATGTCATTTTTTCTTCTTTAGTTTCAGCGGCTAGTGCCTCAATCATGCGTTACTGGAATTTGAGGTAGTATTTGACTAGTTTTTTGTGGATTTGAAAAAGGGGTCATTTTCGACCCCTTTCGTGCTTTATGCGTGAGCGTATAAACAACCCCACCCCTGCGGTATACAATTAGCTTGCTAGAGCAGCGGATGCCTTATTCAGGGCGGGTTTGAAGTTGAACGGCAGCAATTGGCTTAAATCTTTCGTCGTATGAATATTTTCTAACGCATGT
>JBGSQK010000033.1:0-15214 GCA_041738135.1 Alphaproteobacteria bacterium
ATCTGTAGCCTCGGGCATTGCCAAATCCAGTTAATTCAACAACAGTGATGCGGGTAGGATCATCCGGAGATTGATCGACAATGATCATAACATGTCCTTCGCTGCCATTTACACTACGCTCCACCAAAATATCACCTGGCCTCATGTTTTCTAGAGGATTAAGCACCGGTTCATAAACAGCTTTAAGTTGGGCAATGGTTTGGCTATATTGCGTTACCTTACCTGCCTCATAAGCATTTAGGGCGCGACGATTACTGCCAATTAAGTCATAGAGTCTATCGCTCGTGCCTTTCCTCTCATTAGCCAAGGCATCGTAAACAGCTGCCAATTGGTAGGAAAGGACGCGTTTTTGTAGCCGAGCGTTTTGGGGGTGAAATTGCTTGGCAATCTGCTGAGCAAAGCCAGAGCAATCAGAAAAGACCATTTGTGGATTATCTAAGCTGCGCCCGTTCTCTACGACCAAATCCAACCCTTGAAAATCGCTAGGAACATTTTTTCTGCTATCAGAATTTTTCACATAACCATTATCCGGAGTCCAGAAGCATCCATCTTGGTAGAAACTGGTCTGACTTAATAGGTCTTTGACTGTTGGATTATTTCCAAAATAGTCGCCTTTGAAGAAGGTAGATAAATGGGCGGGCCCAAAAGCTTCACCGGCCACGTGCTTCTTTGCCAATGCTATATAAAACAAGGCAATTCTCAAATTGATGGCGTCTGTACCGCTTAGGCGCTTGAGTTCTTCGGCAACTACTCCCCTTAGAAGTTCAGGATGATGACGTATCATGATGATAGCCCCATCTATACCCTTGCGGCCCTTATAAGTGTGCCCCAAAAGTGGCCCCTGATTTCCCAATGCATGAAGCTGATCCAAAAAGGGAAGGTAGCTAGTCTCAGGGTCTTCACCAGGTCTAAATAATTCAGCTGATTGAGTTATAAGCGCTCTATCCTTTCTCATAAGATCAAACAGGTCATTCATGTTTAACATATGAGGATAAGTCCGGATTGTATTAAGGAGAATCTTTTGGTCACAGGCTATAGCTAAGTCTGCCCCTTCGATAATGGCAAATGCCTTACTCAAAACAGGATGATTTTTATGCCTCTGGATTAGTGTCGAAATAGCATTGTGCGACGTGACGCCCGGTTTATGCAAACCATGCCCCACCATGACTTTTGCAATTCCTTCTATCAACTGTTGAGATTGACGTTCATCCGCTGGAACAATAGGATTATTCGCCAGCTCAGGAATAAGAAATGTCTTGAAGCCAGTTAATTTAGAACTGTTATAGAGTGAAAATTGAAATGGCAACTTCGTATCATTAACAGATATTTCATACAGGATGTTTCGTGAGAATTGAGAAACCTGCTCAATTGTTCCCAAAGGGGATAACCTTATCTTTTTTCCTTCATTTAAAAACCTTCTCAGTTCCGGAAGACGGCTGATGAGTTGGCTGTTTTGACGCTCATCCAACCCTTTACCCTGAATCACAAAGCGATTGTATTTGTACTGCCCACCCAGATAAACGTCCCCAGGGCGGCCAAGAATGGAACTGATAATCATTTTGTGGGCCGTTTTCTGAGGGTCCGACGAATCTAGCACAGGCCACTCAAATGCATAGGTTGAGCTGGAACAAATATACGCAGTGAAAATAGCGGCGTATAAATATTTTAATTTTACTAACATTTCAATTTCTCACATATTGCATATAGGCGTAATAAATATTAACCATTTAATCATAGATGTAATAAATAACTCATTTTCAGAGAAATGAATACAAAAAACTTAAAACTTACTTTTACATTATGGGCTAACTTCAACCTCATAAATTATAAGGTAGATGAGGAATGGCGAAACTGGACTCCCTTTCATCTCTAATGAAATTTGGACAAACAACCGATAGGCCCTATAACGCATGCTTGAGGGATAAGTATTCAGTAAAGCGATATCAGATCCAATCGAGCCCTATTTCACAGTTGAATATTGTGCATGCAATGCCCCATTATGCAACAAAATTACCTGTTTTTCTAATAAAGACATCTTTACGCAATCTTAATCTATCAATGGCATCTTGAAAAGACCTGGATAAATAACATATATGAGGAGACCTCTATGAACATTTCTAAAAAAGCTTTGATGGTAATCGGCTCGTTAACATATTCATTTGCTGCTTTTGCTCAAGATGGGAATCAAAGCAAAAGTGTAGATCAGGGCAAAAGCTCCACATCTGCTGAATCGAATGGAATGATGGGGATGATGCAACAAATGCATAGTGATATGGGTGACATGATGAAAAATATGGCTGATCCCAAAATGAAGGAGCAAATGCAAAATATGCATAACAACATGGGGAAAATGAAGCAACAAATGATGGGTAACGCTTCTTGCATGGGGCAAATGCCTGGCGGGATGATGCAAGGTGCAGACAAAACTAAAATGATGAAAGGTCCTGGAATGGATAAAATGCCTGGGGGTAGCATGAAAGGTATGGACAAAACTAAAATGATGCAGGGTTCTGAGATGGAAAATAAATGAGTTTCAACATATTGTTTAATGTGGCATTTCAAAAAAAACAAAAGTATAGACTAGGTGGTTAAGCTATGGCAGTTCAGGATAAACTAAGTCTAACCTACACTTGCCCTATGCATCCCGAAGTTAAGCAAGTTGGCCCAGGAAATTGCCCCATATGTGGCATGACCCTGGAGCCAAAGGATGCAATTTCTGATGATGATAATTCAGAGTATGAAAGCATGCTGTGGCGTTTCACGATCTGCGTAACGCTATCATTTCCTATTCTGTTTCTTGTAATGGGAGAGCACCTTTTTGGAATTCCTATCTCAAGCTATATCTCACCAATACATAATCTTTGGATACAGTTCATATTAGCAACACCTGTAATGTTATGGGGTGCTTTTCCATTTTTTCAGCGGGGCTGGAAGTCAATCATAACCATGAATTTAAACATGTTTACACTAATTGCTATTGGAACAGGGGTTGCCTATATTTATAGCTTGTTTGCTATTTTTGCACCATTTCTTTTTCCTGTCTCCATGCAAAACTCAGCAGGACTTGTTGATGTTTATTTTGAAGCTGCTGCTGTTATTGTTACTCTTGTTCTATTAGGGCAAGTCCTAGAACTTAAGGCACGCTCTCAAACCAACAATGCAATTAAAAACTTACTTAAACTTGCACCGAAAACAGCACGTTTAATGCTTGCAGATGGCTCTGAAAAAGATATCCCTCTAGAAGACGTTAAGGTAGGTGATCTATTGCGGGTTCGACCTGGAGAATCCATACCCGTTGATGGCATTATTTCTGAAGGGAGAAGCTCGATAGATGAATCTATGCTAACAGGTGAGCCTATACCGGTTTCTAAAGGTGTGGGAGATAAAATCACAGGAGGGACCTTAAATCAAACAACCAGTTTTATTATGAAGGCTCAACACGTAGGATCAGAAACAGTTCTTTCTAAAATTGTTCTCATGGTTTCGGAGGCTCAGCGCAGCAGAGCTCCAATACAAAAAATGGCAGACATTGTTGCTTCATATTTTGTTCCAATAGTCATATTAATTGCTGTTCTAACAGCTGTGGTCTGGGGGATATGGGGACCAGAGCCCAGGCTTGCATTTGCAGTTATTAATGCTGTATCTGTATTAATTATTGCATGCCCTTGTGCATTAGGCTTGGCAACTCCGATGTCTATTATGGTAGGGGTTGGAAAAGGCGCTAGCATTGGGGTGCTTATTAAGGATGCTCAGAGTTTAGAGCTTCTTGAAAAGATCGATATTCTTGTTGTTGATAAAACAGGAACATTAACGGAAGGCGCCCCCAAATTTAGTAAGGTAATTGCGACAGACAAGTACGACGAAGAAGCCATAATAAAGTTTGCCGCTACTCTTGAAAAAGGCAGTGAGCATCCGCTGGCAAAGGCAATCTTGCAAAAAGCAGAATCCAAAGCTATTAAACTTTACGCCGTTAAAGATTTTGAGGCCGTAACAGGAAAAGGAGTTAAGGGGCATATCGATAAAAAAAGCGTTGCTTTTGGAAACGAAAAACTTATGAACGATCTGGATATTGATTTGAAAGTTATTTCCGAGCAAGCCAACACCCTGCTCACAAGAGCTGAAACGGTTATGTATCTAGCAATAGACAACAAAATAGCAGGCCTTATTAGCGTAGCTGACCCTATCAAGGAATCAACACCTGAAGCTTTAAGTGCACTTAGAAAAACTGGTCTCAAAATAATGATGGTAACGGGAGATAATATATATACTGCCCAAGCAGTTGCTAAGAAATTAGACATCGACTCTGTAGAGGCAAGTGTGATGCCCAGTCGCAAAATTGAAATTGTAAAGAAGCTACAGCAAGAAGGGTATAAAGTTGCCATGGTCGGAGATGGCATCAATGACTCACCAGCCTTGGCCCAGGCGGATGTCGGAATTGCTATGGGAACAGGGGCAGATATTGCCATGGAAAGCTCAAACATCACTTTGGTAAAAGGTGATCTGAGGGGTATATCAAGGGCCCGTAACTTGAGTATTGAGACTATGAAAAACATACGCCAAAACTTATTTTTTGCATTTGCTTACAATACAATTGGAATACCTATTGCTGCCGGATGTCTGTACCCTATATTTGGTGTTTTATTAAGCCCAATAATTGCAAGCGCCGCCATGACTCTCAGTTCAGTATCAGTTATTGGCAACGCCCTTAGGCTTAGGCATAAAAAGATCTAAATGACTCATCCGTGTTTAAATGACTCTGGATCAATATAATACTGTTTCCTGTTAATTTTCTGCAGGGGTCATTTTTGGCTTTTATTCAGAGCACACTGCAAATACTAAAATCAGGCAGTTCTGGGGTAGCGAAAAGGGTGTTAAATGATCCCTTTTGCAAACCCACTAAAAATGATCAGAAGTAGCATTAGGTTGCAAATAGACATGTATACAGGATAGTTTTATACCATACTCTTCTGAATGACCATGCCCCCTAATTCACTTGTCTAAGGAGAGGATGTTATCTATATTGAAATAGAAACCCATATGCTTGAGATCCTTGATGGCTCATATGCCTGTCATCCTTTCCAATCGTTTCCGCGATCATCCGCCCGGTCTGCTCTATATCTTCTTTGCCGATATGTGGGAACGATTTAGCTTTTATGAGTTTCGAGCCTTGTTAGTCTTCTATGTCACCTCAGAATTCTTGTACAGCCAAGAAAAAGCTTATGGCATTTACGGAACCTATGCGGCTCTTGTATACACTACTCCGATAATAGGCGGTTTAATCGCAGACAGAGTCTTGGGAGACAGAAAGGCTATTATCTTAGGCGGCATAATGATCGCCTTGGGGCATATATCCCTAGTGATAGAAGGTGAAATGTTATTTTACTTAGGGCTTGCGTTTATTATATCTGGCACAGGCCTTTTCAAAGCCAACCTGACTTCTCTTTTGGGCAAGCTATACCAGCATGGCGATAATCGCAGAGATGCTGGCTTTACATTGTATTATGTTGGCATCAATCTGGGCGGCTTTCTGTCGTCAATCATTTGTGGGTATGTAGGCGAGGTCTATGGGTGGCGCTATGGTTTTGGTCTGGCGGCCTTAGGTATGATAACAGGATTGTTGTACTTTATCCGGGGGCTCTCAAGCCTGGAAGGTCATGGACTACTACCTAAGGAAGCGGGCCTCAGGAAGTTTTCTCTTGTGGATCTGACCTGGGAGCAAGAGGTTTATATCTTGGTTTTCTTGGCCGTACCGCTGGCCGCTGTTCTTGTTTATCATCATGAATATTTTGATTACATTCTGCCGCTGGTTGGCATGGGCGTAATTTCATATATGTTGTATCTATCCATCTATGCTGTTGGTGGCGAAAGAAAGAACATTTTGACCATGCTGATTCTAATGTTCTTCACTATGTGCTTCTTTGCCCTATTTGAACAGATTGGCTCGTCTGTTACTTTTTTTACAAAATTTCATGTGGATCGAGTATTTTGGGGGTACGAACTTCCAGCTTCGATGTTTCAATCGATGAATCCCATGTTCATCATCCTATTTGGGCCAGTTGTTGCTCAAGTCTGGATAAATTTGGGCAAGAGGAAATCATATACTTTATTCAAGTTTTTTCCTGGGGCTAGTTGCTGCTGCACTTGGCTTTTGGGTTCTGGCGTTCAGTTGTGCATTTGCCGATGAAATCGGCCGGGTGTCGATTTGGTGGCTAGTTTTCGTATACTTTCTATATACCTTGGGGGAGCTCTGTATTGCGCCAGTTGGGCTTGCGATGGTAACCAAACTTGCACCTCGTCATATGACAGGTACACTTATGGGCGTGTGGTTTATATCCATTGCGTTTGGCGATTACTTGGCAGGTGCGTTAGCCAAATTGAGTTCAGTAGACTCAAAAATCATAGGAGCAGAAGCAAGTCTTGCAACTTACAGTTCAGCTTTTAACACGTTTGCCTATATTGGGTTTGGGAGTGGTTTACTTCTGCTCATTATTTCTCCATTCTTGGCGGGCGTGTTCAAACATGAAGAGGAAATGAAGGGTTATAACGAGTAATAATATGATGTAAAACGTTTATTGCCATGAATTAGGATCTAGAATACCCCTTCATTACGACAAATAGACATCAGTTCGTTAAGATTGTTTACACCAGATTTAATTCGGGCATTTTCCAGGTAAGTCTCGTCTATGTCTAGTGTGTCTTAGAAATATAGATATAAATCTTCATATTTATATAACTGGACTGAAAATAAACTTAAGATCTAGTAGGGAGAATATCAAATGTCATTAGGTGGAATTCTAGTCATTATACTAATCCTTTTATTAATTGGTGTTTTGCCAACATGGGGGCACAGTATGAATTGGGGGTATGGACCTAGCGGTATTGTAGGCTTGGTCGTGATACTTCTTGCTATACTTCTGCTGTTTGCATGACTTTAGCGCTGAGATTAAAAACGTTTCTGTAAATCCGAAGGTAGGATTAAGGATTAAGCCCTTGTCTTTCTCTTAAAGATACCGACGCAGTTGATTAGTTAACGAGGACGCCGGTATTTTTTCAGCCCTAGATGTTATTTTTCTGCTCAAATTTCGTAAAAATAAGTTGATACATAAGTTGATGTATCCTCAAAGTAGTAGTGTAATAGTATGTGATATTCGTTAGCGCCTCATGAAGTGCAGGTGTAGTTTATGAGGTGCTAACAAGGAACGCACGATTATCGATTAAAATAATTTGGGGTGTTAGTTTTTTATATCAAATCCTTTGCTTCGCGTGTTGAAAGGAACCTTAATAGATATTTTGACCCACAATGCTGGAGCTCACGTAATAAAAACGCAGTTGACCTTTTTATACCCTAGCTTGTTAAGAAAGTAATTTCAGTCTATCTTTAGCTGAATCTAGTTTCTCTAAGAGTGGCAAATGGTCTGTTCTTTGTCTTATATATTTAATGATTTCCTTTGCGTGCATGACTAAGTGTTTTTTCGCCCTCACATTAACTGGTGAACTGAGCGTAAGGGTTATAAATTCTAGAATATATATTTGTGTATTAATATGAGATAGAGAAGCCTCTTGAATTTCATTTAGCGCCAGGTCATACATATTCTCCAATGTAAAAAGCGGAAGGTAGAGTCTTGGCTTTTTATTATCATCAAGATAAATTCCCCTGGGCAATTCATCACTAAGTGCAATACGCTGCAGTGCTTTAAACATATAATTTAAGCAAGCATGCGCGGTATAGGGATCATTTATACCTGGGGATAAGGCTCGCAAAGCGATTTCAACCATTTGACGCAAAAAGAATTCCACATCTTCGATAACAGGCATTTGGCTTGAGAGCTCAATAAAATCATTAATTGCCTCTAAGTCTTGGGGGTCGACTTTATTCTTCTTCGAATAAATTTTACCAATTTCCGCTCCTTCAATTATAAAACGACCAGGAAGATGATTAAAGTCGAGAAGATAATCTTTTTCTTCAAGGAACTTAACCAGGCTTGCTGCCTTAATATTAGATAAGTAGCCTGAAGCCTTTGATCTTAATATGACGTGTTCTAATTTAGTAAGTTTCTCACGCCTTAAAGACCCATTTCCCGTTTCTATTTTTAAATAGTTTTGCACAGCACTTGAAAGAGAATCACTTAACGTTGTTATAACGTTATCTGGAATAATTGATAATGCTAAGTGTTGGATAAAGTACACCATCAAGGCTGGGGAGATTATGACTAAAATAAAACCAAATGTTATAGCTAGCAATGGCATATGTTCTTGAGGGGTTTCGGATCCGATTCTTGCACTCAACAACATTAAAAATAGTATTGTTCCAAGATATAAACCTAAAACCACCTGCGTCACTTTATTGCCGAGAAAGTGGTCCAAGATACGTGACCCTATTTGCCCAGACACTAGAGTTAAGACAATCATCGTTAAGGATATGCTTAGAGCAAAAATTGTGACAACGACATTGCTTGAAACTATAAGCAAATTATAAGCTGATTGACCGAGAAACCCATCCCAATGTTTTTGATAAAAATAATGAAGCATCTCAGATGATTCGAGATGAGTTGTGTTAAGAAGATAAAATATAGAGAAAGAGGAAAGAATAATAATTGAAGGGATAAACCAAAGGCTATGCCTTATCCTATAAAAATATGTCAGGAGTTTATTCATGATGCATATCTTCCATACGATACATCTACCTTACCCTATTTCCTTAATTTCACTTAAGGATAATTGTAATTCTAGCATAATTTAAGCGGCATTGTTTATAAAAATAAACATCAAGAGGCTCTTGATGTAATTACTGGATTCCTTTCAATAAAAGGCAATTTCGGGGCAGTTAAAAAGAACTTCTTTTTGAATCCACAAAAAAATACTCAAAAGCCACTTTGGGTCTCTAAGCCTCATGAATATGGGAGGGATTGATCTATTTTCTGATTTATTTTCTGTCAGAAAATTGCATTGACAGGGAGAGAAATATGTAGAAAATGAACAGAACGACAGCGACATCTTTCCGGTAATTCTAATTGTCGCCAGACAAGGGATGATTGACATGGCTTTTTCTATACCCCGCAACGCTTTTATTGTTATCGCCGATGGCGAAGGCGCAACATATTACTGCAACATAGCTTCTTTAGGTGTTCAAATCGAAAAGATAGGAGAATTAGCTGCCGGAGTGCATGATGGTCGGGGGGCAGCCCCAGTACCAATTGAAACCTCCGCACACGAATTAAATGAAGCAACTTTTGCAAAGCATATTGCCGATGACTTTTATCATAAAGTTCATAAAGGCGGGATCGAAGCAATCGTATTGGTTGCTGATCCACAAACACTTGGTCAAATACGCCCAAGTCTCCACAAGGAAGTCTTGAATCTTATATCAGGTGAGTTGGACAAAGATTTAACAAACTCTTCGATTACGGATATTGAAAATAGCCTTACTAAGGCTGGTTTATAGTTTACCTAATCGGACATTTGTACTGAACGTCAACATAAAAGAGGATAATCCTATGACAAAGGCCCCCGACCCGGTGGGCGATGCGACGGAAGACGAACAGGAAAGCTGGCAGGTCCTGACACAGCTCGAAGACTGGCTTGAACTACCTATGGTGGTGCTTTCGTTTGTCTGGCTGAGCCTCGTCATCATCGAACTGATCTGGACGACCTCAGGCGTGTTCGAACTGCTCGGCACCATTATCTGGATCATATTCATCCTCGAATTTTTGCTGCGCTTCGCCCTCGCTCCACGCAAGGTCCAATTCCTGCGGCGCAATCCGATCACGATCATCGCTCTCATCGCGCCCGCATTCCGGTTCCTGCGCGCGCTGCGCATGCTGCGTCTGGCCCGCGGCCTGCGCCTTATCAAGATCGTCAGCGCCGCCAATCGCGGCGTCAGAGCGCTGAGGAAAAGCTTCGGCCGCCGGGGCCTTGGCTACGTTCTGGCCACGACGGTTCTGGTCATTCTGCTGGGTGCGGGCGGTATGCTGGCTTTCGAGCCGTCAACCGAAGTTAATGGCGGCTTCACAGGATACGCTGATGCGCTTTGGTGGACGGCGATGCTGGTATCGACGATCGGGTCGGGTTATTGGCCTTTGACGCCGGAGGGCCGGGTGCTCGCGCTGCTTTTGTCGATGTACGGGCTCGGTGTCTTTGGCTATATCACTGCCAGCTTTGCCGCCCTCTTCATCGGCCAAGAGGCCGCAGCACCGGACGGTGACGTCGGCGGTGCCAGCGAGATCGCGGCGCTGCGCGCGGACATATCCGCGCTGCGGGCGGAAGTCCAACAATCGGCATCACGGTAAAAGGCCACACTATTCAGCGTGAGACCTGATCGGTTACTCTCGCAGCGTTCGGCCTCCTCAGTCGCTCGGCAGAATGCGGTCGCCGCTAAACTCTGTAAGGGTTGACCGCGAGCTGAGCCGGCCAATGCGTCAATAAGCGCCGACAGGGCCGCTTCGAGATCGTTTGTCAGGATATGGTCGCCGAGCCCTGAGAGCGAGCGCAGCAGGAGATCGTCCGCCTGCCGCCGAAGCGGCGGTGGGAGCCGATGAAACAGGTTCGCAAAAGCCCGATAGATCTCCGCAACGCTTTGATGCTGCATCGATTCCGAGGCGACCACCGCAAGCGACTCGAACCCCTGCATCAAACGCTCCGGAAGATTGTCGGAATAGACCACAGGCACCGCCGGGTCGTCAGCGTCATCCTCGCCGCCGCCGAAGGCCGCGTCCGATTGCAGCCAGCGCGCCAGGAGATCGCGAAGGTTCGAGATCACCAGAAGAGCGGGGCCGGGATTTGATTTAGCGGTCGAGATCGATCCAGCCGATCGTCACGAGTTGTTCGATGCCAAAGGCCGCGTCGATGTCGAGATCGCGCTGCTGTTCCAGCACAACAGCTTTACGGATCGCCGACTCCAACGACGACCTGTCGCGCCACCGGGCCATCGGGGTATCGGGGTATCGGGGGCAGTGGAACAGTGAAGGCACTTAAGTCACATATTTGTAACCGCATTTGACTTCCCATGGTCTTGTTTTTTTGTTGGTAACACACATAAATCAATCAGTTCCGTTGCAAAAACCTGTTGCATATGTGGGGCCACCCCTACAACTGTTTTTTGCTATGCGCGTCACCTCTAGTAGCCAGAGAGCCATCATTGTTGCGCAAACGGTCGTTTGTGCAAGATCGTCGTGCTTTTTCTGAGTCTGGGCATGTAAAAAAGTGAACCGATAGTATTCTGAGATTAGACATAGGACGGGCTTAAGTGCTTTTACGGTTCCACTGCTCCCCATACCCCAAACTCTGTTAATGTCGATATTCCAGATTTCAGCCAACACGCCCATTTTCCGAGGTACTTCCGCAAAGCCACAAGGGTACCAGGCTTTTGAGCAGTTAAAGCCAACAGATGAGCGAAGAAGCTCTTAACATCTTCTTCTGTTGGGGCTGGCTTATTAACCTGGTAACGGAAATTACCTAATTCAGGCATATACGGGTTGTCCAAAAAGCGACGAAAAGACCGTCTTCGCCCACCCACTGTTTTTCAATCGGAAATTAGCCTAGAATCCCGCATAGACATGAATTTGAGATAATTAGCGCATTAAGCAAATCAGGAAACACCACTGATTCAAACATAATTTACCAGATATCATCTTTATCCTTGAAAATAAAATATGTTTAACTATAATAGAATATATAGGAAACAAGTAAAACATATTTTACCATGGCTAATCTAATATGGGCAAAGGTCTATTACCAGGACCAGTTTGCGGGCTACCTGCGTGAAGAACCAGGTGAGAGATCTTCTTTTGCCTATGACAGCACTTATTTGAGCTCGGGCCTTCCTCCTATAGCCCATACATTACCAATACGTGTCGAGCCATATATAACCCAATCTGGCCTGCATCCATTTTTTGATAATCTTGTGGCAGAGGGCTGGTTAGAGATTGCGCAAACAAGATTAATTGGCAAACGACAAGCTTCTCGTTTCGAGCTTTTAGTTGCCTTCGGCCAGGATTGTGCAGGCGCCGTTTCCGTCATTGATCCCGAGCAGTTTGCATTGAGTGAAGCGCTGATTGACATGAATGATCCCAAAGAACTGGCTATGCTCACCAGCAGATCCTCGCTTTCCGGCATTCAACCAAAGCTCACATTGGTCGAACGTAATGGTGAACTACACCCTACAAAAAATGGAGAATTAAGCACTCATATTGCCAAATTCCAGTCTCTTCATCACGATGACTTGGTCATGAATGAGTATCTTACTACAATCGCCTTTAGAGCCTTGCTTCCAGATGATGATGTGGTGGATTTGCGGCTCGGAGAGGTCCATGGTATCGATGGGCAAGCACTAATCATAAAACGATTTGATCGCGCACCTGGTAATAAACGTATACATTTTGAGGAATTTGCACAACTCCTTGGTCGCCCCTCAAAAGCCAAATATGATGGGTCTCATAAAGAGATGGCCGACTTTATCAGGGACACCAAGGGCTGCCTGCCACTCGAAATATACAAACTGTATGCCCGCATTCTAGCGGGCATTTTGCTTGGTAATACGGATATGCATTTAAAGAACTTCGCCATGCTACATACGGATGATAGTCTGCGATTGACGCCATCATACGACCAAGTAGCTGCGACTATTTACGATTACAAGACTATGGCACTAGCCATTGGTGGGGCTCACAATATGCGTATTGGGGACCTGAAACCAAGTAATATCATCAAGCTGGCAGAAGAGTTTCAACTTCCAAAAGGCGCAACTCAAATGGTGTTCGAGCAGTTATTGAAAAATAAGGAAGCAGCCTATGATGCCATATCTTCAAGCCCTGTTAAGCAGTCCCTGCTGAAAGATAAATTAATCGAAATGATGGAGAAAAGATGGAACGGAACATTCAACTTAATTGGACAGAGCTTGTTGAAGAAGCCGTAAGGCGCAGAAAGCAACAAAAACTTACTCAAAAACAATTGGCCGTTTTAGCAGGCGTGAGCGGGCCAACGGTTAATAGCTTTGAACAGGGAAAAACAAGCGTTACTCTTGAATCATGTCTGAAAATTCTCCGATGTGTAGGTTTGACGAGGTAGTCTAACCCAGATGACTTGGCTAATACGCAACCCCATGCCCCCGTAAGACATGATTATGGCACTCAAGAGCTGATCAGACGTCTATCGACGATTACTATTGCCGCTTGTTGTCTTAAAATCAATTTTTGTTAACATCCTTTATGGAAGGAATAAACCTCAAATCCTATCGTCCTTCAAGAATTTCCGTGTTTTGAGCTTTAGAAATATGTGGTCAGCTTTGCAAAGTGCTTTATGCCTGCTCTTTCTTTGAGGCCTCATATTCTACAGCGTATATCCATGCTTGTAGGGGGTCCAGCGCACCTTGTCCAATCTGTTTCTCATCGTGACAGATCGAATGATAAGTAGAGTCGAGGATAATCTTTTTGATTTCAATCATGGTGAAATTTGGAAAGTATTTACCCAATACTACTGCCATAGCTGCGACATGAGGCGCCGCAAGAGAGGTGCCAGATTGTCCGCTCGGCTTAAAAGTGCCCCATTCCCCCGTTTTCATAATAATATTAAGGTTTCCGTTTGCAAACATCGTGTTGGCTTCTGCATTTCCAGCAAAATTGGAATAACAAGCCGGCATATTATAAATATTGTCATGGGCGCCTACAAACAAAATCCTATTTTTTATTCTATCGATAGAACATAAAACAACACTACTATCATACCATTTTTCTGAACTATCGAAACTTACACCATTATCGCCAGGAAATAAACTATCCAATAGTATAGGTTTCGAATCATTACCGGCTGCCATGATTATCAAAAGATCGTATTTTTCGAGGAAATTAGCCAGTCTTTCATTAAGCTCATGATCAGCATAATTTAATGGAAATCCTAACGAAATATTGATGACTCGCGGCATGGCAACATTTGTTGCCTTTATAGCGGTAAATTTCATCTCCATCTCATCCAACACGGAATGGCTGATTGGGACTCTAAAAAGTTCAAAGTTATATTTGTTATTCTTTAGGCGTATCTTATCTCGCAATTCTCGCAATTTAATCCTTTCTTTTTCTAGCTCACTTTCAATATCCTTTTTTTGGACGCCACTTAGGCTGTTTTCTATATTGTTAAATTTCTCAAGCTCACTAGATAAAAAGTTAACTTGTTCATTGATTCTTCTTATCTCATAATTTTCATTATACATAATTTCTTGTTTTTCCTGGTCACAATATCCCCAACCAATTTGCATGACGTGTGCCCCAGGGGCTAGCGAAACTGAGTCTTTATGAAACGATGCAGCTGTTGATGAAACCGCCATACCGTGAGTAAGTTTAGGAACTAATGGGTCAAAAAGGTATCCTAAAAAGCTCTTCTTTGGAGTTTCTGTATGGTCGATGTTTTCATCTGGAAAAGTGTTAATCGATTTATCCAACTTGGTCCCATCTTTCAAAAGTAAGCTATCGTCTATAACTACTAAGCTTGCGCCAAATCCATTGACTCCTAAATCTCGTAATATCTTTTGCCCAAGACGCTGAATTTCTCCAAATGTATACGAATCAAATTTTCTAATGTTTCGTAAATATGCTATATCTTTTGCTTTAATGCTTAATGGTGAATTACTGAGTAATTGTGAACTATCAGTATATCCTTCATTTTTGGTGTGGAAAATCCAAACCAAAAAACATGCTAACAGAATTAATTTTATGAAAAGCTTACTCGACCACTTAACAGTTTTAAACATATCATTACCCATATCCATTTAATAAACTATATTGACTAAAGACGTCTTATATAGCTTTCCATTCCTAACACATTATATATAATGTTGATTTTAGCCATATTCAATGATTTATCATATTAAATTATAAGATTGATGCAAATATCAGGCAGTTGCGGAATATCGAAAAAGTAGGTTCTTTAAAAGTCCACTAAAATTAGGCCAAAACCAACCCATGTGTCAGAAAGACATGAATTTGACACAACTCCTTACTTTTCAATGCACCAGCTTAAACTTACAGGTAGCGTGAAAAAAGACTCCTCCTTTATGATGGGAGGAGTCCAGGCCTGATATATAATAACGCGTTCCTTGGTAAGCGTCAATTTAACCCCATCTTTTTTTAGCTTTTAAAATAGTCCAGACTGTCCTCCGTATTTTCAACTCATTCGGAGGATGTTATGAGGCCAAGACTGTTTGTTACAAACCTGGTGTGTCGTGAAA
>JBGSQK010000050.1:0-7740 GCA_041738135.1 Alphaproteobacteria bacterium
CAAATCCACATAAGTGCGCACCCTGTTAGGCTGAATATGGATTATAGTTTTACAACCACCCCCGTGCTCCTCACGTCGCATCCAAAGCAGCCAAAACGGCGC
The DNA here is from genome assembly GCA_041738135.1 of Alphaproteobacteria bacterium. Taxonomy (GTDB): domain Bacteria; phylum Pseudomonadota; class Alphaproteobacteria; order JAGOMX01; family JAGOMX01; genus JAGOMX01. Next base: position 103 of record JBGSQK010000050.1, read on the forward strand.
CTGAGTGATAGTTGAAAGCAGAAGATGTTTCCGGCTGACAAGCCCCCTAAATGATATCTGACAAATTGCATTCGAGAGACTCAAACTATTGACGAATGAGGCAGAGTCAATTGGATAACAATGTGCGTCGAAGACGCTCAGAAGATTCTATTGCGATTTAAAAAGTGTAAAAACAGCAGATTCAATGATCATAATTCTTTGAGACACTGTTCCGACATACATGTAATTTCCGATATGTTCTGTCCCGGCCAGAACTGATAAAACTGACAAGAGAAAGAACCGAAAGCTAACCGTCAGTTTGTCAGTTCATTTTTCAAGGGGTTATCCATAAAAAATCAAAATAAATGCCCCTACAACGAACTGACAAAACTGACAAACCCCTAAATCAAAGCTTTTGTCAGTTTTGTCAGTTCGCCCCCCTACCCCTTTTTCTTAAAATAATTTCAGGATTTGCTAAAAAAAAGAACTGACAAACTGACAGCCCCCTAACCAAAACTTTTGTCAGTTTTGTCAGTTAATAAGCTAGAGCCATTTCTCTAAAAAAACTCGTGCCCCTCTCCTTTCAATTTATAAATGGGGCTTATTCAATACCAATTCAGGCGCGCACGATATCTTCCCCATGCTATCAGCACCATGCCCAACCCTCCGGAGAAAAACGATGGCAAACTATATAAAGTACCGTGGGTTTCATGGGATTCTCATGGGACACTCATGGGACATTTGAAGATAAATAATGGCAATAAACCAGCATAAGTAGCAACAAAGAGAAACGCTAGAACCGTTGGTATCATTGATATATTTAGTTATTGATCGTTACCCACAAATCATTTTGCCTGTCTTGAAAACCGGCAAAGGTAGACCTTTCGTGAGTTCGAATCTCACCGCTTCCGCCAGCTTTTGCTTTATGAGCTTCTGCTGGCGGGCCGATTACTCTCAGATTGGACAATCTTATATATCGTTTTCAGAAAAAGACTCATGGTGAAAAGCCCCGTGTCTTAACGGCCTTGAGCCGGGATCCAGCGAAATAATGTGCTGCGAAGCGGCTTGCATAAGGTAATGAGTCGCTCACGCTCCACTTATTGCGCTGGATCCCGGCTCAAGGCCGGGAAGACACGGGATAGGTTTTAGCTTAAGTTATCTTCCCCACCACATCCCTAACATTTTCAATAATATAATCCTGAGTCTCCTCATCCAAATATGCATGAATGGGTAGGCTCAGCACATCTAGGGATAGTTGTTTCGCCACATTCGCGCCATTAGGTGCTACCGGATATCGTCGGTACGCGGGTTGTTCATTGAGGGGTTTTGGGTAATAGATTCTTGTGGGGATGCCTTTTGCTTTTAGTTCTTCACACACTTCGTCTCTGTTATTGACCCGAATGGTGTATTGCGACCATGAGGAAACTAGGTTCTCTGAGATAACCGGGGTTTTGATTACATCTTGTAAGCCTTGGGTATAGCGATCGGCAACCTTACGCCTTTTGGACATTTCTTCTTCAAAGAGGGTTAGTTTTTCCAGTAGGATAGCGGCTTGGATCGAGGACATGTGGCCGTTGAAACCGAGTCGGATTCCATCGTCAGGGGTGGCTCCTTGACCGTGGTTGCGGCAGGAACCTACTTTTTCCCATAGCTCTTCATCATTGAGGAATATGGCGCCCCCTTCCCCATAACAGCCTAAGGGTTTTGCGGGTGAGAAGCTGGTGCAGCTGATTTCAGCCAATTGGCCTACGGCTTTTGAGCCGTAGCTGGCGCCAAAGCTTTGGGATGCGTCTCCCATGACCCATAGGTTAAAGGAAGATGCTACTTCGTGCAGCTGATCATAGTCTGCCGGTTGTCCAAATAAATCCACGGCAATAACCCCGGCAGGCTTGAGGTCTGTACTTTTGATTTTGAGAATAGCCTCGCGTAGGCTTACGGGATCTATGTTGAAGGTCTCGGGGCACACATCCACAAATATTGGGTTGGCCCCTAGCAAAGCAACCGCTTCCGCTGTGGCGTAATAACTGAAGGCGGGTACGAAGACTGCATCGGCGCGTTTGACGCCTTTAGCAAGCAGACCCAGCATGATTGCATCGGTGCCGCTGGAGCACGTTAATGCATATTTGGCTCCTGTGAGCTTAGTGAGCTGTGATTCTAGTTTTTCAATTTCTGGGCCCATGATGTAGTGACCATGATCAAGAACACGCTCTAAGGATGACATGAGACTTTGTTTGAGCCTGTTCTTCTGGGATTCCAGATCCACAAAGGGTATATGAGTGTTATGGAATTGACTGTGAGCGGCTTTTAATGACATGTGACCTATCCGAAAACGATTGTGCTTACTGTTATTTATGACGTAAAACAGGTGTGCGGGCAAATAATTTTGTGGTTTATGTGAAAAAATACTGGCATTGCGGGTAAGTCAGTCCCATATGTATGTTAAGGTTAATGTAAAACTCTCAATTGAGGTTAGATTATGTATCGTTATTTCAAACTAGTGACTTTTTTTGCACTGGCGTATGCCTGTCATATAAGGAATTTGAACGCCTCTACTGGCTTTAACGACCTTCCCGATGATGTGAAGAGATTGATCTTCTCCAAAACTCAGATAAATGATGAGGGCGTTGAGGAACGCATACTTAAAGTACAAGATTTAGGACGTTGTGCCCGAGTGTGCAAAGCATGGCAAAATCCAGCCAGTTCCGATCTTTTGTGGCAACGTTTTGCTGTTGCACACTTTAATATGGGGGTGATTCCTAGAGAGCTATACGGTCTTTATAGCAAGACAGCCAAATCTATACTCTCTGAGGCACCTATATATAAGAAGATGCTTCACTATAAAAATGTAATTCGGTTTGAAATCGGAAAAGAGGCAGTCGATTTATATAACGAGGGAGCTATCCATTTGGAGTCGATGGTTATCTTAGAATTACTTGGTGATGTATCTCTCATAACTGATTACCTTCAAAAAAAGAGTACAATGTTTGAATTAACTAATGATTTTGAGATGCTGCGAGCATCAGTACATGCATTAGTTGCACTGGGAAGCAAGATCGCGCCCGAGGCTCTTCAAGGCTTGGGGTAAGAATTTGTTATTATTGAATCGCAAGCAATAAATTCGTCAACTGGTTTTCTAACGACCAATTTGTGGATTTAAAATAGGAATCTAGCTTGTCCACGTCCTTCTGATTGATCTTTGTATCTGTACGCAAGGTTTTGATGTAACTGTCTTGAATTTGTTGCAATGTGCTTAAGTTACTATTCAACTGATCCTCATAAGAAAAAGCCGGCAGAGCTCGTGGCTTTTCTCCGAAACGTGAATAAATATCTTTATATATGTCATGCCGTTGCTCGAGTTTGTCTACGATGAGCTTGTTGTATCTTTGCGCTTCCTGACTTTTTGCAAAATTCTTAGTGGTCTCAGCTAGCTTGTTTTTTATCACATTAGTCCCCGTCATTGCCTCAAGCACCTCAGTTATACCTTCTCCGTTTGAGAAACCTTTGGCGGACCTTTTTTCTAGTAACAATAACGATTCCAATTGCTTTAACCGAATATTGTTGGCATTACGATTTTGTATCTCGAATTGACTTTGTGAGCCGTCAGTAGGTAACGCGCTGGTTTTAGGGCGAGTTCCACCAAGATCAAAGCCCTCCATGGGTTGGGTTGCTGTGAGATTTGACACGGAGATTAATCCGGCAAATAAAGCTATTCTATAAATATTTCTCATAATCAATCGCACTCCTCTATACTTTTATTTTAAATAAAAATGGATAAGGATTAGTTAATTTTTTATGTAGAAATGGAAAAGTATGTGGAGCGGTACGGCCGCACAAATATTATGCAGGAAATAAAACTGTAGACGCTCCCGTCATCCAGAGCGCACCTCGGCGAAGCCGAGGAAGCGTGGGATCCAGCGAATGAGCGCCGCGTTAGCGGCTCCATATAGCTATACGGAAGTCGCTGCGCTACACTCATTTGCTGGATCCCACGCTTACTCCGCTACGCGGAGCTGCACTCTGGATGACGGACATGTCAGATACTTTATTTCTGTAGCAACAGATTAAAGATTACCTACCTCCTTCACCCGTGTAATTTTCGCATGGGTATTGGCAGCGAATGTCACTATGGATATCTCGATCAGATCTACCTCCTTGATGATGCGCACCTGGGACTTACCTTCCCGGTCTGCTTTTATCACCTTATACCCTATGGAAAGGCCATCCACGGCCCCTGCCCTCATTAAGCTGTAGGCTTCTCGGGCTTGTTGGATATCCATGAGCAGTTGCCCTTCCACGTAGAGGCCCTTGCTGTCTTCCTCCATGAAATACCATGCACCTATGGGTTCTTTTTGGTTGTGTTGCCAGAGCATTTTTGGGTATTTTCCTTGTCTTTCCCATTTGTCTAGTGAAGCTGCGAAAGCACCAGGGGCTACTAAGTCATTGTGATTATCCACCACATTAAAAATGCTGGCGTAGCCTATAAAATAGCCCTTATCATCCAGTGACTTTATATTCAAAGTGACTTGTTGGTTGGACTTAGTCTCCATTTTGAGCTCCTTTGGTTTGTTCTAAGCGGTCGCCATTTTTGATCGGTTCATACCCTAACGCCCGTCGTTTTTCGTTGATGGTGAGGAAGGATACTTCCGAGATTTGTTTCCAGGTCTTTTCGCGGCGAGGAGCCAAGGCGGGTATGGACTCTATGTCAAACTGCAGGCAAAGATCGTTCTCTTCAAACTTGGGGATCAACCAGTGGTTGAACTCGTCGCATAAGTGGTCCAGCAGTGGAATAATGGTATCCTCCCAAAGGTGATAGCGTGCTTCGCGATAGTTGGCAAAAGTTGCATCCCCTGGCACACCCACCAACATGGGTGGTACGCCGTAGGCTTGGGCTATTTCACGGGCCGATAGATTCTTGCCCGCAATGAAGTCCAAGTCTTTGGGTGAAAGTCCCATTTCCTGCCACTGGAAGTCTCCCTCCAACACCATCATGCGACCGGCGTTTAATGCGCCTTCGTATACGGAACGCACATCGTCTCTCAGGCTTCGTCGCTGTTCTTCCGACATATTCAGCTCCGAGCTGATCTTCAATGCTCCGCTGGGCCGGCCACCATTTTGTAGCAGAGCCAGATTATGGCTTGAGACAGCATTATGCTGGTCAATGGCTCCTGACGCCGTTTCAATTGGGCTCATGCCATACCAATCATTCAAGGGGTGGAAGTTCTTCAGATGCAGGATATGAGATTGACCGTTAACGCCATTTACCGGTATAACCCTGGATCGTGAGTTCACGCTGTACTCATAACCCTGCGGCACGCCTGCTGATCCCGGGATTATCTTAATACGATCGGGACGCAGAGGATAGAGCTCTATGGGATAACCCATGGCGCAGTTCACGGCCTCAATGTAACTATTTCCAGATAGCAGCTTAAAAGCCAGCACGGACTCGATAAACGCCGCCCCGCCCTGGGATGGATTGGGGTGATGGAGTAAATCCAACAGCGGATGCTCATAGATCTCCTCATCCCCTTTATAAAGGCGCCATGGCACACAAGCAGCACCAGCGGCAATCAGATTCACAGCACGATAGACAATCACGTTCTTAGCAAACCCCTCCTCAGCTAACTTGTCATACCGCTTGGGCGTCCACACAGGCTTGCCTAGTGAGTTATAAGCAATCAAAGACGACACCCGACTTTGCTTCGTTTCAGATCGTTGGAGCAGATCTGTCGCTACCTTCTTAAACCAAGACTTCATTCATTCTCCTTTCTAAAGTTGATGGTGTGATGATGAAGGAATGATGTGGTTATGGCTATGAATACGTTAGTTGTGGGCTTAATTGGATGCAGTGGTATGGGTAGTGCATATTGCATTTGTTCCGAAACCGCATGAATTTGAGGTGTTTGAAAACATTTGGTCTACTAACCAGCCCCAACAAGAAGAATATGTGCAAAACATTTTCGCTCAACTATCGGCATTGGCGGCTCAAACACCTAGTACCCTTGCGATTTTGCGGAAATACTTTAGAAAATGCATCCTGGCTCAAGTTGGGCTTATCTGCAATTAAAGAGTTTGACGAATCTGTACGAACTCTTTTGCCGAGCATCTTCCAGTCCTACTTGTATGTGAACTAGTACATTGACAAAAAATGGGCTTAATTGTCGCCATAGTTCCGCAATCAGGCGGTTCCGGGAGATAACGAAAGGGTTTTAAATGATCCCTACTTCAAATCCAAAAAATTAGGCAAAAACTTCATCCAGCCCTTTATAGACATGTTAATGGGAAGGCAGCAAATTTATAGAGCTATAATTAAAACTATTCCACATTAATAAAATTGTTTTATATTTGTTTTAAACATTGGACAGCCCTATCAATATTCAATTGGTGGACTTAACCATTTTGGGTTTTTATCCTTCTCAATAATATAAGCTCTAATTCCTTCTTTCAGTTCTGATATACTTTCTGGAGTGGTGAGCCATTTAAAATATCTATTTCTATTATCTTCTATGACTTCCTCCATAGTCATATGTTCTGCTGCCTTAAAAAGGTCAAAAGTTGTGCGCAGACTTAATGGAGAGAGAACTTTTAGTCTCGAAAGGGTTTGAGCTGCAAAATCACTGTTATTTTGAGCAAGGGCTTGGAATATATTTTCAATGCTTGGCTGGTTAAAACAATTATCAATAATATCTTGATAAACTTCTATGGGAGCTTTCCCTTCGAAAGGTCTATTATATCTCTTAAATATTTCATCAAGATTTTCGCCTTTATCTTTTCTAATATCAGCCAATAGCTTTTCTATTTCTTCGGATGGAACATAGTGCGTCCCTAGCCCCGTGAAAATTGCGTCTTGAGGTCCAATACTTTTTCCAGTAAGCCCCAGGTATAAACCAATTTTTCCTGGACATTTATTTAAAAAAAAGGCAGATCCCATATCGGGAAAAGCACCAATTCCAGCTTCAGGCATGCTTAACTTCGAATTTTCCGTAACAATACGATGCGACCCAGGAATACTAATACCCATACCACCCCCTATGGCAATTCCATCTATTACGGCTACATAGGGTTTGGAAAAATTAAGCACCGCGGACGATACTTGGTAAATAAGGTTAACCCCTTCCGATGTATTTTCGATACCAGTTCCCATTCTATCGAAAACATCGGTTAGGTCACCACCGCCAGAAAAAATTCCACCCTCACCTCTGATAACCAGATATTTAATCTCAGGATTTGCTTTCCATTCTTGCAGAATTGAAGAGAGAGGGTCCATTAAGAGAAAACTGAGCGCGTTCATCGCCTTAGGTCTGTTGAGCATTATCCAGCCACCACCATCTTCAACTTTAAAAATTATCTGATTATTTTCCATTAATTCCCCCTATCACATGGAATATTTACTTAAAAAGTAAAAAAAAGCACTCATCTATTTACTGATAAGTATTTTTAGCCTCTAATTTAATCTAAGTAATAACTATCTGAAACATAGTTTTATTATATATTAGAGAGGTTAACAACCTATTAAAATATCGTGAGCGTATAAACAACCCCACCCCTGCGGTATACAATTAGCTTGCTAGAGCAGCGGATGCCTTATTCAGGGCGGGTTTGAAGTTGAACGGCAGCAATTGGCTTAAATCTTTCGTCGTATGAATATTTTCTAACGCATGT
>JBGSQK010000082.1:0-1591 GCA_041738135.1 Alphaproteobacteria bacterium
ATAGCTATCCATAGTCCGGCAAGGAATACCAATTTCCTGTTCCATGATTTCAACAGCTTTACCCTGGAACGTAGTGCCGATGACGTTATAACCCTCGTTGGCATAAATCTGGGCCACAGCCTTGAGTAATGTGGTTTTACCTGTGCCCGCCTTACCATTTAACACCCGTATGTCTCTGCCAGAACACAATTGATGGATAGCCTTGGTTTGCTCATCAGAAAACCTAAATTCCGTGAATTTTTCTCTCGATATCCATCCTTGTAAATTCGCGATGCCGGCATCAATTTTGTCAGCAGGTATCACCTTTGTTGCTCTTTGATTCAGGCTATTGGTCATCTTCAGTAAGGCCTCCTCATGCTGTTTATATAGGGTGGATGTATAGATTGTTTGCCGGTTCAGATTCTGCCCAACTTCATGAGAAACATTCCGATCGGACAATAATTTGTCCGTAAGTTTTGCCGCAAGTCCCTGCACTTCCGAGGCATAACCTTCATAAACGATATCGGAACTGGTAAGTTTTAGAATGTGCTCAGAAGAAACCTCAAGGCTTTCCACCTTGGCTTTCAAAATAGCATAAAGTCTCTCATCGCCGCCCACCCGACGAATGATTTCATCTTCAATATGCTTACGGGTAAAAGTGGTTCGCTTCAAAGCCACCTCATGAATCAAAGCCTCAGGCCGCTCGCACATGATCTGGATGTTTTGTTGCCGGATATCCTCATTGTCCGTAACTATCCGTGAGTATTCACCACGCGAAGCTAGCATCTGCGCATTCCAGCCTTCATGATGGGTAGCCAAAAACAACGTTCCCTGATCTTCTTTAGACCTGCAATCTATACGAACTTCGTGACCAGCCAGTTCCAGGTGCTTATTAGCAACAATCTCCCATGATTTGCGAGTCCGCTTCAGCTCTGGCTTGGTAACGATGACTTGGTCTTTCCGAGGAGAAAATTCCCCATCCACAATAGCTCGACGACAGATCTGAGCATGAAAATGCGGGTTATCTTTATCCCAATGAATGGCGTAAGCCGTCACCAATCCACGAGACACAAACCGTCCCTCTAGAAACTCCTCAACACATGCCTCCGCCTGTTCTTTAGTAAACTCCAAAGGCAATGCACACATGATAGTTTGAGCTGTCTGCGTAGACGATAAAAATTTCTCACGAGCGTCCAGACTGCGCTTATTTTTTTCCTCATCGCGCGAGTCCCCACGAAAGCGCATCGCAGCCCAATGGTCTTCATACCGCTCAACGTTATTCCACAAAGTATGCGAATTAAGCGCCCAAGCAGGAGCACCTTGCGGCGCCAAAATGCGCGCAGAAATAACTTCTTTTTTGTTGGAGTAGTCATACGAAACACCCGTCCGTTGATCATGTCCCATGGAGCCACTAATGTAAGCACCAAAGCCAACGGAGGATCTTCCTTCGCTTCTAGATATGAAACCCATGCTGCACGAAAAAATGGCCATGAGGCATTACTCTCAAAATAAGTTATGCCTCTTTAATTTGTGAAGATCGAAACCTTCGGTGCCACGTCTATGAATTTTTGAAAAATGTACGCGCCTTGTACATACATAATTATACACGCCT
>JBGSQK010000003.1:0-12397 GCA_041738135.1 Alphaproteobacteria bacterium
CAAAGCCACAAATTGGCTATGGCATTATAACAACGAAAGACCTAATATGGGGTTAGGTGGAATTACACCAAAACAAAAGCTGCATGGGGCAGCTAAAGAACTTTCTACTTTATAAACCCATTAAAAATGGGGGGATTACCAAGAGAACTTGCTAACACATTGTTTCATCAAGGACTAGCCTCGGATATAAAATTGGATGCATTGCCCTTGGTAAAAAACTCTGAGACGTCCCACACCTTAATAACCGGAACTACAGGTTCAGGAAAGACCAACTGTTTTCACACATTGTTGCCCCAGATAAGAAAAAGGGGAGATAGCTCCATCGTCATAGATACAACCGGCGATCTTATCTCTCGGTATTACAGAGAAGGCCGGGATCTTATTTTAAATCCTTTAGATGAGCGTAGCCAAAAATGGGATTTGTGGGAGGAGTGCTTAACGGCCGAGGAATTAGAAAACTTCGCTGAAGCGTTTATACCTCATAAAGGAAAGGGCCATGATCCCTTTTGGGAAATTGCTAGCAGAAAAATTCTCACGACTGCAATCGACATGACTAAAGAAAACAGAGACATGAACGAGCTCTACCACCTTCTAGCATGCTCTAACATAAGAACTTATCACGATTTCTTTGAAGGCACGGCTGCTGCTACCTTTACTGATAAAGAAGGGGGAAAAACAACGATTTCAGTCAGATCGAACCTGGTTGCTCAGATTGCCTGTTTTGAGTATCTAAATAATGACTCTAAAGAAGGTTTTTCCATTCGTAAATGGCTCAAAACAGATCCTAAGGACCAATGGTTATTTATTACATCTACAACAACCCAAAGACAGCTTCTGAGGCCTCTAATGAGCGCTTGGGTAAATACAGCTGTGAATAGTCTCATGGCGCTCGAACCAGATAATACAAGACGTCTTTGGCTCGTCGTTGATGAGTTGCCAAGCCTTAATAATGTGCCTTCGTTAAAAACAGCGCTTGCAGAATTTCGCAAGTATGGAGGGTGTATATTAGTAGGGCTTCAGAGTTTTCCTCAGCTAGCAGAGGTCTATGGAGACCTTGTTTCTAAAGCAATGCTTGACCTGTTTAATACCAAAATCATGTTTAGAACGACGGATCCAAGTACCTCCGAGTGGGTATCAAAAGTTATAGGGGAAGTAGAATATGCTGAATCCCAGGAGAATCTTTCATTTGGGGCAAACAGTATAAGAGATGGGGTGTCACTGGGAAGGGCCGAAAAGATTAAAAAGACTGTGCTGCAGAGTGAGGTTAGTCTACTTAGAAATCTTGAGTGTTATGTTAAATACCCAGGAGATTACCCTGCTGCTAGAATATTAATGACTTATAAGAACATATTTAAGACCTCTTTGCCGTTCATAGAGAAATTGAGAGTGTTAGAAGTATCTAATGAAACCGAGGCAGAAAAAGTAACTGACGTGCCCATAATAAATATATCTAGTTAATTACGGCCAAGATACTTTGAAGAAATATAGATCAATCCGTCTGTATATGGTTTATAAATCGGTGAAGATGGACTTCTTGTCATATTCTAGATGTAATGGCTTAATGTGAAAATTGGGTGGCCGCGATGGCTACCAGCTGCCACTCTGTCGTCCTAATTCAATTTGATTACTATCTCGGTAACAAAATTTCTAAAAAAATTTGACAAATGGGCTTGAATGGATTATATGTTTATATGTAGTTGTGTTATTAACATTAGAAAGGATGCTTATATTGAATAGTACTACAAGTCTAAAACACCCTAAGCACATTACTATGACTGACCATCTGATGGAACTTCATAGTATCTATTTTGGTCATCGGGATTTTACAATCCATTTACAAATAAGATCAGTTAAGCAGGAGGTTCATTAATGGAGTATCACTTTGTTACGCCGGATAATCGGAATGATTGGCGTGAGCATATGCATGATTTCTTCTCAAGATCTGCAGAAGAATTAGGTGAAAATGCAATTGATAAATATGATACGCAAAACGCCAGGTACCTGGTCTGCGTACATAAGGAATATGGCGTTATTGGTGGACTAAGGCTACTGTCAAGTACTACCCCCAGACTATCTGACAGAGTTCTTAAGCAAGAAAGTAAAGTTTCTAGCGACGTTCACCTATGGGAGATTTCAAAGCTCTATTTTCATCTACCGCCATCCAGTCTTATTCATTCTTCACCTATGAAGTTTGATAAACTCTGTAGAAAGTTTTACACAGATATATGGGAGATTCTCAGTACTTCAAGCTATTTCGGTGCGCTAATAAGCCTACTTCCTGTCGAAGAACATAGGGATGTTTCCTATTTTGGTAAATGGCGATTCAATGATGAAACTTTAGTTGACAACCCATACTGTCCGGGAAAGAATCAAGAGGATCAGTATGTCTTTGGGGTTTTAATTCAAGATAACGTGCTTAATATTATCCAGTAATGCAGTTGGGGAGGAAGAGGTCCGATATGCGAATAGTGCAGAAGAAGTTCTATATCGGATCTCCTTATTAGGTTCAGTGGAATAACCAACCTACTTAAGGCCAGTTATTTAAATTCGCCTTCCGCCCGAAAAGGCGAACTCTTCTGATTTATCATTTTAGAGCAGATTGCATTAATGTGAAACATACCCTTGCATAGAGGAGTTATTCAAGTTTATGATAGATGAGTTGGATAGCGAACCAATCTCGTGTTTTGCAGTCTAAGACGAACTTTTAGGAGAAATAAACCAGTGGCCTACCAATATGTCAGAGAACCCTTACGGGCTGAAGATGCGGATCGTCTTTCTCATGCCTGTTCAACGGTTGAAGAAAAACTTATTATATGGACGCTCTTGGACACCGGCCTAAGGGTATCAGAACTCTGCAGTCTGACCCCACAGCATATATTATGGCAGCAAAAATCTATCCGTGTTTCAGGAAAAGGTGGACCTTACGGTACTCAGTCTAAAAAACGGACCGTACCCCTTTCCAAGCGTATACAGACCTTGTTTGAACATTACTTTGCTCTCCATGACTCTTGGTTTGTGGGGCCGCGCCAGGTGCAAAAGATTGTAAAACAGATTGCTAACAAAGCCTGCATTACCCATACGGTCACCCCTCATATCCTCCGACATACTTTTGCGACACTTGCTTTGCAAAAGGGCATATCACTTGCTGCGGTTCAGAAGATATTAGGCCATGACAGACTCGCAACCACTGCCATTTATCTCAATCTCACAGATGGCCATGTTATGGAGGAATTTGAGAAGAAATGGTAGGACTTCTCATAGTTAAGTGGGGAACACACTACATTTGTTGACGTAAACTGGTAGAAGGAGATTTCATGATTAGAAATAATGAAGCTAGTTCTGTAGTACATAAGCCATCAATCGGCGTCAAAAGGGAATACAGGCTACCGCAGACTTTTGGTCTACGCACTTTGTTAGATCAAATTAGTGCTAACAAGGAAGCTAAGGCAATTATTGAGGAGCTCAAATCACAGATCAGTGCCGCCAGAGAAACCGAAAGAATGGCATTCAACATTATTAGAATACGTAAGAAGATATTTGCTGATTCGACTATACCTAGCATGGAGGTGGTGACTGCTTATACAGACATATTAGGTATAAGTGTAGAAGAACTTGTCGGAGAACATGCTCCGGCAGTTAAAGAATATAATGAAGGGGGTGTGATGTTTAGAAACAAGTATCTGCTAAATAGGATATTGAACTACCTGAGCATAACGGTAGTATCAACCGATTCTCCATTTGTTGCAAACAGGCTGCAGCTGGTTATAACTGATATCTACAAATACTGCGAAGAAATATCAAATGGAGTTTTTGATGATACCGTTGCCAACTACATTGTTGAGCATCACAGACTTATCTCATGAAGATTCTATAAGTGGTGCTGAAGTACAGAAGACTCTAAAGTTCCACGAGTCTTCACTTGGGTATTGGTGAGGTGTTATAACAAATTACAGCGGACAAAGATATTTGCAGAATTATTTAGACACTCGATTTACAGATTAATACCGTCAAAGAAACTGAAAGGATGGAATTTAACATAATTAGGGTCCGAAAAATATTTGCTGACTCAGCCCCTTAGTTCATGCCGGTCTCTTTTGTGACTTAAACCGTTTATATATAAGGGTTCTGTCGGCTCGTTCCGTAAGTAAGTGCCGGTGTTTTTGCCGATATTACATCTATCCCTATTCCGGAAATAACTGAGGAAAAAGCTGACCTACAATTTTGGTAGGAAAGTTCATTCTAATTTTGCTTTTGGGAGTATCCGACGTGACAAGGCCTTCTTTAATCAACAGATTTAGGATTGACCTAGACTGTCTTTCCTTGTAACCGGATATGGTGGAAATTCGCCCTCTCTCCATTTCAACGACAAAATATAATTCACGCAAAATTTGAAAAGAGCCTGGCAGCAGCTTTCCCTGAAGACGATACTCTTCACATAGATGTTCAAGGCGCAAAAGAAAAGTCTTCAGATCAAACAACTGCTCCATGAATTCAACCTGATCGATGCATGTTTTAAGAAAATAGGAACAGAAAGCTGTAAGCCCTCTTTGCGATAGATTTCCCCTACCATCTAAATCATTGTAGCGCGGACTATCAGCTGTAGCTAGAAGCATTTTATAATCTTTAACCGAACGCGCAAGCCCCCTCGAAATAGACCACAGATCATTACCTATACCCAAAGATTTGAGGAATGCATCAGAAAACAAGCGTGCGACGCGGCCATTACCGTCATAGAAGGGGTGAATCCAGAGTAATCTATGGTGAGAAGCCGCCACGGCAATAATTTGTCGCACTTTTGAATATTGGGAAGGCTGATAAGCTTGGATAAATCGTTTTAAATATTTTGGAAGCTCTTCGGCAGTGGGCGGGATATGCCTACCAATTTGTACATCAGATTTGCGAAGGGCCCCAGGAGTTACAAGAATAGATTTGCTTGTAACGGGGTTAGTAACGATGAGCAGGTCCTCTGGCAATCTGGAACAAAATTCTTTATGCAGCCACAAAATAAAATCCTGACTAACCAAGGATGTCTCCTGTGGCAAAGCACCTATAAGCTGCTGAACCTCAATGTGGGCGAGGGCCTCAAGCTGTAGATTACGTTTTTCCGGTACAGTTTCATAATCTTGATTAAGAGCTCTATCAATATCTCTCGGGTGAGTATAATGTCCCTCAATTAAGTTGCTATAATAGCAATTCATTGATTTTACTAAATGAGCCATACTGTTTTTAACAACAGGGTTTATAGAAGAAGATAGGACATGAGACTTAGTCGACAAATCAAAAGCTATATCCTCCAGCTCTCTTTCACCCTCAGCGGGCATCATTGGTTCCATGGTATACGTCATGTTTGCCGATTTCTCATAGTCATATAGATCAATACTAACATAGACTTCAGCAAGTATCAACATGTAACATTGCCGAAGTTTTTGCCGATGTGAGGCACCCTAATGAATTTCAACACCCAAACGCACGGATTTTCTGAGCCATTACTCCCCTAACCCCATATATGTACGTATAATTGTTATAAAAGAAGGGGGGGGGTGCAGCGGTAATTGCTAAATATGACCAGTTGTCTGGCGGAAATAAGAGAAAGCTAAATGGTTGCATAATCAATGCCTATTGGATGCTAACCAGTTGTTTAGTAATTGTTATTTATAGCCGTTGTAAATTTGGATTGTACGTACAGTACTAACTATGAAAAATCGCACGAATGTGCCTGATGCCCCAAATAGGCATTATTATTTATGGCCAAAATAGAATGCAGGACTATATGAGATGCTGAACTCTCCAAAGTTTATTGCCTGACACAACTCCTATTTAACAGACAAATCTTGATTGCTCTTAAAAAGGGAAAGATTATTTTGTGCAGTAGTGTTACCTTGAGCTGCTGCTAGTTTCAGATATTCAATAGCTTTCTCAACTTTGCCCTCTTTATAGCATAAAACGCCAATATATTGCAAAACGTCCCAAACAGCAGCTTCCTTAGCACTGGGCCCACTTGGCACTATAATTCACTATGTTATGTCCTTGGATTCAGAGCTGACTTAATTAGACCTTCAATTGAATACAAATATTCTTGTGATCCTTCTATCCTTTCAAGTAATTGCCATTACTAGTCATTTTAGATTGCCACAATATGTGATATTATGTAACTTATGATGTAAAAACTTTAGACCTTCGCAACGATATTATTTATTTAATTTGTAAGACAACTATAACTATTTTGCATAACCCTCAAGAGGCTCTAATTTTATGGCTGCTGGGAAACCTGGAATTAAAAAGGTGGTAAACATGCCGAAGATATTGCTAGTTGAAGATAATGAAATGAATCGTGATATGCTTTCTCGTCGTTTGATCAAACGAGGCTTTGAGGTTTTGATGGCAATGGATGGTGAAGAGGCAATTCGGATGGCCTCAGAAGCCAAACCAGACCTCATATTGATGGATATGAGCCTTCCTATTATCAATGGTTGGGAAGCTACTCGCAGGATAAAAAATGACCCAGGGACTTCCAGTATTCCTGTTATAGCTTTGACGGCACATGCGCTATCAGATGATAGGGAAAAAGCCATTAATGCTGGTTGCTATGACTATGATACAAAGCCAATCGACCTTGAAAGACTGCTTGCTAAAATGGCATTGTGTTTAGTTAATGATAACAAATAAACAACCTAACAAAGGTTAGTAAATTAATGTCTGATAACAAATTAGATTATTTAGAACAGCTTTCATATGGCGAGCTAGCACTTTTAAAAATAGAAGAAATATTCAATAAGGTTGAGAACTCTATTGAAGAAATAAAGCCTTTGGCGTGCGCCGCACATAAGATTGGTGCCGAATTTCCACGATTTGAAGATGACATTTGTAGTATATTGAGTGCCTGTGATCTTTTTATTGAGCTGCTTATTCAAGAGCGCGATAAACTTGCTGACAAAATAATAGCTCATGAAATAACGGAAGAACATTTGAAAGAAGCTCGTCATGATTTACGAGCAAAAGTCGGTGCCATTTTAGGATATAGCGACCTGATTCAAGAAGAGCTATTGGATGAATTCCCAAATGCTGGCGCTGAATATATCAATATTCTGAATACGATAGCCAGTCATGCCAAAAACCTAATCCCGGTGATTGATGAATTAAGATTGAATGATGTTGTTCTTTCAGAAAATCCTATAAATGAAGCTATGCAAGCCAGCTCAGTTTTTCCTGAATCCAACATGTCTTATGGCGATCAGTTTGCTCATTGTACAGTTATTATTATCGACGACTCAGCATACAACAGAGACATTTTAAACCGTCGGTTGTCTCGTTACGGAGTAAATGTTATTTCGGCAGAAAATGGCGCCATTGGTTTAGATATGGTTTCTCGTCATTCGGTCGATTTGATCCTATTAGATATCATGATGCCTGTTATGAACGGCTATGAAGCGCTCATACACCTTAAAAGGGATTCTAAAACTAAGGGCATCCCCGTACTGATGATTTCTGCTTTAAGTGAGGTGGACAGTATTGTTCGTTGCATAGAGGTGGGTGCAGAAGATTATTTGCCCACCCCTTTTAACCCCATTATTTTACATGCCAGAATAAAGAGCTGTCTAGAAAAGAAAATATTGAGGGATCGCGAACAAGAATACGCTGAAAAACTCGAACTCGTTCGTCAAAAATTAGAGGCAGCCATAGAGAGTATTGACGATGGATTTGCCGTGTTTGACAAAGAGCAGCGTTTAAGTCTTTGCAACAAGCCCTTTCAAAGACTATATCCTGGCGTTGAAAAACTGGGGTTCATAGGATTTTCATATGAGGACTTGTTAAGGAAAAACTTGCAGCTTGGTGTCTATCTAGAAGAACGTCGCATCCTGAATCAGCAGCTTCTTCCCGAAGAGAATAAAGAAAATTGGATAAAGCAGCATGATGCTCAACAAAAATCGGCAGAAACTTATATGATCTGTTTACGTGACAAACGTTGGATTGAGGTGGTAAACAGCCTCACGCCCGATGGAGGTCAAGTATCTGTTCATAAGGATGTGACTGGCCGCAAAGAAGATGAAGATCGCCTAACGCATCAGGCGCTGCATGATGCTTTAACTGGCCTTGCCAACAGATCTGCCTTCGCAATTAATCTGGCCAACTCATTTTCGAGAAGTGTAAGAACGGATGAAATGTTTGCTATTATGTTTCTCGATTTAGATGGTTTTAAAAATATTAATGATACGCTTGGCCATGATGTGGGCGACCATGTTTTAACTTATGTAAGCCAAGTTTTGAAAAAGTGTGTTCGCGCTCAGGATTTTGTTGCGCGTCTAGGTGGAGATGAATTTGCAATTATTCTAAATGCACCTGGAGGTAAAAAAGATATGTCAAAGGTTGCGAATCGAATTCTGGATAATATTGGCAATCACTATCTGCACCATGAGCAGCGTGTCCCTTTTGGCGTCAGCATAGGTATTTCTTGTTATCCGGGAGATGGTATAACTTCTGAAATATTGATTGCTAACAGTGATGCAGCAATGTATGCGGCAAAAAAATCCGGCAAGGGCCATTGCCGATTTTTCTCTGATATTGAAAGCTAGTATTTGGCCCAGTGATAAGGAAGCTGTGTTTTGGGTCGTTTCAGGCATAAGCAAAAATCTCGGCAAAAGAGAGATTGTATTTTCCATAACATCTTATGATATGCTGTAGTCTAAGCATTACCGCATCTATTAAAATCCATAAGCACTTTCCATAAGATAAATTATGCGCCCAGGAAATGTGGCCGTCTATGACAACGTCCTACCCTGTTACATAAAAGCTATAAACTATTTTATTGTGGCTTGTTTTCAATAATTTGCTGGCTTTTAACGTCAGGATTGTTCAATCTATTAAAGTATTATAACACAAGAAAAGGGTTAAACTCATGAATAAGACAGATCTCGTAGAGACTATTGCATCAGATACTAATCTCAGCAAGGCAGATTCCACAAAAGCCCTTGAATGCATCGTCAGCTGCATTCAACAAGAGCTTAAAAAAGGAAACGAAGTTCGCCTCGTAGGCTTCGGAACATTCAAAGCGACGTCACGTGCTGCTCGTACAGGCAGAAACCCAAGGACCGGAACCCCAATTAATATACCGGCCTCTAAGTCCCCTGTTTTCCGCCCAGGTAAGGAATTCAAAGACATCCTGAATAGTTAAGGGATTGTAGAGAACTTCTAACGAAGCCAGTGGTTATCCACTGGCTGTCGGGACCGAGTAGATACTGTAATCAGTTTTATGAGGCTCTAGTCGTCTACTCCCAATAGTAATTGGTTGTATGTAGCAGGCATACAGATAATAAGGGTATCTTCAATGAGCTTTTTACAAGACAATATTAGGCAGTATATGCAGGATAAAGGATTAGGCGTTGCTGAACTTGAACGAAAGTCTGGCCTGAAACCTAATGCAGTGAGAAACATCCTGTCAGGCCACTCAAAGAGACCTAGCGCTCAAATGCTTCTTTCCATATCACGTGTATTTGGGTGCTCAATAGTGGATGTACTTGGTGAACCGGAGGCTGATTCGCTTTTATTAGTGTCAGACAACGCATTTTACGTAAATATAACAGGGGCGATTAGCAGAATTATTGAGGATAATTATAGTGATAAACGTGTTTCTTTTTATGACATGGCTGAGTTTATAAAAGAGATTTACCAATACTCTCTGAGAAGTACCTATCCCAATCCAGACTTGAACTTCGCAGGTTGGTTTATTATGCAGGAATTAGGAAAACGAAGTTAATGTGTAGCGGCAAATTTGTTGCTGGAACATGATTCTTTCAGAATATGAGAAAAACCTATGAAACATTCAGTTGCTGATAAAATACGTGAGAAGCTAAAAGAACAAAATCTATCTGTCATGGGCCTTGAGAGGAAAGCAGGGCTAAATCTACACGCTGTTCAGAACATTTTGTCTGGGCAGACGAAAAAACCTAATATAAATACATTAGTGGCTGTAGCCGGTGCATTAAGCTGTAGTTTGAATGAATTGGTTGATGAGGCCGGGCCAACAGAATCTGCCTCGCAGGCCAAACTTACTGAATTTACTAATTTCAGACTCCTTGGAGAGGCTAATGCCTATCTTATAAGCAAGATGGAAGCTTCTCTGAAAACCATCAGTACAAAGGCTTTTATAGAGATAATCCAAGAGGTTTATATCTATTGTGAAAAAAGCAAAAGCGGCACTTTCGATAAAGATTTTGCCAACTGGATGCTCGATAGACTGAAATAAGAGCCCACTGACAAGCCATAAATCATACCACGCGTTCTACTAACTATTGCAGAAAGTGAATTCTTAGTAGTTTTATCAGATAATTTTCTCTACTAACTATTACACAATTTTAATTGTTCGTAGACTGCCCTGCTTAACTCCAATGAAGCCTATTCAAGGCAGTTCAGTGAGCAGTACGATGCTCACTACACATAATTGACGTCTGTCATTTATGTGTAGTAGAAAACACTTGCAAATCCACTTCACATAATATACATTTGTCAATTATGTGAGGTGGAGGATAAGCGATGTCAGTTATACCATTTGTAGGCCGTAAAGAAGAGCTTAAGGACTTAACCCTCCTTTTAAAAAAGAAAACCTCAAGTCTTGTTGTCATTAAAGGGCGCCGTCGTATTGGTAAAAGTCGCCTTATACAAGAATTTGGAGCAATCCATAAATTTTATCAGTTTACTGGTCTGGCTCCCACAAAAGATAGCACAATTCAATCTCAACTCAATGAATTTTCCCGTCAACTCAGTATACAAACGGGTCTTCCTGAAGTTGTTGCCGATGACTGGAGCAAATTGTTTGTCCTGCTTGCAGAAAAGCTCAAAACAGAAAAAATCATTGTACTCTTTGATGAAATTTCATGGATGGGCTCAAAAGATCCCGACTTTTTGGGGAAGCTTAAAAATGCTTGGGATATATATTTCAAACTAAATCCTGAATTAATGCTTATCCTTTGTGGATCTGTCTCAGCCTGGATCGAAAAAAATATACTAGGCAGCACAGGTTTTTTGGGTAGGATATCCCTTACTCTTGATTTGAAAGAACTTTCGTTACAAGAATGCAACCAGTTTCTAACTAAACTTGGGAGCAAAGCAGCCCCTTATGAGAAGCTGAAGTTATTAGCCGTGACGGGTGGCATTCCAAGATACATAGAAGAAATACAACCCAGTCTCACCGCCGAGGAGAACATAAAGCGTCTGTGTTTTATGTCAAAGGGGATATTATTTAGGGAATTCAATGATGTATTCTCTGACCTGTTTTCTAGCAAAAGTGAGATTTATAAGAAAATAGTAGAAGTTTTAGTAGAAGGCAGTGAGGAATACAACGACATCTGTAAAGCATTGGGCGTAGCTAAAAGCGGATACATAAGTGATAACTTAGATGATCTTATCCAATCTGGCTTTATCTCTAGAGATTATACATGGAACCTAAAAACAGGTGAGGAAGCAAGGCTAAGTCATTATCGGTTAAGTGACAACTATGTTCGTTTTTACTTGAAGTATATAGAGAGCAACCGTGGGAAAATCGGACAAGGTCATTTTAATGGACGTTCTCTTATTAATTTACCTGGATGGGACTCTATCATGGGCCTGCAATTCGAAAACATGGTTTTGACTAACCGTAAGCCTATATGGGAAAAACTTAGCATATATCCTGAAGAAATAATTTCAGATAATCCATTCTTCCAAAGAAAAACATTAAGAACGCCAGGGTGTCAGATTGATTATTTAATACAAACTAGGTTCAATAACTTATACGTCTGCGAGGTCAAGTTCAGCAAACATGCGATTGGAAAAAGCATAATAAGTGAGGTGCAGCATAAAATTGATAAGTTAAAAAAGCCAAAGAGCTTTTCATGCCGCCCTGTGCTTATTCACGTAAATGGCGTAACCGACGATGTCCTGGAAAGTGGTTTTTTTAATACCATAATTGATTTTGCCGAATTATTGGAATCCAGCTGAGGGTGCCGGCTTAAATAACTCATTGTCGAACAAGGCTTGTTGCTCAGATTGTGCAGACACCGTTTGCACAATCTAATGCTTCCCAATTATAAGCCGACCGTTCTCAAATGGCAGTCCCCTGCCCCATTTATTAACTGTCAAGAACTGTCCTAAAAACCCAAATGATGGTGGGTTCTGGAACAAAAGCTGTTGGAATTAGTTTAGGGACATTCTCTCAGGGGTGTTTTCTAAAATCTGGGCGTAGCAAGGGTTTCGCTTTTCAATGGTTCCGCAACCACCAGATTGCGGTAAGCGGTTAAACAACCACACCCCTTCACTGCAACTTTAGCTTACTGCCATAGCAGATGCCTTGTCCATGGCGGGTTTGAAGTTGAAAGGTAGTAGCTGACTTAGATCTTTCGTCGTATGAATATTTTCTAACGCATGC
>JBGSQK010000031.1:0-3028 GCA_041738135.1 Alphaproteobacteria bacterium
GACATGACTAGATGAACGGAGGTAGGAATCAAGAAAACGGAAATTCGAGAGCCTACTTGACCCCGTCCGCCTCAGAGGTTATGTTAGACCGTTCGGTACAAGCTTGCATCACTATTCCAGCCCTGTCTATGTCTAAACTAATAAACTTTCAATAAAAGTGAATATCTCGTCTTTGTCCTCAGTGGGATTACTCATTAAATAAGGAATGCTTAATTTATCCCTAATGTATTCAGCATAAAGGATTTCCTGTTCCTGAAAAGACTTCAACAAAGACAAATCGTGTCTGATACTATCCCTTGAATTTAAACGAGCATAAATATTTTCAGGTTTGTCAATCAAGACAAGAATTGCGCTGGGGGCAATGCCCTCATAAGTTGAGTACGGAATTCTAGTGATTTCATTATCCTTGTTTAAAAGACAGAAATGTCCATCGAGTAAATACCAATTTGTAGTGTTGAAGTATTTATTTAACGCTACTACCAGATAGTCTTGATTCCCAGCTATATTTTCAACTTGTTTACTCCGAAGATTCTCCTCTTCTTTCTCTTTGGCAATCAAATTACTTGCCGAAAAATGTTCAATGCTAAATCTAGCTACTAGATCATTGCAAAGTGTTGTTTTACCAACGCCGTGTACTCCGGCGACAAAAATTATTCTACGCTTTTCCAAATTATTTACCTCTTGAAAAGCCGACAAAGATAGTGGTTTAGCTGAATTCAGTACGATGTTAGTAAATTTAACTGTTCACCCAACCGTTCCT
The DNA here is from genome assembly GCA_041738135.1 of Alphaproteobacteria bacterium. GTDB lineage: Bacteria > Pseudomonadota > Alphaproteobacteria > JAGOMX01 > JAGOMX01 > JAGOMX01. The sequence continues at coordinate 761 of JBGSQK010000031.1, forward strand.
CTTGCATTAGTTCATTTCTTCCTTTTTGAAGCGCATCAAGCCACTCAACTGGCACATACCAATCCTCACGCCAATTGATTGTGGCTTGTGGTGGTACAAATCCCGGACAAAGTTTCTGCATTTGTTTTAGAGATAATGCAGTAAAGGAAAAGCTCTGATGTATTAAAGTGCCGTATGCAAATTCACAGTTCTCAAAATAAATGTCATAGAATTCTTTGTCTACACCCATAATTTGGTGATACTGATTCCACATTTTAGAAGGAGGTAAGGATATAGTCTTATCCGCTATAAAGCCTCCTTTTATAACAGAATTAGGAGTAGTTTCATATAGAAGAACAAGATCCCCTAATTCCATACCGATTGGGCGCTTTCTTAACTCAATCTTCTTGGTGCCAGCAATAATACATTCAGCATAAACCTGTTTGATACTGAGTGCTTTAATATGCTTATCCTGCATAAATACCTCCAAGTTCAACGGCTCTTCTATAACGTTCTAAGGAAATACTATGCATAGTTTGTGGTGTTCCATTCAGGACACCATTGCTTAATAAATCATTTCGACTGATTGCTTGACGAAGTGGCATGAGGAAGTCAAACTCAATAGCATGTCGAGTCTGTGCTTCTCCACCAATCTGCTCTAATGTAAGAATGCCTCTTACACCTAAATCACTGTAGAGTTGAGCAGGCGTTCCAATATATCGATTGACGATTCTGGCGATCGCTACAACACCGGATATAGGACGGCTAGCATAAAACAATATCGATGCCCCTCTCATATCATCTTGAATACAAGTGGGCTTGCCGTAATAAACTGTCTTGCCAGCTTGAAATATTTGAATTAGAAACTGAGGACGAATTGGTATAACGTAAGCCGTTCGAGGGGTATAGATTGATTCTGCGGGATATGTCAGATTGAGCCAGGAATGAAAAGAGCAACGATGAACAGAATTTGCATCTGAGTCTAGTAACTCAATAGTTGCATCGTTGTATTGAATCTGTGTGACTTCCTTTCTACCTTCAGGATCATAAGAAGACCCGATAATCGATGGAAATAAATATTTCGCCTTATTTATAACATCTAAATTGTTTGTATCAGGATCATAAAATAGTAGCTTCGTTAAAAACCATTCTGGTTGATGACCTTCGCGTTCGTATATCTCACGCCCTATACCTTCTACCCAAAAGCCATAACGTTCAAAGAATGGAATAAGCTCAACTCTAGCTGTAGTAACAAAAGCTCTTCTAATTCTCTCTGATTTCCACTGTTCAAAGCAGGTTAAAATCAGGTTTCTCCCAATACCACTGCGTCGAAAATCTTGATAAACATAGAGAGTTGATAATTTAGCTATTCCACGACTTTTAGGTTTCCAAATTGCAACGCCAATCGCGTGTCTATCTCTGTAAGCTACATTGAAGACAGTACTTGAATCGCTCATCGTTCTGTCTAGCCATTGAGGGAAACCAGGATAGAGAGGAGATAGTTCACTATCAAGCATCCTAACTAACTCAGTCTCACGTCTAAATTCGCTACCGCTTAACTTTTTCACTCCAAATGCAGCAACAACAGACTCAAACGAGTCTCCCTCAATATCTCTTCGTCCCCCGACCAGTTCTGAGAAATCGTCGAAAATTACAGCACGATAAAGTTTATTTACAAAATCTCGTAATTCTTGTTGACTAGGGAACCTAAACCACTCAATACCAGGTGCCTCTGAGACATGGTATCCCTTCGCTGTCAACTGAGAATGAATTATTGACTCTACACGCTCATCTGGAATTTTAATTGCACCTAATAAATAAGGCTCTTCTGGATGCGAGGTTCTGATCTGTGCACGTATACGCTGCCATGCCAAGTCCGTAGGATCAGCATCAATACTTCCAGAGGTTCTACCAATTTTTACCCTCGGTTGCTCTCTTAAATATGAAGGAAATGAATAAATGTAAAGAACGACCTGGGTTTCCATAACTTAGTTGGACTGACTACAAGCTGCCCCAGCCTACTGTGCAGGAATAAGCAAAGGGGTTAGTAGGTTATTATAGCCAACTCACGGGCTTTAGGCGCAATCGCCCCTGCAACAATTTCCAAACAACGCCCGAACCAAAAACTTACGCCTACTTGAGTATCGCAACCTGGTTGACTGACACAAATCCATTTCTAGAACCTAAAAAGGTTGTCCAGACTAGGTTTGAGACTAAAATACAAGAAGGGGCGTAAGCTGTTGTTAACTTACAAAACAAAACAACGGCCATGAAACACGCCCCACGTCT
>JBGSQK010000048.1:0-8395 GCA_041738135.1 Alphaproteobacteria bacterium
CTATCGCCTGTGGCAGTGTTATTTATAAAGCCATCGCCACCGCCGTTGCTATCAATTTCTGCTTGCGTCAATGTGTGGAAGGCGGTGTAATTCCAGGTCTCACCCACATCGAGCTTAGAGTTCGAGTTCGTGTCGCCGGAAACAAAAACAATACTGCCAGGATCCGCATTGGGATCTGTTAATGTTATGCCAGTCAGTGTCACATTACCGGTATTATAGAGAGCTATTGTATAGTATAGTTTTTCTCCTGCTACGTCCGCAATCTGGCCCTCAATGGCTACCTTTTCAATAACCATGGCGGGATTAGGATTAACTGGCACTATAGCAGAATCAATCACATCTTGATGATGAAACTGTTGACCTCCTCCAAACTCGATACTTTCATAAGTAGGATGAAACTCTGGTATTGGTACCAACGGTAGAATACTCCCGTTAAGTCCAAGGGGCTGCAAACCGGAACTCAAATCGCTCCAGATACCATTGTTGTAGTCCATTTCAAAAGCTTTTGCCCAATCTACATTCACAATAGGAGTAAACTGGATACTACTGCCCTGCCCCATGTGGTCATAGCAGCAGTTTTTTTGTTCTTCGTCCCTAGGTCCACCGCCCTCTTGACCATCTTCGGATTTGTATTCACGATCAAAATCTTCCCTTTGTTCGGGGGTGCATTGCATGATGTGAAAATTTTCTTCATCACGAACATCACTTTGAGCAGTGATGACGAAACCATCATCAAGAACCTCTGTGTCAGCTAAGTGATTAAAATGACCGAGTCCGAAGGACTTATCCGGCACGAGGGGTTTAGAATGATCCAGCCCTAGCAGGTCCATTATCTTATCTAAATTTAACTCAACCAAAACCAACATGGGGAGCACATTCCGCCCCCAGTTACTCGATTTACGATCGAAAGTAAAATTTGCCATATTTTTGACCTTTACCATATTTTTGACCTTTACTATGACTATTAATTTTACGTATACAATTAATTTGCCTTCACTTAATTTCATATTAACATATATATTTGGCCTAATGTTTAGACTTGTAATGATTATTAATTGTTTGTTAAGAAAATTTTTGACAGGCAAATAATTTAAATTTTAGGCAAGAATAAACTCAGAAGCCTTGTAACACTTGACTTATAACTATATCTCGCAAGTACAGCTTTCTACGAATCGCTTGATGTGTGATTAATATTTAATTGGTTGGCAGAAATAATATATTAAAATTCAGCATCCGAATCAAAGTTCAGCTCTTCTGCTGACCCGCCTGACAGATATAGTTCCTGTGCTAATTCGTCAGCTTTCTTTTTCTTCTGGTTTTGATAAGTCTCCATCAGAAGATACATAACCATGGGTGAGTATTTGTTGAAAGATTTCTGTAGGTGCTCAGCTTCCTTTTTTGCCAGAACCAGATCTTGGGCACCCTCTTTTCCGAAAGTATGTAAAATAAATAACGTGAGCAATTCCAGGCCATTCACGCCCTTGCTACAATTGATCGTGGCTTTTTCCATCATCTTTTCTTGAGTGAGCTCGGGATTGGTTTTAAATAAATAATCGATAAGATCTGCCGCCACAGGATAGACGAGCCTTACCTTTTCCAAGGAATCATACATATCGATAACGGGCCAAAAATAGGAAAATGGCCTTCTGATGTGACCTACGAAGTAGGTATCCCTGTAAGGGAGGATAGCATTCATTCTCCTTGAAAATTTAGACAATCGTCTGTACTCGTTGGCACTAACAATGGAAAAGGAGGGATAGGTCTTGAGCTTTGCTTCTAGCTTTTCATCAACCACATATTTTTTTTCTTCTATGACTAAACTACAATATGTGACTAAACAGGTTTCAAACAAACTCATCAAGGTAGGATCCGTCACCTCAGTTGAGAGAAATAGGTACATGGTATTGTGCTTATGTTGCCTAGCATGGGCTTCAATAAAGGGTTCAATGGTCTTAGGGGCCATCCAAGATCGATATAGACCGGATCGTTCAAGGTCATACGACGATAGTGAATGGCTCACGAGTAACAGAAAAAGAGATAGAGTGAGATAAATTATCTTTAGCATGCCAACCCCCTTTATAGAGTTTTTTTGTTTATTTGTTTATGCTTTCATCAATAATACTCATGCTGTTTTTTTGTTAATAACCAGTAACTGACCACCAGCGCTCATCATACCTGTAATGGTTTCTGCGTCCTTCGGTTTTGAAAAGAGATAGCCCTGCCCTAAACCACATCCTATGCGTTGAACCACTTTCAATTCTGCATCGGTCTCGATACCTTCTACGATTGTCTTCATGCCCGTTTCACGCGCCAACAGGTGTATTAACTTGACCGTCCGATCCGCTTTTTGTCTTGTATCCACATCCGAAACAAACTCACGAGCAATCTTCAAGATATCGAAGGGAAAATCATGTAATACGGCAAGGGACGAGTATCCGGTGCCAAAATCGTCGATGGCCAGCTGCACGCCCAGTTCCTTAAGTTGCTGCAATCGCGGCAATACATTAATGATATCATGCATGAGAATATTTTCGGTAATTTCGATGATCAAGTTACCTGGCTTAACACCTGAATCCGTTATGGATTGTTTGGTTTCTTGCGTGAAACTATCGCTTTCCAGCTGCCTGCCTGAAACATTAACGCACATGAACCAATCTTTGGCTCCAGTTATGGTTTCATCCCATACTTTTAGCTGCCTACAGGCCTCTCTAATACCCCACGTACCTATCTGATTGATTAGACCTGTTTCCTCTGCAAGGGGAATAAAATCGAGGGGATAGATAAAGCCATTATCCGGATGTTGCCAACGCATCAAGGCCTCAAATCCCTTAACCTCACCGGTTTGCAAGCAGAGGATGGGCTGATAATGCAACAACAATTCGCCCCGATCTTTAGCGCCCGATAAAGTGGCCTGCAGATTGAAGTGCTTGCTGGTATTCATGCGCATGGAGGGGTTGAACATTTCAAAACGATTACGCCCTTGCGTTTTAGCGTGATACAAGGCCAGATCAGCGTCTCTTACACTGCTTTCCGCATCATCGTAATCCTTGGTATCGGTCACCACACCTATACTTATGCCTACACAAATATCATGCTCGTGAACTTTTATGGGTTTTTCCATTTCGGCCAAGATACGTTTTGCAAGTCCTACCACTGCCTCTTCACTATCGGTGCCTGCCACCAGTATAACGAACTCATCTCCTCCGAATCGAGCCAAAGTGTCCACCTGCCGAACACAAACATTCAGACGCTGGACCACTGTCTTCAAAATCACATCACCTGCCTCATGGCCCAGGTTATCGTTGATTTCTTTGAATTTATCTAAATCTAGGAAAAGTACTGCATACAACTGACTTGGATCACGTCTTTGATGGATCATGATCTGCTGTAAACGCTCCATGAGCAAAGCCCTATTGGCAAGTCCAGTTAAGGGGTCATGCAAAGCGTTAAAAGCCATCAGCTGTTCCGAGTGCTTACGGTCCGTAATATCAGTCTGCGAGCCCACAACGCGACACACTTGACCGTTCTCACCAAAGACCACTTGCCCTCTGGTGAGGACCCAGCGGTAATGACCATTTTTATGTCGCAACCGGTACTCAATGGCCAATCTATCTGTTGCGCCCGAGATATGTGTTTGCAAGGCTGTATCGAGAATAGCGACGTCTTCAGGATGCACACGAGCTAGCCATGAAGAGGGTATGGGCTCCAATTCGCCTTCATGATAGCCAAGAATCTCACACCAGCGGGATGAAAAATAGATTGTATCTTTTAGAACATCCCAGTCCCAAACGCCGTCGTGGGAACCGCTAATGGCTAGCTCATAACGCTTTAAATGGTCCACAGGCACTGCTTTTTGCAGTTTCAATAGATTTGTAATGCGAAGCAACAATGTATCGCGATCTATGGTCGGCCCTAAGAAGTCATGAACATGACCGTCAAGATTCTCGTCTACCCCATCCGTTCGATTTCGTAAAACCAAGATGGGTAGGTTATTAGCAAGAGATTTAACTGTGTATAACTGATGACTATCTTCCAGATAGTGTTGATCCACTACAACCAGATCGGTGGTATTTTGATTTGCCCAACGGGCTGCATCTTCCACATGCAGAAAAGACTCAATATGGAGTCCAATAGGGGTACCGCTTAAGCATTCTCTAATGCTGGTGGCCCGTTTTTTGTTTTGATCAATGAGTAGCAACGCCATTAGTTACGCACTCCTGTATAATAAGTATTGTGCCCTATTATGGTGCCATTGTATCCTTAAAAATCTATGAAGGAGAATGAGACAATGCAATCGTCTAAAGGAACCCGTTTTCACTACCTGGATCACATGCGTGGGCTTGTTATAGCCTTTGTGGTCCTCCAGCATGCGGTGCAAGGATACGCCGAGCAATGGGGGGGACGGTTTTGGTTTATAGAGCTTCCCGACCGGTCTCGCTCCTTTGACGTGATGTTCATGTGGACCGACGGCTTTATCATGCAAGCCCTATTCTTTCTGGCCGGCATGTTTGTGCTCCCTTCCTTATATAGACGAGGATGGCTTAGCTTTACTTGGGAGAAAATCACACGTCTGGGCTTGCCTATGATTTTTGGTGTGCTTGTTCTGGTGCCACCCTTAAGATATCTGAAATACGAGCAAGCGGAAGAACCCGGGATCGGGTATTTGGACTATTGGTTCAACGTCTACCTTACACCTTCGCAACTGAGTGCTGCAGGCTTTTGGTTCATTGCCATGCTTTTGCTTTTCACCTTTGTGGCAGCAACCTTGGATAAAATACTGCCCTTCCTTACAAATATTATTGGCAAACTCACCGCCTGGCTTGCCTCTAAACCTATTATAGGCTACCTCATTGTGGCTCTCATTACTTCGGCACTCATTGGTTACAGCGACATCATATGGGGTACACCTTGGTGGATGGGACTGGGTAATTTGATAGGCCCTAAAGGTGATTCTTGGCTGAATTCAATCATTGGACTTTTCTCAGCTCGCAGCAATATGTTGTTCAGCTATATCTTCTTTTTTATACTTGGCTTAGGGGCCTCTAAGGCAGATATCTTTACCAAGACTGATATCATGGAGAAGGGCTCAAAGAACTGGGTGGGTTGGCTCATATTAACCATTATTTTGTCGGTGCTTTATAGCTGGTACAACCAAGCGTATCTTTTTGACGGGGCCTTTAGTGATGAATTAAGGTATTATATTGCTAAGGGAGGCACATGGGATACGGCCTGGCCATTGGTGAGAGAAGTGGCACCAGCTATCCTTGTGCGGACCACTTTGCATGGCTTTTTGTGTACGGCACAGATTTTTACCATCATGATCTTGCTATACCGCTTTACCAATACGCCTGAGGGACAAGATTTTGGCTCATGGGCGTCATTGGGGGCGTGTTCATATGGCATCTTCTTTTTCCATGAACCCATTGTGGTTTGGACGCAATATGCGTTTATCAACAGTGGTCTTTTGAATACATTGAAGGTGGTAATTGTCTTTACGGTGGCCTTGAGCCTTGCATGGCTGTTTACGGCGAAGGTGATGCGGAAGCTGCCTGTGACAAGGCGGATATTCTAGCGAATTCGATTATTCTACCCCGATGTCATCCCCGCGAAGGCGGGGATCCAGCACAATAAGCATCGCGTAGCGATTCAATACCACTGTACGGAGCGCCGTTGGCGCACATTTTGCGCTGGATCCCCGCCTTTGCGGGGATGACAATGGGGGCTAAATCTGGCAACTGGAGCAATAGAAGGTGGATCTGCCCGCATGTTGCATGCGCCATATGGGGGCGAGACATATGTGGCAGGGCTTACCTGCCCGGCCATAGACTTGAAATGTGTGCTGAAAATAGCCCATCTCTCCGTTGGGTTGTTGATGGTCTTTTAAGGTGGAGCCGCCCGCAGCAATTGCTTTGAGGAGCAACTCTTTTATAGCTGTCACGAGTGTAGGTAGCTCTGAAGGTTTCACGTCCTTTGCTGGTCTACTGGGGTGGATATGGGACATATAGAGGGCCTCGCATACGTAGATATTCCCCAAACCTGCTACTACACTTTGGTCCAAGAGAACTGACTTTATGGGGCCTGATTTAGCTTTCAAAATGGTGGACAGGTAGGCAGCCGTAAATTGGTCGCTTAAGGGCTCTGGACCTAATTTGTGGAATGCCTTGTGCCTTGCTAGAACCTCAGTTGAGCAAAGATCTATGAAACCAAAACGACGGGCATCGTTATAGCTTATGGTCACCCCGTTGGAGAGCCTGAAAACTGCATGATCATGGGTTTTTGGTATATATTCTTCGTGAAAGATCTGTACACGGCCTGACATACCTAGATGAAGAATCATAGACTCGCCTGAATCTAAGGTCATAATAATGTACTTAGCTCTCCGGCTGAGGTCCAAAATTATTCGACCTTCTAGCCTTTCAACAAATTTTTCTGGGAAGGGATAACGCAAATTGGGTCGGTTTTGCTCCACGGAAAGCAGCTGAAAGCCTTTCATGACGGGCATTAGACCTTGCATAACGGTTTCAACTTCGGGCAGTTCCGGCATATGTATCCTCAAATAAGGTCGTTGATATCTAGCTCGAAATATTGCACATTGTCAATAATATAGGGAACATTAATTGGGAGAATTCCATGTCAAAAGCAGCTAAGGCAACATCCTTAGATTCATACAATAACTCACGGGAACAGCATGCAAGCCGGATTATGAAGATGGTTAAGGATGGCGGAGCTGAATACGTGGACTTTCGGTTCACGGATATGCAAGGTGTATGGCACCATTTATCCTTTCATAAAAACGCTTTAGACGAGGACCTCATTGCGCAAGGCCTGATGTTTGATGGATCATCCATCAATGGTTGGCGCCCTATACATGACTCAGACATGCTCATGTTGCCCGATGCAACCAATGCGGTTTTTGATCAACTGACAGAACATCCCACTCTGATCGTTTTTTGCAGCATTGCAGACCCGACGACAGGCAAGCCCTACTCCCGCGATCCACGTTCGGTGGCGGTTAAGGGCGAGGAATACTTGCGTCAAACGGGCATTGCCGACGAGGCTCGATTTGGTCCGGAACCGGAGTTCTTTATCTTTGATGAAATCCACTTTGAAACGGGTCCACAGAACTCATTTTACAATATCAATTGGACAGAAGGCGCCTATCCAAACGCTAGTTTGATCAGCGGCAAGCAAGGCAATATGCGCCATTTTGGCCACAAAATGCTGCCTGGCAAGGGTTACTTTCCGGTACCTCCTGTGGATTCGGCAAACGACTTACGGGCCGAGATGCTTTCATGCATGAACACCATGGGCTTGAATGGAGACAAGCATCACCATGAGGTGGCTTCTGGGCAGCATGAAATAGGATTTAAGTATGCGGATCTGCTGACCACCGGTGATAACTTACAGCTGTTCAAGTATGTGATTCGCAATGTGGCTCATAAGTTTAACAAGACAGTTACATTTATGCCAAAACCCATCTATGGGGATAACGGCTCGGGCATGCATGTGCACCAGTCTTTGTGGAAGGATGGTCAGCCATTATTCCCTGGGGATCAGTATGGGGGATTGTCGGAGTTGGCTCTGTTCTATATCGGGGGAATTATTCGCCATGCACGGTCATTGAATGCCTTTACCAATCCCACAACCAATAGCTACAAGCGTTTGGTTCCTGGTTATGAGGCGCCGGTTTATATTGCTTATTCGGCTCGTAATAGGTCGGCGGCGTTGCGGATCCCTCACATACCTGAGCCTCGTCAGAGGCGTATTGAGGTGCGTTTCCCTGATGCCACTGCCAATGGATATTTAGCCCTGACGGCCATGATGATGGCGGGGCTTGATGGAATTAAGAATAAAATTCATCCAGGCGAAGCCTTGGATAGAAACTTATATGACACAGCACATGATGATCAAAAATATGATCTGTTGTGCACGTCCTTGCAAGATGCTGTGCGGTCCTTAAGTGAGGATCGCGAGTACTTGCTCGAAGGCGATGTCTTTACCAATGATTTGATTGATGCCTACATCTCCACAAAACAGGAGGAAATTAATATGTTTGCAAGGGCACCACATCCAATCGAATTTGAGATGTACTACAGTATTTAGTCCTTCACTTCCTTTCTCGTCTTATAAAGTGGTGGAAGCTTTTTAAAGCTTCCACCGTTTGGATTTTTTAGGTTGTTTTTGGCTTATAGGGATACCTTCCTCGTCACCTTTTTGCATTAACCGTACGGTAGATATGACACCTAGGCATCATATCCCTTACTTGCTCACCGCGCCGCTCATTTCCAGACTTGCTTGGGTTACGCGGGGGCCCAAACGCCGGATGCCTTTCGTTTTTGTGTACACGAGGGGAAGAGTTCCATCTCTTACCCTTATGAGTAATATAGTAATAACA
>JBGSQK010000040.1:0-3791 GCA_041738135.1 Alphaproteobacteria bacterium
AACTGTAGCTACACCACTAATAACTTCTTTCCCATTTTGGTTTATGCAAACACAATCCAGTTCGACTATTTTCTTTTCTTCATTTTTTGAAGTGACTGTAACTGTGGCTGTAATAGTGTCTCCTGAGCTGGCCCCCAAAAAATAGAACACTTGCTTGAGGAGAGATTCGACCTTATCTATATGAAAGAAGGATGAATCAATGAGCAAGATTATTAAGAAGACACCACTTACTGCAAAGTTTAAATTTAAGGTCGCTATTGAATCACTCAAGGGTGATCGCACTATAGCTGAGCTGTGTCAAGAATACGCAGTAGTATCCAGCCAAATCTATAAATGGCGCAACGCTTTATTAGAGAATGGTTCTGAAATATTTTCCAAGGGCATCCCTGCCAAAATTGATCAAGAAGTTGAGGTTGAAAAGCTCCATGCAACCATTGGGAGATTGAAAGTAGAAAATGATTTTTTAGCCAAAGTGCTCGGCAAATCCCGATGAAGGAGCGTCGAGAAATTGTGGCTAAGAAGCACAAAGCCATCAGCAAGCGTCGCAGAGCTAAAATCCTATCTGTCAATTTATCCAGCCTGTATTTAAAGCCAAAGAAGATCAGCATGGAAAACGTGAACTTGATGAACGAGATTCAGGACATCTACGCTGTCTTTCCGTTTAAAGGCTATCGCAGGATATGCAATGACTTGAATGACTTTGGGCATAATGTGAATCACAAAAGGGTATTGAGGCTGATGCGCATAATGAGGCTCCAGGCTGTCTATCCTAAAAAGAATCTGAGCAAGCGAAGGCAAGGAGACGCTGTATTCCCATATTTATTGAAAGAGCAGCCCCCGTTAAATCCGCACGATTGTTGGGGCATAGATATCACCTACATACGACTTTCAACAGGCTTTGTATATCTAACGGCCCTGATAGACGTGGTCAGCCGCCACATAATGGGCTGGAACGTAAGCATTAACTTGGATACAAAATCATGTCTAAAAGCCTTAAAAATGGCCTTTGAGAGCGGGTTTAAACCAAAGATTGTAAACTCAGATCAAGGTTGCCAGTTTACAAGCGCAGATTGGGTTGCTATGTTGACGCAAGAAAAAATTCTAATCAGCATGGTCGGCAAAGGGCGTTGCCTCGACAATGTACATATTGAGCGGTTTTGGCGTTCAATAAAATATGAAGAGGTTTACCTCAAAAGTTACGAAGGCGTGGCCCATGCGCGTCAGGAAATAGGCAAGTATATTACTTGGTACAACATAGAAAGACGGCACCAAGGGCTTGGCTACCTGACTCCTTTTAATGTGATGAATGGAGCCAAAATTTTTAAAAAATTAAGCCGCGCCCGGCCTGATGGATATGTGGATAACTTGAAGAGCAAGTTAACCACATACCCACAGGCCCAACAACTATTACAAGCAGCTTAAATGCAGTCATTTAAGAAGAAAAAAAAGGAAGAATCTCTCCTCAGGATTGACTGCTGAGTGTTCTACCAAATGGGGTGCAGTTCACAAGGGACAAATTCTTTCTTCCACCCTTCAACAAGTTATAGAAAAAATATATTTACACTGCCAGAATTATCACGATGGCTTATTTAATGTGGAATTTGCTAACCGTGTTATTTCTGAAATCACAGCAGAGACTGGCAGAAAACCTAGTATACAACAATTAGTGGCTGCGGCGTTTCATTATAGATGTAGCCTACAGGAGCTAACCCAGGATGCTAATAAGAAGCGTGATCCCGACATAGCAGACAAAGAAGGATTTGTTGATCACAGTCTTTTATCCAGCATCTTGATTTTCTTTGCATCTGCCTTAGAGAAGGGCGAGCTAATATTTTACCCGGAGGAGTTCATGAATTATGTGAGGGAGCTATATGTATACAGCCTAAAAAACCATAATGGTAAGCTTCACGAAAAATTTGCAGCCTGGCTATTGGATAGGAAAAGATAAGTGGCTACTAAGAGGGGCTGTGGAAGAACCGTCAAAAGTGTTAATTCTGACCCAATTCCCTGATCACTCCCCTCCGTTCTTGGCATCTGTGTGAAATCTGTGTGAAATTTCTTGACATACCCCTTTGCAGAGTTTATCAATTTGTTGTTGTTTTCAAGAATTTAGATAATGGTTTTCTCAGTTTTCAATTTGTTAGATTCCAAGGAATTTTTAATTAACTTGAGAGGCTAGCTATGACGTTCTACGCATCTAAACATGTAATAAAGCATGCATTCTGTGATTTACAACAACACTATGTATGATTTCATCCTATCATCTGACACAACAGTCCAGAAAACACTAACTATAAGTTCTACTAAGAAAGAAATGCTAGATATAACGAAGAAAATGGCAGAAGCTGGGAACAGAGAAGCGCAATTCAATTTAGCATACTTGTATTTTATTGGTGTAATTGGTCAAGATAATGCACAGGCAAAAAAGTGGTTTGTCCAGGCCGCTCGTCAAGGACATAGAAAAGCGGAGCAATATCTGAGTTTTATGATGAAGGGTTGCCCAATTAAAGATACAGCCTGTGATGAAGAGCTATCTTGATTGGTATAATCATTCTAATAAAACAAAAAACAAATATGAGGTAGAAGCAATGTTTTCAACCCCTGTATCCATGTTAGAATCCGCCATCATTCTGACGAAGATAATCTTTTAGGTGAGCTAGCTGACATATATATTTCAGTTCTAAGCATAAAACGAAAGATCATTCTCAGCATTATCTTGCAACCCTGCAATCTGCGTTCTATGCAAGTAAAGCTTATATTGATACTCATGGCATGCCGAGTTCTATACAGGATCTCGATGATCAAAATATCATAGCTATGTCATCTCCTGGCGAACTTTTAAATAGCAGCTATAACTGATCACCAAGGGTTGGACGTATTAAAGACTTTTATAGAGTACCCCACATTGAGTTAAATATAATACCTTGTCTATTGAGAGCCGCACAGGCGGGAATTGGTATTGCAGAACTGCCTATTGGCTACACGACAGCAGAGGGTGTTGATCTAGTAGAGATATTACCAAACCTTGAGGCGCCCACAACAGATATTTATTTCATTGTTCACAAGGACAAAGAGAATAAACCAAGGATAAATGCTCTTCTGGAGTAAATTAAAAATGAGGAGCAACCTCCTGAAGATATGCTATTTCATACTAAAAGCATAACTTTACGATTGAAGGATTGAGTGCAGAAAATCATTAATAAAAACAGATAATAAATAGTAAAACAGCTAATTATCGGCTAAATTATGATAATTAATCATTCTAGGAGAGGAAAATTGAATAATAAGGCTGCAATCTTCTTCATAACCCTGCTGGTAGGCTGTTCTGCAGCTATCACAGCAGATATTTATGTCCCATCTTTTGGGTCAATGGCAGAAGAGTTGGAAACCAATCTTGATATGGTACAGTGGACGCTAGCCACTTATCTTTTGGGCCTTTCTATATCACAGTTATTCTATGGACCTCTATCGGAAGGTATAGGTCGACGCAAGATACTACTCGTAGGGATGATTATATTATTAGCAGGAAGTGTTATCTGTTTCATATCTCCTATTATTGAAGGGATCATGCTGGGTCGATTTATTCAGGGAATAGGTGCGGGGGCAGGAGCTGCACTATGGCGGACTATCTTTAGAGATTCCTTTGAAGGCGAGGAGTTATCCCAATATTTTGGTTATGTAGGTGTAATAGTATCTTTTGTTATACCGGCGACACCAACTATTGGTGCATATTTACAAACTTACTTTGGCTGGAGAAGCAACTTTCTATTTCTCAGTCTATATGGGCTAAT
>JBGSQK010000043.1:0-50032 GCA_041738135.1 Alphaproteobacteria bacterium
AGCACCAAAATTATCTCCACGGACTTTTAGAAACTTTAAGTTTTCCTTCAGACGACTATTTCCTGAGATTATTGTCGTTTCTGTCTCCAGGATATCAAGTTTTGTGAGTGGGACCATTTTTGAAAATACGCTAGAAGCATAATGATCTAAGTTGTCGTCAAATGTTTGCTCAGCATCCGATGCTATAGACTGGTTAGCAATAAAAAACACCATCATCGTTGGTAATAAACCGTAATGTAATTTACTCATAATACTCTCTCATAAAGTTAGGCCTCGTTGCTATTGTATATAAAGGAATACGCTAAGAAAATCTATCCGTATAAATACGGTAGTGTTGTAAAATTTCAAACGGTTAGAACAAGAAAAGTAGGTACAGAAGTGTTAAAGCAAGTTAGGACGTTCGCCTCTTAGAGCAACCCTTCACCCTTACATACAGCGAGGACTTGGCTGATATTTCTCAGTCCTGATTTGATTTTGATGTTGTCCAAATAAGTTTCGACAGTGCGGTAAGAAATATCAATCAATCGAGCGATCTCTTTTGCTGAATACCCATGATCCTTGAGTCTCAAGCAGTCTAACTCGCGTGCAGTCAATGTGAAGTTTTCATTTCCATAACGAAGGAAATATTTATTAAGGGCAACCTGCCTTAAGAATTCTGCTACGTCCTCACTATTGCACATATTTTCGGTCAGAGCAGGCTCAGTAGTGATAGGTTTCAATAATATTTTTGATTTATCAGATGTATCAATTAGATCTGAGGCAGCACTTCTAAAATAGTGAAAGAACAGTTTAATAGCTTCCTGATTATTCAAAATAAAGTTTGGAAGTGCATGATCTTCCAGCGTTCCACCTAAAGCCCAACCTTCAATGTAATCCCCTCTATTAAGGTAAAATGAAGCTCCATGCCACATATTAACGTCACGGCGCAGTTGGGTTAGATCTGTATTATCTGCATTCCATAAGTAGCACCTAAGCTGGCGTGAGTCTGGGTTAGTCCCACTCTCTGAAAGACGATTCAGGGTTGCTGGTTTTTTATATACTTCCTGCTTAAACCACATATCTGTATACGCATTGTGATTGCCGACACGGAAGGTTTCGTTGTCTTTTGTGTATTTAACATAAGCAAAATTTGATATCCCAAGCAGCTTAAGGGGTTCTATAATTTTAGTCAACTTGGGCTGAACAGCCCTGTTAAACTCAAGCAATAATTTAGCCTTATCAAAACATGCCATTACAGTATGCCCTCACCTCGGCAGATAGATAGAAGCTGGTTCAGATTGTCCACACCCGATTTGATTTTGATATTGTTTAAATAAGTTTCGACTGTTCGATAGGATACATTAAGCTTGCGCGCACTTTCTTTGGCTGTAAGCCCCTGGTTCCTCAGAAGCAAACATTCCATCTCACGGATCGTTAAGTAAAATTCATTGCTACCTTTGGTAATCAAATACTTATTTGTGGAAATAAGTTTCATAAATTCGTCTAGTGCTTTCAGATCAGAATCGAACGCAGGGGTGATTGCATTTGCGAACTGAACATCAATGGTCTTTGAGTTATCAATGAGATCTTTCGCGGCAGTCCTGAAATAGGCCATAAATCTTTGTAAAACGTCCATATTATTCACAATAAAATTGGGAAGTCTTGTATCCTCTGGTGTTCCACCAAAAGACCATGCTTCTATATACTCTTTATTAGTATAATAAATATTTGCTCCATTCCACATATCAACGTTAAGTCGCAGCTGACCCAATGCCAAATCACCCGTATTCCATATAAATATTCTTGTTTGTTCTTCTATTTCGAAAGTCTTCGGATTGGCCAAGCCTCTGCAGTTCTGAGGATGATTAAAAAGTTCCAATTTGAAATAAAGATCCGTATATGGAGCATATGTGCCCATGCGCAGCAATTGTTTTTCTTTAGTTACCTTGGCATAACTGAAGTTAGAAATCCCTAATAACTTCAATGGGGCACAGATCTCATCTAATTTAGACTGAACTGATCTGTCATAGTCCAACAGCGCTTTTGCTTTATTAAAATCAATCACTCTCATAACCTTTAAAAATGGTTCTATTCAATAGATAATATCTTCTTGAGGAAAAACAAGGGGTTTCTGAATAAAAACGCAATCTACTTATTACTAAGTAAACGTTCTGTAAACTTAAGTCATATAAACGGTTGTAAGCAAAATCTTTGAAACATTCATAGAATGTATGCTCGTTTTAGCAAACATGTCTATCCGTATAAATACGGTAGTACACCTAAATCATCTTACTCTGGAAAGCCTCGTCCAAATCTGAGCCCAGCCAACGTGGAATTAGCCCAACAAGTGTATTTGGGCGTAAGTCAATTTGACTGAGCTGATCCATTGGAATCCAAACTACCTCGATGTGTGGCTCAACCTGAATCAACGACTGTCCTGTGCTGGGCAAATCATCACTTGTGGCTTCAAATATAAGATCATACTCATGAGTATGGCACTTGGCATGGACAATTTTTTCGGGATCGAAGGAATACTCCAGACAACCTAAAAATCGAGAAACCTGGAACTGCATTCCTGTTTCTTCCAGTAGCTCCCGCTGCAACGTAACCCGCGCACCCTCCCAGTGCTCCACATGACCACCCGGTAAGAAGTAAAAATTGGTTCCTTGACCCGTTGTTTTGCACAAAAGGATAGACTTATCCTTGATAATAATTGCCCTAGCTTGGACGTGTATTTCATGTTTCATGGTATTTACTCACCCACTTTTCATTGGCAGCATTTATCAAGGAACGTCCTGATTAGATTTTTTATGGGTTCACTAATCTTGCCAGTGAGAGGATTTTCTCCTGCTTCCACTGTATATTCCACCTGAGGAGAGTTAATAGTATCAATTATCTGCTCTTTAGTTAAATAAAATATTATACTTGAACTCTTATTTGGCATCGGAAGGATTAGGCCTTGAGCGACATATAAGGCGACAAATGTCCATAAGGGCTTCGTTTCTGAACCAAGTCCAGGCGTTTAAGCTCCTGACACCGACAGAGCAACCGTTTTCTATCCGCAAATGGGTAAGCGAATCTCCCGATGGACAGTGGCTGATCATCTCAGCTAAGCCTGATCAAAGTGAGACGCTACTGCCGCTCATCAGCGGTTGGATCGACACCGCCATTAACGCTTTGATGAGCGAAGAGCCTGATCCCAAAAGACGACTGTGGTTTGTGCTAGACGAGCTTCCTGCATTGCAAAAGCTTCCCTCGGAAACAGGTATGGCTGAGGCTAGAAAATACGGTGGCTGCTTCCTGGCCGGTGTGCAAAGTTTCCCGCAGTTGATCAACACCTATGGCCAGAACCAGGCTCAGTCGGTGCTGGATTTATTCAACACAAAAATCTTTTTTCGTAATACCGACCCCCTACACCACTTCCTGGATTTCTAAGGTGTTGGGCGAGGCTGAGATCAAGGAACACATGGAAAGTTTATCTTATGGCGCAAATACCATCCGTGATGGTGTATCGTTGTCTCAGCAAACTAAAACCAAGCCACTGGTGCTGGCAACGGAGATAGCTTGTTTGCCTGATCTGGAGGCATACATCAAACTGCCAGCGACTGTGCCCACGGGAAGGATTAAGTTGAGGTATAAAGCCGTTGAGGCTATGACAAAGGGGTTTGTAGCTCGCACTACAACAGTTGTGTATATTGAGGGTTTTGATGAAGAACCTAAAGATGAGCAACAAAATGATGCGGAGGAACTCCTTGTAAACTCAGGCTCACGAAGAGAATTACTTAAAAGTCTTGCAAAGTGATATTGTGGTGAGGCACCCCGTATTTCTACGGGTAGATTTACATCACTAAAAAAGATATATAATCGATGGGATTCTATTGGTTTTTTCTTTCATAACAAAATGGGTTTCAGATGAGCGTTGATGTGATTGCATCTTGCACCAAACCAGCCGAATTAATTGTATTTCTGGAAGTAGATTCAAGTGAGATTATTGGCTTAACGAAAGATGTCGAGCACATCAGCAATTTCCCATATCCTTACGAATTTCATCTGACCCTAGGATGGTTTACAGACGAAAACCCTGACCAACTTCGAAAATGGGGCAATCATGCTGTGGATTTCATAAAGGAGCAAATTCACGTATTGGAGCCTGGAGATTTAAACTCAGACAGGTCTTTATATAGCATCATCATTGACAGCGCCGGCCGTCAGCTTGATGCACGCGGGGGTGGGTTTTACTGTCAACCAAATGATCAGAGCACCAAGGAAGCACTCATCCTTCATGACAAGCTTGCTGCTCTTTTAGCAACGAATCAAATTCGCAGCTCTGAATTGATATTAGATTATCACCCCCATATTACTTTTACGCCGCAGATCACACGAGAAATCATCAGCGAACAGCAAGGAAACTCAATTCTGCAAGCGATTAATAAGAAAATAGCTGGACAGAAAGGGGAATTGTCAGGGAAAGTAATACTCAAGCCAGTGGCTGTCCGAGCTATTCTAAAATATCAAGTTATATTGGGGTCTGAGCAAAAAGAAACTTGGGATTGTAAATTTGATCAAGATTAATGAGCAATGGAGAATTTAATGATACCTATTGAAACCGATCGTCTTATTCTCAGACCTCTTCGTATGGAGGATGCGGAATCCGTATTTGAGTATGCCTCCGACCATGCGGTAACAGAATTTGTGACTTGGGATGCACATAAAAGCATCGATGATTCCAAAGCTTATATTGAAATGGCTATTGCTGATCAGCAAAAATCGCCCCTCTATCCGCTTGCCATTGTTTTAAAGAGTGACCCCGAACGGGTCATTGGCACTGTGGGCATTAAGACTGCATCCAACCAGTACGAAGCCGATTTGTCTTATGTGATTGCGCGAAAGCACTGGCGCATAGGTTACGTGCATGAGGCTGCTTCGGCTTTGGTAAAAATAGCTTTTGAACAGTATGGCTACAAACGAATCTATGCCTGGTGCTGCAAGGAAAATAAGCCGTCTAGCTCTTTAATGAGAAAACTAGGGATGAAATTTGAAGGTTGCTTTAGGTCTAGATGTTTTAGAAAAGACCGGCTCTGGGATATTGAGTATTATGCGATTCTGGAGGATGAGTGGCGGCAGCAACAATCATTTGCTGCTGAACAAGAGCAGAATGAATACCCGATCTCTTATGAACCCAACGCCTCACCAGAAGATATAGCCTTTGTTGATAAGGGCATTTGTGATTATGCCAAACAACAAAAAGGTATGGATCCATTCGAGTTCTTTAACTTCTTTATCCGTGATAAAAACGGACAGATATTAGCCGGCTGTGGTGGCGTAATGTCTTATGGCTGCCTTTATACTGGAAGTTTGTGGGTCACGGAATCCTTTCGTGGAAAAGGTTTTGGGACGAGACTTTTGAAAGCCGCAGAAAACCTTGCTCTGAAAAGAGAATGCACCATGGCTACTCTTCATACTATGGATTGGGAAGCCTTGGATTTCTACAAACAACAGGGATATCAAATCGAGCTCGTCCGTGAGGGCCATAAGAACAATTCGATCATGTACATTTTGAAGAAAGGCCTGTAGGGAAATGGATAGGAGTCATCAAAATTATGGAAAATGAATACCCAATAATATTTGACTCAGTCCCTGCTGCCGAAGACGTGAACGTCTTGAACAAGGGGCTCTCTGATAATGCGAAAAAGATAAAAGATCTGGGACCAATGGAGTCTTTTGCATTTTATGTGAAGGATAAAGAAGGTCAAGTGTTGGCTGGGTGTCATGGGGATCTTTTTTATGGTTGTTTATACGTAGGGAGTCTCTGGGTAACAGAAAATTTACGCGGCAAAGGATTAGGTACCAATCTTATGACGGCTGCGGAAGAATATGCGCTTAGAAAAGACTGCGCTATGGCAACAGTTAACACCATGGACTGGGAAGCGCTTGAGCTTTACCAAAGCCTGGGTTACAAAATAGATTTTGCACGCGAGGGGTATAAAAATGATTCGACGTTTTACTTTCTGAGCAAAACACTATGAATAACCAATTTGCTATCGAAATCAGGCCAGCTACATTAGCAGACGCTGAAGCTATAGTGAGAGTTCATATCACAGCATGGCAAGAGAGCTATAAGGGTATTATTGAGCAGAGTTATTTAGACAATCTTTCCTATGAGGATCGACTCGTGTTCAGAAAACAGATCCTTATAGATCAGGCTGCGTCTTCTATACACTTGGTGGCTTTGCACGAAAACCAAATCGTTGGATTTTGCGACGCGGGCCCTAGCTCTACGAAATCGCAGGATTATAGGGGTGAAATATATGCCATCTATTTACTCGAAGGTTATAAGCATTTAGGTATCGGTACAAAGCTGATGAATGTGGCAATGGCACACCTTTCTCAGCATGGTTTAACTCCATCCATCACATGGGTCTTGGAAGAAAATAAGCCGGCATGTTCTTTCTATGAAAAATATGGTGGGCAAAAAACGGGGGGAAAGCCTGTTGAGTATAGTGGCGTCGCCCATAAGGCGGTTTCTTATGTTTTCTGGATTGAGGAAAGTCTAGCTAAGGAGCATGAGGAAAATAAATGAATAGCCAGATCATGAATAATGCCCAGCTTATCCCCGCAACTGTTGCAGATCATGCAACAGTTCAAAACATGGCTCGGTTTTATGTTTATGACATGTCCCGTTATTGCGGTTTCATCTCAGATGAATGGGCCATTCCAGCCGATGGCCTTTATGAAAGTTATGATTTCAAAAGTTACTTTGAAGATCCCACCAGGAAAGCCTTTCTGGTTAAAGTTGACGATGAGCTTGCAGGCTTTGTGCTTTTGAAAACAATAGGCATATTACCTGAAACTGAATGGCACATGGGTGAGTTTTTCATTTTGGCTAAATTTCAGGGCAAAGGCATTGGCGGCCAAGTCGCCAGTCAAGTCTGGAATATGCATCCAGGTATCTGGGAGGTTTTAGTCATTCCTGAGAATAAATCGGCTTTGGCTTTTTGGCGTAAAACAATTGCTGGGTTTACTAGCGGTGGATTCAAAGAGGAAATCAAAACAGTTGATTTCGATCGCGATCAGCCAAAACGTTACATTTTCAGCTTTGACTCTACACCAAACGCAACAACTATCGGTATAAATCCTATCATCCGAAAAGCCGACATCTCGGATGTCCCTGCCATGGTAGCGCTTTCCTATGAAAAACGTATGGCTTATGAAAAGGCTCAGCCACAATTCTGGCGCCATGCAGATGGAGCGGAAGAAGAGCAAACTGTTTGGTTCAAAGTGCTGATGGCGCTTGAAGACCATATTCTGTTTATTGCAGAATCAGATAGTAATATAGCAGGCTTCGTTATAGGCAAAATCGTAAAAGCTCCCGGGGTATACGACCCAGGTGGACTCACTTTAGTGGTTGATGATTTTTGCGTATCAAGCCCAGCATTGTGGCAATCGGTGGGCAGTAAACTACTGAATGAAATAAAACAACTCACCAAAGCTAAAGGAACCACCCAGATCCTCGTCGTTTGTGGTGTCCATGATGAGCCTAAAAAGCGATTTCTCCAGCATTTTGGTTTGAATATTGCTTCTGAATGGTATGTGGGGGATATTTGATGATTTCCAAAATAATTGATTTCAACGGAATTAATGCAGCTATAAAAAACCACCATAATTGTTCGCCAAGCATTAATTATAGGGCATAGAGGTTTATGGCTGCAACTTTCGATGTGACCAAACACCATCATTCAATTCATAACGAAGACGGCCATGAAGCCGGTCTCGGCTGCCTAGCCAAAACTCTATTGAGTCTATGGTGATGTGATATGCATGCCAGGCAGTGGGTCTGGAAATATTACCGGGTTCGTCTATCAGTCGCTTGATGGCCTTGCGCATGATTTTCTCATCAGTCATGGGAGCGCTTTGGTGAGAGACAGCTGTTGCTGCTTGCGATTCACGGGTTCTTTCCTGGAATATTTTATCAGCCACCGTATCAGGCAACTTTGTGACGTGGCCACTAAAGTTGATTTGTTGCATGGTCTCGCGCCACCATAATGTCCCTGCGGCGACTGGGTTTTGATGCAGGTCTTGGCCTTTTTTGCTGGTCTCGCTGCTGGCAAAAACAACGCCTTCATCATCAATGGCTTTTAGCAGGACTACTCTGCTGGATGGTTTATTTGATGCATCCAAAGTAGTTAACACCATTCCTCTTGGTTCAATAATTTTCAATTGATCAGCCGTTTGTAACCATCGTTTAAGTAGTTCCAACGGATCATTGGGTGGGCTGTCGAAGCCTGAGTTAACCAGGCTTGGGTTTCCTGTGAGTGTGTTTGTCAAAATGTATCCCCTAAAAAATTACTGATGATCTTGACGATTTCCTGCTTCACCATATCAGGACCTTGATCGCACATATCGATATGTTTGGCCTCTTTCATCTCAAATATTTTTGAACCTGATTCTGGCAGCACACCTTGATCAGCTTTTGTGTCATTAGCACGAAGGCTTAAGATAGGAATTCCATTGCTTGGAAATGGGTATCTTAAAGAATCCAGAGATATGACCTTTGAAACCAGGGCTGGGTGAAGATCAGCAAATAGCATCGAGATATCACCTCCATTAGAATGGCCAATAAGAATGACTTTATTCACATCAGCATAAGGCATTGTATGTTTCACTTTTTCCAAAACAAATTTAATATTCTGCGCGCCCCTATCCCATAGAGGTTTGCGCCTTTCGAATATATTATCCGTTTTAGGTAATTCAGGGTCGCCTGCCATGTCATGCTGGATGCTGAGCGTTAAATAACCTCTTGCAGCCAAGGCGTTGGCTAGAAAAGAATACTCTGAATTTTTAACCCCATAGCCGTGATTAATAATAACGACCGGTAATTTGGTGATCCCAGCCTCAGCCTTGCCCTTTGCTTCGCCGCTGACACACATCTCGACAGGGATTGAACGATTTCGGCTTTCATCTAGCCAAGCATAGGTTTTCGCTGTAACAGACTCAACTTTTTGCGTGGAAAGATCATCTAAGGGTATCGCAAGTTCACTCGCCAACGCGCAATTGGTTGCGGCTATCAAATACATTGCTTTCAGCATGAAGTTCATTTGTTTTAACATTAATCGACTCATAAAGTTGTTATATCTTTTTCGTAAACCACAGTACCAGATCATCATCCAATGGCGCCGTTTCGCCTGGAGCAACTGGTTTGTAATTATAGGTTACGCCAAGTCCGTCAGGAATATATCCATGCTTAACATACATTTGTTGAGCACGTCCATAATCCTGGTAGAGCCCCACACCCAAACCCACCGCGGGTCTCTTTTTGAAAGCCGTTTGCTCTGCTATCTCGAGCAAATCAGATCCAATACCTTTGCCACGATATGGCGGCAGGACATTCAGATCCATAATTTCAGGTATGTTTTGGTCCTTAAACGGTTGATATTTCGATTCCCATTTGAGGGTTGCGTATCCTGCGAACTGGCCCTGATAAAATGCAATCCAGACGAGTCGTTCTCCTGCCTCTTGTTCTTTGAGATAATCTTCAAATATTGTCGGCGGCTTTGGCCAATTGTTTTGGGCGAAACTTGCAACAATGACGGGGATGTCGATTTGTGATAGAGGCCTCAGAGTGCTTGAGGCCTCACGTTCGTGGGTGACAACTGCGTCAAGATTCTTCACCATGTAAACCATGTTCCATTCATACCCAGCTGGCTTGAGATTGAATAGCGGCTTAAATCCAGAATGTTCATAGAACCTGTATGTTTTTAGATAATTCTCATCAGCCTCTTGGGGAGCCAGGGTTTCGACGGTCATGGTTGTAGCACCGCTGGTTTTTGCGAAAGCACATCCATGGCCTAGCAAGCTACTGCCAACCCCATGGCCTTGATATTCCCTCAGAACAGCCATCCAGTATATATTGCTAGTTCCAGGGCAGGGAAAATCTAGGCTCAACAGCCCCATATACTTCCCGTCAATTTTTGCTGCGAAATTCTCACGAATACGGACACCAGAGAAATATTGTTCATTTGCGTCGGAAAGACCAAAGTACTCGGGAAAGTCGACTGTAATCTGACGACAAAGGGCCTCTGCAATATCTGGAGTAACAAGTTCTATTTTGTAGTTCATAGATCCTTCCCAACAGCGATATCTCTTGGATCTGTCTCATGTCCCTCAGGATCAGCAAACGGCATCGGTTGATAGCCATGCTGCTGATAAAAGTTGAGAGACTCATGCCTTGACTCCACATGCAAGGTTTTATAACCATGTGCCTTAAGCCACATCTCGCACAGATCTAAGAACTGTCCACCAAAGCTCATGTTGCGCAACGGCTCATCAATAACGATGATGCGCATAGCAGCTCGGTGTTCTGGCCATAATTGTACATGGGTATAGCCAATAATGGTTGTGCCTTGGTACAAGACTAAATGCATGTGCTCTGGATGATCAAAGGTCCAGGTGTATGGGTCGCTAATGGGAACCAAATCGAAGAAATATTTTTGTCGAAAAGCCTTGGCTGCGTCCCACTCGGCAGAATGGGTGCAGCGAAGCATTCTGATCCGATTAAATCCGGTTCGGGCTAGAATTTGACGTATAAAATCAGCCTTGCCTAAATTGTATCCCGAAAAAGGAGGATTCTTAATCTCAAATGATGATTCATGAGTCAAAAGTTCCGCTTTCAAAGCGGCATATTCCTCTCGAGCTTCCGGATGGGTGCGCAAGTAATCTCTAAACTTGAGATTTAACTCAATCTCTGGATGGCCAGTCTGAAATAAATGTAAGTTTATATTGATTTCTCCCCGCTTACTAAATCCATACTGAAGCGGGATGTTGAACTCACCTTTGTAGGTATAACCTATGGCCTCCAATAGTTCTATTGTTTTTGAAGGATCTGCAACCGCAACAAGAATATCTATTTTGGGTTTGGCAACCAATCCCGGCACAGATGTCGACCCCACATGATGGATCTCGAGACAATTATCGCCAAGGGCAAGTTTTATTGCACTTGCCTCTTCCTCAAACATTTCAGGCCACTTTGCATTATACGGAACGACTACAATATGTCTGGTTTGTTTGGTCATTTTTTCTATCCTTCAAACAGCAAAGCCATGTTGATTACATCGATATATACTCCATCGATCAAAGCGTCTTTTTTCTTGATGCCCTCAACGTTAAATCCGAATTTTTTATAAAACTCGAGAGCACGGTTGTTACCCTCGTATACAGTTAAAGAAACTCGGATTAACCCGCAAGCTAGGGCCGCATCGAGAGATATCTGCATTAACGCGGCGCCAATACCCTGGTCTCTATATCCAGCCATCAAGCCCATTCCTAATACACCACAATGTGCGTGCACGGGCTGATCAGAAGGTACAATATCGCACCAGCCAACAACCTTGCCATCCACAAGCGCAATAAACTGGGGTGTCTTTTTTTCGATGTTGCCGCACACAAAGGCACGAAACCTTTCCATGGGAGGTCCTTCGAGAAATGCTATATATTTGCGTTCTCTGGCGACACTATCCAGGACTTTCCAGAATCCTTCTATGTGCTCTTCTTTGGTGGGCACGATTTCGTAATTCATTTTCCAATTCCTAATTAAGTTCCAATGCCAAATGATGGCTTTTCATCTCGAACCCATGTTTTAAATATACTCTATGCGCCGCATGCCTGGTATAGCCCGTATCCAAATGAACCTGATCGCAACCACGTTCTTTTGCATGAGTGATGGCGTGCTTTAGCAAAGCGCCACCATAGCCCTTGCCGTGGCAATTGGCTTTGGTGATAAGGTCATCAATGTACAGAATCTTTCCCCAAGCAAGGGTAGTCATGACTCGAAAACCAATGCAGGCGACGATTTCATCGCCTTCTTTGATTCCATTAACCTCATAGCCTTCTTTTTGTTGCGACAACACTTGGTCTGTGAATGATTTTTTGTCTTTCAGGTGCGGTCGTAATTCTAAAAATGCATCAAAGCATTTTTCAATGTCACTGTGATCGTTAATAAGGGTGATATTCATACTTGTACTCTCAATGCTTCCTAATACTGATCGTAATTTTGCCATTAGCGTCTCCCATCACCATAGCTTCCCCTCCAATAGGAAAAGTAAACATAGGAGTGGTGTGACCAAAGTCAACATGGGTTATAATCGGCAAATCACGTAAAGCTGGTTTTGATAAAATCAGCCGCAACTTTTCATCCGTCATGCCAAATGAGCTTTCGAACCGTCCAAGGACTAGGGCCTTTACGCCCTTGAAGTCAGGTGATTGGGTTAAAGATTGAAGATTTCTATCGAACTCGTAAACATCTGCACTCGAAGCTGATACTTCTTCTAGAAACAGGATGGCTCCGTCCAAACTTGGCATGAAGGGCGTACCCCTAATTAGTTGTAGCGTTCCCAAATTTCCGCCAATAATCTTACCTTGGGCGGATCCTGGATTAATGACTTTGTAGTCATCGGTTTTATGGAAGGTTCTGTTGTTTTGATCCATATACCAAGCATCATCTGACCATTCTTTGGACGGTAAAATATCCAGTTTATCGGTTGAGAAAAATATCTGTTGAAAGGCCTTCAGGCTGTATTCAAATCCCTTTTGCATGGCAAAGGAACTGAAGTGTAGTCCTGAATACGTTACCAGGCCAGTTTTATGAAAGATAGCGTTACACAAGGCAGTAATGTCTGAAAACCCACAGAAGATTTTTGGGTTTTGCTTAATAAGGTCAAAATCGATAGCATCTAGCATTTGGTTGGAATTATAGCCACCGAGGACAGTGACAATAGCCTTTACACTTGGGTCAGCAAAAGCTTCATGCAAGTCAGATACGCGCGATTCAACGGAGGAGGACATCAAGGCATCACACTCATCCACGTGTTCGCCAAAAGTAACCTTTAGTCCAAGATTTTCCAGTGCTTCTATTGCAATAGCTTTGTTGGCGTCAGATATAACACCCATACTGCGCGATGGCGCTATGACACGGATTTTGTCTCCGGATTTTAGTTTAATTGGAAAAATAGAATTCATAAAAACTCTCCTCGAAGACTCGATATAGCCAAGCAATTTTAGATATAAACCAGGAAAAATTACAATCCCGTAATATTACGGGGTCCATTATTTGCCATCGAACTACCATAACCTCAATTGTTGTGCTAAAACAATGGAAATATGCGGATAATGAAATGGATATAACTTTTAAACCCCTGCAAACGGACCATCTGCCACTCCTCTTTCAATGGCTTGAAAAGCCTCATGTGAAAGCTTGGTGGGACCCTGATGTCCAATGGACTATGGAGCTTATTCATGAGAAATTTGGTACTTACGTGGATGGCTATAATTTGGAGGACGGGGTTAAAAAGCCTTTGCAAGCATTTATTGTGGAAATTGACCATCGGCCTGTTGCCTATATCCATCTCTACAACCCCCGTGATTATCCACGAGAGGATGGTATCCCAGAAAATGAGCTTCCCGACAGGAGTACTGGCCTTGATATCTTCGTCGGCGATGAGGCTTTTGTGGGCAAGGGCAATGGGACATCTATTTTGAAAGAGTTTCTGACTCAACATGTAGCCCCTTCTCACGAGGCTTGTTTTGTCGACCCTGATAAGAACAACCTACAGGCTATTCGAGCTTACGAGAAAGCTGGGTTTCAAGTCCTGCAAGAAGCGGGACAAACTGTATGGATGATGTGGAAGAAGATGATATGACTTTCGAATACCAAACGAGAACGGATGAAAACTCAATCAATGCCAAGTGTGTTGTTGAGCAAGCTGTATCTGAAATTTCAGCATTTGATGACATTGAGAAAGAACACATTGAAGATACGTTAGCTTGGATAAAAAGTGGTGCGCCCATCTTTCGTATAACAAAGCCTGACGTTCCCAAGAAGCACTTGGTCTCCTATTTTGTCCTGTTCGACCCGGCCGCAAAAAAGATTCTTCTCGTGGACCACAAAAAGGCCCTCCTTTGGCTACCAGCTGGAGGACATGTGGAACCCAACGAGAACCCGAGAGATACAGTTCAAAGGGAGTGCATGGAAGAGCTGGATTAGCAGCAGATTTTGTATTTGCTAAACCTATTTTCCTGACGTCCACGTTAACCGTTGGCTTAACATCTGGCCACACCGATGTCAGCCTTTGGTATGTGCTCAAGGGAAATCAAAATCAATCGTATCAATGTGACCCAAGCGAGTTCAACTCCATTCGCTGGTTTGGGTTTGATGAAATACCGTATGAGAAGTCCGATCCTCACATGAGCCGGTTTGTTGAAAAATTGAAGGGAATGTTAAATGGATAATACGTATAGAAGACTGTTGACGCCCGACGACTGGCAAGCATGGCAGTGTATACGTTTGGAAGGCTTGAAAAACGATCCGGAGGCATTCGGCGCATCTTACGAAGAAGAATGTAACCAGTCTGAAGTAGAACTAAAGGCATTCTTGGAAAAAAGCACTATTTTTGGTGCCTTTGTTAGCAAGGAATTGGTCGGTTGCGCCGGCTTTTACGCTCTCGATACGTTTAAAAAGAAGCATATAGGGTTTCTTTATGGCATGTATGTAAACCCCGAGCAAAGAGGAAAAGGAATTGCCAATCAATTGGTAAAGACCGTTATTGCGCACGCTAGGTCCAGAGTCGTTCAGCTGCATTTAACTTGTGTGACGACAAAAACTGCGGCTTTCCAGCTTTATCAAAAACACGGATTTAGGGTTTTCGGAACCGAACCTCGTTCCTTAAAAATCGGCGATCAATATGTGGACGCATATTTGATGGTGCAAGAGCTTGACTGATTTAGGATTGATTTATGGCTGATATTAACCACATTCTGTTTTGGGCTAAGGAAACTTTGTCTTCACTCCAATATGATATCCAAGGCGAACCCAAAATCGTCCGAGAAGTCCCTTGGTCTTGCGTATACAGCTTTAATACATCCAAAGGCAGGGTGTTTCTGAAATACATGGATCCGGAGTTTTCTCTTGAGCCTAAGCTGCTCAAATATCTGCATGATAATGTAACTCAAAACGTTACGGAAGTAATTGCTTCTGACGGGCAGCTATCATGTTTCCTGATGAAAGATGCGGGAGAGCCTTTACGGCCAATATTAAAGGCTGACTTCAACCATGAGCTTTTTGGTCGCGCTCTTACGCTTTGTGCAGATATCCAATTAACATGTATTCCGCATGTGGATAGGTTGATTGCTTTAGGCATCAATGATTGGCGACTAGATAAGATACCAATTCTATACAAGGAATTTATTGAGAAAAAAGAGTTACTCAAAGCCGACGGTTTGACGGAATCAGAAATCGAACAGCTTCACCATCTGATCCCAACAATGGATTACTCATGCGGTAAATTAAAGGCGTACGGAATTCCTGAAACGATTGAGCATTGCGATTTCCATGACAATAACATCCTTGTTCAGGATACCGTTATGACTATCAATGATTGGGGTGATGCCAGCATATCCCATCCGTTTTTCTCATGTGTCTCTGCCTTAGAAAGTGCCAAACGGAATCATAACCTTCAAGATGATACATATATGAAAATCCTTTGTACCTATCTGGACAAATGGAGTAACTATGGAAGCAAACAGGATCTCCTGACAGCATTCACTCTGGCAAGACAAATCCGATTCTTCATGTTTGCGCTAAGTTTCAGCCGAATCAAATCATGCCCAGAAATCGATAAATTTCCAGAGTTCAATGGTTATATGGCTGAAGCATTAAGAAATTTTATGACATCAGGCTATATCATGCCGGTTGAACCATCACACACTGAACTGCCGGATGTAATTGCATATAGCATAGGCAAACCAAACGATGAAAAAATCCAAAAAGTTTTGGATGGGTACAAGGGCCAAAACAACCCTCTCATAGGATATTTTGTTGGTGGCAAACTTGCTGGTGTAATTGGTCTTGAAATCTCGCAAGCTTCTGCAACAATTCAACATATTAGCGTCCTGCCCAATTATCAATCCAACAGCATTGGCAAGGAACTTGTTCAACATGTAATGAAGCATTTTTCACCTAAGACGATATCTGCCGAAACAGATGCAGACGCCGTTGGTTTTTACCGAGCCATGGGTTTCGAATGCTCCGCTTCTCAAGGAAAATACGGGACGCGCTATATATGCGTGCGCATTAATTGTTAAAATCTAATAGTTGGAGATTAGTAAGTGAGTGCTGTAAAAGAACCTAGCCAAAGTAAGCTCAAAAACATCCTTATCGTCGGCTGCTCTGGCAGTGGAAAATCCACGCTAGCTGAGCACTTAAGCGAGATAACGGGCTTAAGAGTAATCTATTTGGACCACATCTATTGGAAGCCAGGCTGGGACTTGCGGTCTCAAGAAGAAATAACCGCTTTGATCACAAGAGAAATAGAGCAGGATGGTTGGATTTGCGAAGGTAATAACGGGGAAACTTTCTCCTTGCGAGTACCCAAAGCACGGATGCTCATCTGGCTTGATTTGCCAAGACGCACATGTCTTTGGAGAGTCATAAAGAGAACTATCAAATATTATGGAAAAACAAGAGCAAATAGCCCTCAAGGTTGCCCAGAGCGCTTCGATTGGGATTTTTTTAAATTGGTATGGAATTACAACAAAGTTAGCCGCCCTAAGCTGGAAAAACTGTATCAAGAGACCGAAAGTCAGTTAGATCGGTATCATTTACGGTCAGCGCGAGAGGTTGATGAGTTTATCAAGCATATGAAGGGAAAGACCCATGGGCACTAATTACGGTGAATACGATAGCCCTTTAATCTATGATGCAGAGTATGGCGGCTATCAAGGCGATTTCGATTTATTTCTGAATCTGCTTGATCAGGGGAAAGTACTGGATCTGGCCTGTGGAACGGGCAGGCTAACTATTGCACTAGCCCAAAAGGGATTGCAAGTCACTGGCCTTGAAATAAGTCAGCCAATGCTCCAACGGGCTCAAGAAAAAGCTGCTGGACTGGATATCAAATGGCTGCAGGGCGATATAACCGACTTTGAACTTCATGATGATTTTGACCTGATTACGTTGGCAGGCAACTCCTTTCAAGCACTACTAACCTCTGAAGATCAAATGAGATTGTTACGGTGTGCTAGGGATCATCTAAAACCCACGGGATTGTTCGTCTTTGACACTAGAAACCCGCAGTCATCTGAACTCAAATCCACAGCCGTTTTTGAGTATTGGCATACATTTCAAGACTTTTCCGGAAAGACAGTGAAGGTTTATGGCAAACAGGCTTATAGTGTCGAGCAGAAGATTGTCACATATATGACCAAACGTATTTGGGATGATCACGAAAATGTTACCAAAGTTCAGCTTCGCTATACAGATTTACAAGATATCTTGGTCTTGCTGGACGAGGCTGGATTAAAGCCCTTGAATGTCTATGGGGACTATCAAAAGGCCAATTTGGAGATCATAGGCAAGTCCATAATCATCGTTTGCTCATCGGCGGACAACGCGACTGATTAATCCTTTTTTAGCGTATTTTATTCTGTCATCATCCCAAACCGCCTCAATACCCCGTATTTTTACGGGGGAGACAGTTTTGTGGATGCAATATATAATTGTTATGCATTGTATTGGGCTGAGGGGACGGATATATCAATTTTCAAGCTCCTATTGACAAAATGATCGATGAAACCCCTGGATGATAAGACGTTTGTATAGTTACAACTGCTGGCATCAGTAGTCAGAAGGGAGATTGTTGTTATGAATAATAAGTTATTATTAGAGTTGGAATCCAATCTTAACGACTACAAGCTGAAGCTTACAGTCGTTAAGTGCAGGATTAGTGACTCAGTACTATATTGCCAAGGAAGCTTCATATAGATCATTCTTTATGGTCTTGGGATTGTTACCGTTAGCAGTGGCTCTGCCGCTGTTGATAATACAACGTAAGAAATTGGCGCTCAAATTCAGCTGAAGGCATTGACAAACAAGTAAAACGGCACCATATGCAATATGTATGAGACAAAATGGTTTTCGTATTAATGGAGGCTCTTCAGGGGCAACAGGATTAAAAAATGGTAGATCTTTCTCAGCAACCGTACTTTTCCTATAACGACGTTATAGCTAAGCTAGATGAACCCTTGCGCAGGCAAGCGGATGTTCAGCTGTTGCTTTTTAGCAGGAAAACGAGTGATGAGAAGAAGTTTATAATTTCCTTAAATAAGGCTTATCTCCTGGATTATCATTCAAGGGAGCACTATATGTACGGATTATTTGAAAAGCCGCAAAAAGCATACGAGTCAGGATTTCATATGTGGGACCACTTGCCCTATGATCCCAATAACTTATACGAACACCACAAAAGAGTCCACTCCACTGCACACGGTCTTACTGTAATAAGGCAGTGTGGGGATTATAGCGATTGTTTTCTTTTTGCAACAAAACCAGGTAACACCCAAGCCAATAATTTCTATCTGAACGAAAAGGATCAATTTCAAACCTTCATCACAAATTTTTATGGAAGAATGGAACCAACAATCCAGGAATTGGAAAAGTATAAAGTTTTCATTCCTTATAATTCCAATTTTTACCCAGGGCCTGCGGCTTCTCTATCGCCCCGTCAATTAGATTGCGCTTTGCTCATGGCCGAAGGTTACACGGCGAAGGAAATTGGCAAAGCTCTTGCTTTGTCTCACCGTACGGTGGAGGAGTACATTGATGTATTAAAACTCAAGTTCGAAGCAAAAAACCGTCTTCATCTTATTTCTAAGTTGCAAAAGTATCTGTAACCCCGTAATCATACGGGGTTTCAAAACTTCCATAAACCTGTATAAGTCATAAGTTTGTAAATTCATAAGATGTGATTTAAAAAGGATATTCTTATGACTTCTGGTTACCTTAAAAGAACATGTGTTCGTGTTGTACTATTTGCACATTTGATGCAGATATTTACTCCGACAATGGCGTACGCCTCCGATACGGATTATCAATATCGCTTGAAGATCCAAACTCTGAATTTGGAATCGGAAAAGTACCGTGTTGAGGTTTCCCGTCGTAAGATGGACAGCCCTGAAGTTGATCAAGTTGAACAAGTTGTCCAACGTTTGGATATGGAACAAGGTAGGATTAAAGATCATTTCATCCGTCACGCACCTGATGGACAGGATGTTCTCTATGGAAAGTTTTCTGGTGCGGCGGTGAAAACTTACGAAGGGGAAAGCGATATCCGCTTCGTATACAACATACCTGGCTTTGGTCAGATCAAGATGATGAAGGGTGGCAAGGCCTTTTTCATTCAGGGTGCGGATGATACATCACTTTCGCAATATGAAGTGTCAGTTGAGTCTACGGGCGATTTGATGATTGCGAACCTAAAAGTATTAGGCTTAGTGATGCAGTCCCAAAATTTGCTGTTGGATAATGTGAGCAGCTCGCAGCAGTTGTCTTATGTAAACAATGGAATCTTGCAGCTGAAAAACAGTGTGTTAAACTTTTCAAGCCTCACCAACAATGTGACGTTAGAGCTTTACAGCGGTCAATACACAGTCGACTATTTTTATAAAAGTAACTTACTGCGTTTCCTCGAAAATGATTGGACATTGAGCTCTTCTCACAGTGCCGCGTCCAATAGATTTGTCGTTTTAAGAACATTGGATCTTGTGGAAAAAATTGAGAGTGAAAAAAATCTAATCTACAGCAAACTTGGCGGCCTTCCCAAAATTAGCTGTCAGGGCGACATCTTTTTTCCCAAAGGTTACTTGACCTACTCAATGGCTTGCCTTGCAAACATCGAATCTGGTGGGAAAGTAACAATCTGGTGCAAACCAGATGACCAAATAGACTTGGATTGTTCAAATATTGCAAATCTTGAATTAAATCTGATAGGGGCTTGTGCAAGAAAGCATTTTCTTAAAGCTCAAACTCTTACCCTGAACGTTGATGGCTCGCTTACTCTAGGCGCGAGCAATGAACAATTGGGAGCTATTGCTGCTACCAGCGGCCCTTTGACAGTGAATGCTCATAGCATTGATGGACGGTTTGGCAAGTTCTATGGGTTTGGACCCACGCTTCTGAAATCAACAAAAGGGGACATCTTGGTAGGCTCCCCATTATTTGGAGTTGATCCTGAATTTAAGGAATGGTATGTGACAGCTCAAGGCCCCTTGGATTTGACGCACGTGGTTCCAGAAGAGCATCAATATTATCGCGAATTGTATGACAGGTGTGCTTTTCTTGAGAGATCATGCAAGTGTAACGGGGCTTATTTCTCTTCAAATGCCAAAATTATCGTTGAATCCGCTAAAAATATTATTGCTGAGTTTGGTGTTGTTTTCGGAGGCCAAGGAACCAGCCTTAAGGCCTCAGAACGAATCCAGAACATAGCCAGTAAGTTTTATTCTCTAGGTTTAATAAAAATTCGAGGTTTAGAGTATGAACATAAGGCGAAGGATCCAGAAAGGGTATCGTATGACAGCTATTACTCCGGTAACTGTCCCGGTATGTGGAGTGAGTATCCTACGTCTGGACCAGCCCTTCTTTCTTCTATCGGAGATATTAACTTTCATGTTCAAAAAATCACCAGTCGCGGCAGCACGATTCTGACTCAGGGTAATATTTTTGTAAATGGCGTGCAATCGGTTAAAAAAGATAATGTAGAGTTTTTGCCTAGTTTTAATGGATCTCCAGTGGAGTTTCGTTGGACAAACCACTGTTATAATGACAATTGGCTTACGGCTGTATTATTTTCTCTTCCGAATATCATTCAATCCGGCAAAAACATTCAGATCCACACAGGTGACTTTACCATCTCTGGCAGCACTAGCACGCGTGGTCTTTTTTCTATCCGCGCCAACCAAGCTCTGTTTTACAACAACAGCCGCGTGAGATCGGACAAACACCATATGAATTTTAATGTTTTTGACCTGACGCAGTCTCTGAGTGAGAAAGCTCAAAGTGGCGACCCATTATTCAGGCTTGGCAACAACGGTGCTATTGAGACTGAATTTCCTATGGGAAATCCAAGTATGCCAGAAGACGGACAAGTCGTAATGTTTGATGATGGCGGGCTGCCGATTCAGCAAATCCCAATGAATTTATTACCGATTTTTAATCCTTTAATTGGCATCAACCTGGATTTGCATGTGCTTTCTGCCATGGCAAGGCTCACAGGTAAAGTATTTTTGAATAGCACAGACGACGATTGTTCAGCCCAGGTGTTATGGGACAATGCCCGGCGCTGGAAAGAAAGTACGGGAAAGGAACTCGTAACCTTCAATGATCTCCACAATATTAAAGAAGCTATGCTGATGTTTCAAATAAGGCAAGTTGGTAATATGCTTCAAAAGCATACATTGATTTGCACTCCTGCTAGTGAAAACAATCCATACAAATCGGAGGGAGATCACGTTGCAGGCAGCATCAGCAGTGTAACCGATGGAAATCAGCAGTTGCTGAACTCACGCTTAGTTGCGCAAGGCAACATAGATATAAAATCAAATGAAGGGGCTGTAGATATGCAAACACAGTCCTACTCAGAATTTTATGTGGTCGATGGAGCCGAAATAACCCAAGACTACGCTATGCCTCAGCAACAGATCATATCCATGACGGGATCAGCCAATGTATCCTCTCAACATGACCTGACCCATACAGGTGACCTTATGAGAGCTGTGAGTGTCAAGCAAACCTCCGACGCAGGCTCTCTAAAAGTTAATCCACTAATCCTAAAGCGATTTGTTATGAGCGAACGAGAAGAAAGCCGCGGCTGGTCAACGAAACGAATAATCGAGACTAGCTTAACACATTCGGCTCTAACCTCGACTATAGTCGTAGATGAAACTTTGCATGATAAGGCTGCGGTATCTATAGATCTAGTCGCGCCTCAATATTATGCTGGCAAAGAGATTCTATTCCAAGCGCCCAAAACCAACATCAAAGGACAGTTGCTGGCCAATCGCACAACCAGCAATACAGTTGACAGTGGACTCTTCACTCTAACGGAAATTTTCAACAGTATGGAGACACCGTTTGCCGTGCCCGCTAACATTAATGCGCCTGTGGTAACTTTTGAGGGACAGGATGCAACATTAAACGCTAATATTAGCTCTGGCGAAGTTCGCGACAAAACAGACAACGGCATCAAGTTGGTCGCGGAAGTTATTGAGTTGCTCTGTTCAGGGCAAACTCTGGCTAACAGTCCTCTCTGCTCAGTTGATGCAGGCTTCAAAGCCGGTTACGAGACCATGATGCCTTGCATGCTCATGGTCGAGAAAATCATACGCACCAAAGAAGGTGGCGAGATGTTGTTTGATTCTGTGCTCATGGATGACCGAGCCGAGATCATCGGCAAGTTTGTCAAAAGCACTTACGAGCTCAAACAATGGCAAACTAGCTGGTGTCATGTGGAGCAAGTGGTTCCCAATGAAATCATTATAGCTGCAGCCATTGCCATCACGATTCTAACTAAAGGCGCAGGCGCCAAGGTCATGGCACCCTTGATTAAAGGTGTCACAGCCGCCACCGGCATGGCCCTGAGCCCCATAGGCATCACCATGGTCAACGCAGGTTTTAGCGCGTTTTGTGCAGCCGCCACATCAAATACTATGCGCAGTGGCGATCCCATTCAAATGGCCAAGCAAATGGTTTCCCTAGAACAGCTGAAATCCATAGGCATAACAATGGCATCGGCTGGCTTGTGCTCACAACTCGGCGGTATGTTGGACGTCAACATGGAGCCTGGCATTAAAGAGCTATCCATGCACTTGAAGGAACAAGCCCTTCGTGCGACGGTTGACACAGTTCTCAATGTAACCATCAACAAAGCACCCGTGGATGAAGCGCTGGCATATGCTATAAAACAGATTCCGCTGAAGGCTGTTGCTGCCTATGCAGCCAACCAGATCTGCTGCAATATCAACGAGCCTATGGGCACCAAAGCTGTGCATACGGCCCTGGGTGGTCTTGCTGGTTTTGCGATGGAAGGCAATCGTGATGGTTTTGTGGCCGGTGCTACCGGGGCTCTGACAGCTCAAGTTGTCGGCGATATTCTGATGTCCGATGCTCTTGCCATTGCTGATACTGCTGTGAAGAATCTGAATGAAGATGGCAAACCCCTCACACCAGAAAACGTAACGGCCGCTATTCAAGCAGAAGTTAACCACAAAGCTGATCTAGCCAAAATCGCTGCTGTAGGCGTGACAGTCTTGCTTAAGAAAAACCCCAACACTGCACTGTTTGCCGCAAGTAACATGATGGACAACGACATTACCATCCGTCAGTCCATTTATGTAGTGGCAGAGCTGCAAAAACTCCTGGAAGCAGCCGCAATGACGAAGGCTGCGACACGCATCGAGGAGCCTGCGGCAAAGAAGGCAAAGCCTGCTAAAAAAAGGGCTGCTAAGAAATCACAGCGCAGACAAGAAGCTGAAGACGTTATGGATATCTATCTTCTTGATGAAACAAGGGCAAAACCGCCTACTGATTACCAAGATGTGATCTTTGAATTGGCTAACGAACGGATTGATATCGAAAGGAAAACGTCACAACCCAAGGTAACAATGATGGCTGCAGGTTCTGATTTTATATATCCGGTGACCGAGGAAATCACCCAGGAAGACTTTCAAATCAGGGCCCAACATCACGCAGCAGCGGCGCGAGGTGTTTGGTTGGGAGCTCAAGATGCCGTTCATGGATTTATAGAACTAGTAACCCATCCTTATGATAGTTTAATCGCCCCTGCAGGCAGAGTGCTATGGGACGTTAATGTTGTCTGCGCTGGCTTAAATAACCGTGCTGGCAGTCATGCCCTAGCGCATTGGGATCAGCCTTATAGTCATGACTATTATCCGGATGAGGCTACGTATGCTTCATCGAAAGATCGGTTGTTTAACGTCTGGCATGGAATAAAAGAGCATGCTCAAGCAATCTACAATGCCAATTCCATAGACCAAGTGGAAGCTGGCTTTAGACTAGCCTCGGGCTTACTCACTCCATGGGCTGCATTTAAGGGTGTGGGCATGCTTCCCAAGATGTTTGCCACAGCCGAAGAAAGCATTGCTCTGAACCATTTTGTTACACGAACGACTAATTTTCAGCTTCACAGCCCGGCCAACAAAAACCGTATTCCGTTCGTGGACAATCCTGCTGCGCCGAATCATGCCACGGCTAATTACAGCCATCTAAACATTGTATCCCCGTGGGAAGATGGAACTATGTTCATCAATTCCCGTTTTGTAGGCCCGAAAGATACGGCCATGCAGGAAATTTTGGAAACATCTAAAGCATGGACTCACTACAATCACGGGCCATACGTTGTCGCTGTGCATGGGTCTGAGCAAGGTGTCGCGCTTACCAAGATGAAAGCGTCAACGGGCAAAAATATTGCATTGGATAACATACTAAATAAACCCACAAGTTTCGCCTTAAAGAACGAAGACGCCAACTGGCGTGTTTTGTCGAATCTCATCAAAAAAGACAAGGTATACAACCCGGAGCAAATGAAATGGGTCAGTGTCTTTCGTAAAGATCGGGTCACGGTTCTCTTTTCTTGTTATGGAGGAGGAGAAAGTTTTGCACAAAATCTGGCGAATTCGTTAGGGGCTCCAGTACTGGCTCCAAACAAAATCCTGTGGGCGTTTGGTAAACCAGGTAGATTTGTAGTAGCTGGCGAAAAAGGGATTGGCAAGTTATCTGAGCCAAACCTCGCGGACTTTGGTCAATTCCGTATGTATTACCCTGGTAACCGTCCAGGTCCAATGCCCGCGCCTGTCATTCCAAGTCCTGGAGTATCGCTTACTGGTGCATCGAGTCCCATTGACGCCCTCTCCAAAAGGCTAAACTCCATGCGCAACAACCCTAAAGGGGATTGGCAAGCAGCAGACTTACAGTACATTGCCGAACGTTATGGCATCAGCTATCGTCAGAATTCGACCAGCCACGTGACATTCTCATATCCTCTTACAAAGAACGTCATCGCGCCATCTCGCAAACCCATTAAGCCTGTGTACATCAAACAGTTCCTTGAGCTGCTCGACCACGTGGTTGCACAACAGACGAAGAAATGAATCTTATGTTGTGCTACATTAAAACAAAAGCAGAAAGAAAAACGCTAGGATGAAAGATATAGCTCACACCAGCGCTGATGCGTCACACTACGATATTCAAGCTGAACATTACGATGCTTTTACCGAAGAGCAAAAATGAAGAGGTGCAAGCAAGTGTAAAAAACCTGTCCGGCGGGGAAAAATCTAGACTCAGCTTGGCTCAAATAGCGGCCAAACCTCCGCAGCTGTTAATCTTGGACGAGATCACCAATAACCTAGATCTGGAAACCCGCCATCACGTGATCCAAGTTTTAAAAGACTTCCCAGGAGCTATGATTATCATATCTCACTATGAGGATTTCTTGGATGAGGTCGGAGTGGGCGGAGCCTGTCTGATCGTGGATGGATGCATCAACTAGCAGACCTTATTCAATCACAGGCAAGCCTTACAGACGGTATTTTGTATTAGAATTATTGTTGAGGAGGCACGTGTGTGCCCAGCCAATTTACAATATGCTCACGATATTCACTAAACCAAGAATCCACATCCTTGCCGCCAAGGTTTGTGTCTACAGAACTCCAATGTGGGCCTTGCTTGAAAAACCAGTTGTAAGCTTCATGGATAGTTCCATATCCAAACTCTGGGATATTAGCAGCAAGATAAGCTTGATCTGAAAAAGCGCTATGCTGAACATGGGGTGACCATATGGAAGCATTCGCAATATTAGTTAGTTGATCGCCCACATCTTCTTGATATTGCAGCATGCCTCGTATGAATAAAATTGGCTTGCCTGTCGGATTTGTAGGCACGCCAATCCGGCCATAAATCTTGCGATCCGTAATTTTGGAATCAATATCTACGACAGCCCTAACGCGCTCATATTGAACCCCTAGGATATGAGCCACGTTTCCACCAAAACTGTGTCCCATGAGGACAGTGTTGTTTTTATCAAGGATACAATCGTTGAGTGCACTCTCAAATTTATCCAAGTGAGCCAACATATATTCCACATCTTGAATTGCACCAGTCATTGCCTCATCAAAATATTTATAACGGTAGTCGCGATCACTTGTGACATTCCAAGCATCTTTGAAAGTCAGTACTATAGTTGTGCCGTCCGGGAATTTTACAAAATTGGAGACGTAAGGTTGGTCAGGGCTCAACACCACATAGCCTTGGGATGTAAGTTCTTCGCATAGAGTTGTGTATTTTTGACGTTCCTCTCCCAACCCCGGAACGAATAGTATTACCGGAAACGGCAGTGAACGTATTGGCACGGCATTGGGTTTTGAATAGGCTAAAACAGATGCTCTATCAACCACTCCATCCTCTATAGTCTCTGGCATGTATGGATATACACCTACATGTTTTTCAGCGGGATAAAATGCCTGAACCATCCATCGCCGAGGGCTTGAGTCTCGGAACATTTTGCGCGTTGGATCCTGAATTTCAATGGCTTTAGTGCCAACAGCGTATGGCCCAGACGGTTTGGGCAGAAGCACTTCATGCGTTGTTCCCACATTAGCGTAAACGAATAAGCCAATAACAAGCAAGGCACCCAAAATTAGAGTGATTACTTTTTTCTTTAAGACATCCTTCATACTTACCTCAGTTTACGAATCCAATATGCTGATTCATACAAGTTTAATCTCGATTCTCTCAATGGATTTTCCAGGGTGAGACCGTTTTAAAGTAACGTAGCCTACCTCAGCTGTGGATTTTACGTGGGTGCCGCCGCAAGGGACTTCCGCGAAGCCATCTATTTTCCAGTAGCGCCTCTGGGTTTCAGTATCTGTAAATCCTTTTTCAATAGGCTTGTCGCTATGGATGATCTCGTTATATTCAACCAGCACTTCCTCAAAAATCGAGGAAATGTTGCTGTCACAGATAAAATCTATCCGTGCTTTTGATTCAGAAATATGGGCGCCAACTTTATCAAAACCATATTTTCTTGTAACAATCTCAAGGATCAACTCTGCGGCAAAATGCAGCCGCATGAGACGATATCTGCGCGGCCAGTCGATTGTCATCTTCACATCATCATTTGACTTAAGGCCATGCCCTTCTGGAAGGGTATAGTATATGAGGTTGCCCTCCATACGTGAGCCGATCACTTCCATGCCATTTATAAAGGCCTTATCGCTTTCCTGTCCGCCGGAAAAAGAAAAGGCAATGGTATCGGCGAACGACACTTCATCACCGTTGACCTCAACCACGTGCGTGTTTAGCGTCTGTTGATAGGGATCATCCCAAAAGACTTTTCTCATGTATAATTCCCCAATAGGGCCCATGCTATCCTATTGCCCAGTCCCAGATAAATCACAGCAACCATTCTACAATTTCTCATCCTTATCATCCGACAGAAAGCCTCCCACTTGGGCATCCCAAAGGGTTTTGTAAAGACCTTTTCTGGCGAGCAACTCTGCATGAGTTCCGTCTTCAACAATTTTTCCTTGGTCAAAGACCAGGATACGGTCCATGTGCAAAAGTGTTGAGAGGCGGTGTGCTATAACAATGGTGGTCTTGCCTTGCATAAGATGCCATAGACTTTCCTGGATATAGTTTTCCGTAACTGAATCAAGTTGAGAAGTAGCTTCATCCAAAATCAAAATAGGAGCATTTTTAAGAATAGCTCGTGCAATGGCAATTCTTTGACGCTGACCGCCAGAAAGCTTTACACCCCTTTCGCCTACAAGTGAGGCATAATTTTGCGGTAGCTTAGTGATAAACTCATGCGCGTGAGCTCGTTTAGCCACTTCAATGACCTCTTCATCGGTTGCTTCAATGCGCCCATACCGAATATTCTCCATGAGATTGCGATGGAATAGCGTGGGATCTTGAGGAATCATACCAATTGCCGCACGCAAAGAATCTTGGGTGATGTCACGGATATCTTGTCCATCTATCATAATTTGACCATCGGCAACATCGTAAAGCCTGAGAATTAGATTAACGAATGTGGACTTGCCGCCACCAGAATAACCAACGAGCCCCACCTTTTGGCCTGACTCGATAGTTACTGTTTTGTTCTGAAATAGGGGGGTTGTTCCCTTGTAATGGAATTTGACGTCTGTGAAAGTAATTTGGCCTTTGCTGCATTTCAAAGATGTAGCATTGGGTTTATCCTCTATTTCTAGCGGAATCATTAATGAGTTCAGACTTTGCTTACATCTACCAACTGCTTTGTTGAATTCATCAACTTCTGACATGGTAAACCACATCATATGGCCGGTTTCCATGGAGAGGCCTAAGATTAAAGCAAAGTCACCTATGGTCACTAAATTTTTGCCGTACAGATAGACAAGAAAATAAGTAGAAAAGCCCATCATTATGGCTATCAAGCCTCCTTGAATAGAATGCATGATGAGGGCGTAAAAATGTGTTGCTGTATAGGCTTTTTTATATTCCATAAAGAATGGAACCATTCTTATACCTTCGTAAGATTTTCTTGAAAAGAGTCCGATGCTAGCGTGATTCGATACAGAATCAACTAGCTCTCCAACAACTATGGATTCTGTTTTGGCCTGCGTATCGGACAATGAAACAAGTTTTTTCGACATCAAAATGCTTACGCTTGCAAAGAGCACAAACCACGTAACCAAGATAAAACAAAAAATTGGGTTTACAAAATAAGAAGCAACGAACGCGGCTAATAGCAATGAAGATCCTCTTAGGAAATTCGTTGCAACACCGCCCGTAAGTTTTTCAACGCCATCCGCTAAAATAGTAATTTGTTTTGATATTTTCCCTGATAAATTGTCTTGAAAAAATTGTGGAGATTTTCCAAGCACAGAATCCATCGTTTCCCCTATGATGTTATTTATAATCACAGGAACGAATTTGTAGCGAATATAGTCAATTCCTCTCCAAGTTAAATTATCAAATATGATGAAATTTATAACTATCAGACCCGCGGGTAGCAAGAGTATTGATGTGTTACCCTCTTGAATTTGTGGAAGCAGGTCGATGATCTGCTTAATCAAAATGCTGTTAAAAGGTCCCCAAAACCCTGCACATATAGCAAGTGTTGCAGATATAAATACAGCCGTTTGATATGGGCGCAAAAAATGCCATATAAAAGGAAAAAGCGTTTTAGGTAATACCTCATCTTTGTCTACCACGACTTACCTCCCCAAGACATTCCGCCATCTATGGTGAATGAGGCCCCGGTTACATACTTAGAGGCATTGTTTGATGCAAGGTATAAAATAAGTCCATCTAAATCGCTAGGTTCTGCTATATCGCCATAGGGAATCAGCGGGATGATTTGTTCGATATCTGGCCCATTCATAGGTGTTCTAAACCACCCTGGAGATATGCAATTGATGCGCATCCTATGCGGAGATAGTTCGCCAACCAAGGTCTTGGTTAAGTGAATAACGGCCGCTTTACTTATGCAGTAGGCGGCACCGCTCTTTGCTGGTATTGCATCACCGTTAACACTGCCGATATTAATAATTGATCCATGGATGCCGTGGTTTTTCATATGGTTTGCCACTGCCTTAGTGACATACCATACACCCATCAAGTTCGTTTGGATTGTGGATTCAAAATCACCCTTATCGTCTTCCTCAAAAATCGGTGTAAGCACAGCTACGCCCGCATTATTCACACATATGTCAATCTTCTCACCAGCCTTCTCCAATACAGTGAAGCAACTCGCAAC
The DNA here is from genome assembly GCA_041738135.1 of Alphaproteobacteria bacterium. Classification (GTDB taxonomy): domain Bacteria; phylum Pseudomonadota; class Alphaproteobacteria; order JAGOMX01; family JAGOMX01; genus JAGOMX01. Next base: position 29,616 of record JBGSQK010000043.1, read on the forward strand.
CGATTTTTTATCTGACACAGATATTTGGATGGCTTTAGCGTTACCAAGTTCAGCAGCTAAGGCGTTCAATTTTTCAACCCGTCGAGCAGCCAATATTACACGTGCGCCAGCACTTGATAGGCAACGGGCAAATTGCTCTCCAAGGCCACTTGAAGCTCCTGTGATTAATGCTGTTTTACCGGTTAAATTAAAGTCATACATATTCGCATACCATGGTTAAAACTGATCCGTTAGATTATAGCTTTTTCTGGCTGAAAGCAAGATAGGGGCTTGTTCTTTTAAGTAATTCAACTAGTTGCCTCCCCCCACATCTCCATCCCACGATCCATGTGCCTAATCCTTTCATGCTCAAGCAACTTATGATGCATCTCCTCCAACTTAGCACCCACTGGTTCATTGATGGTTTTGATGCTTTGAATGATCGTTGGATCTTTCGACAGTAACTTCATTTTTCGTCCAATTTATCGAGTAGTTTTTCCTTTGCGCCAGGATCGGTCGTAGATTTAAGATCCTTAAAAAGGTCATTAAAAGACGCCACATTTCTACCCAATAGGGTATCGTTCATTCTGATCTTTGAGTCTTTATCAAGGCTGGATTTGGGGTCAAACACGCTAGATGAGCCTTGGGTTTTTGATGGCTCTTCAATGTATTGCTTTACTTATTTAGCAACACCTTTGGAGCCTTGTACTTTCAACACATCATTAAAATCCTGGCCGGAGGTGGAAGGCATAACAGAAGGCTTTCATAGGAAAATGAAACTCATTCAGAGAAGAGCTTCTGGATTTAGAAAATTTGAAAACTATAGAACCCGTGTTAGGGTGTTGTGCAAATGAATGGTGCCCCCTAAAGTGGGAAAGAGCCGATTTTTGGGTTTCCTCTTAAACCCTTGTAGATACTGGTGCCGGCTGCAAGATTCGAACTCGCGACCTACTGATTACAAATCTGTTTCTTGTGACATCCCTAAAACTCCCTAAACCTCTCTAAGGCTCCATAATACAAGGCTTTCGCGAGAGCGTGACCTCCCTAAAGCTCCCTAGAAATCTCCGCGAATCCCGTTCTCTTGCTACCCCGGTGCTCCCCCGATTTTGATTTACATATTTATCAGAGGTGGTAACTTATTAAAAATCACAGAGGCACGAGCAGAGAAATGGTAGCACAACAATTGAATAAAGTTAAATTAACGAAACGAATTGTGGAAAGCACGACACCAGATGCATCCAAACGTATTTTTCTATGGGATACGGAGATAACCGGCTTTTGTCTGCGTGTATATCCAACTGGGCAAAGAAGCTATTACCTGCAATATCGGAACCAACATAATGTGACACGTAAGATTAAAATCGGTAGCCATGGTAATATGACTACGGAACAAGCTCGTGATATAGCAAGGCAGCTTTCACTTGAGATAGGAGCTGGCCGAGATCCGGCAGCAGGCATACAGGAAAATAGGACAAAGCCGACTCTGGCGGAGCTGGCAAATGAATACCTCAGTGTTCATGCAAGAGCTACGAAAAGAGAAAAGAGCATTCATGAGGACGAGAGGTTGCTAGCTACAATCATATTGCCCAAGCTAGGTTCTAAAAAGGTTGAGGCTATCACAGCTAATGAGCTACAAAATATCCATAAGGATTTGATGGGTACCCCATACACTGCCAATCGAGTGCGGTCATTGTTGAGTAAAATGCTTAATTTGGCAATACAATGGGGATGGATTTCTTCGAATCCCACCACAGCCGTGTCTAAATATCAGGAACAGAAGCGTGAGCGTTGGCTTAATAAAGAGGAAATGGCCAGGCTTTGGGAAGTGCTAGATAAATATTCCCACCATGCAACCTCATTCGTCTTCAAAATGCTGCTGCTTACAGGGTCCCGAAAAGGAGAGGTGCTCAACGCAACCTGGGGTCAGTTCGATCTGGTGAAAGGCGTCTGGACCAAGCCCGCTCATTTGACGAAACAGAAAAAGACCGAACATCTTCCTCTGTCTTCCAATGCGTTGGAGATGCTGCAAGAATTGAAAGAATTGCATCCATCATCTAGCCCTTTTTTGTTCCCCGGCAAGATAGAGGGCAAGCCCATCAAAGAAGTGAAAACATTTTGGGCAACCGTGTTAAATGAGTCCGAGATTGATGACTTCCGCATCCATGATCTACGGCATACTCACGCTTCCCACCTAGTTTCTAGTGGGCTGAGTTTAAGTATAGTAGGCAAGCTTCTAGGTCATACGCAGGCCTCAACGACTCAAAGATACGCACATTTGGCTGATGAGCCCTTGCGAGAGGCTGCTGAATTATTTGGGAATATGGTTGGACGAAAAAAGCGAGAGATAGACTGAAGTTGAATTTTAAGCATGGTCGTGTGAATTCACTAGAGAAAGCATGGCTTTATAAATATGTCTATATGTGTATTTTGAATGCACTTTCGGAATCTTTTATTAAGTAGGAAAGAAGTGGTACGATCAAATACCATACGCATTGCCATAAAAATGACACCTGATCAATAGCCCTTGCAATAATGTTACTATGTATGTATAGTTACCTTAAAGGTAACGTTACGAACATGAGAGCTTTTGAAGCTTATATAAAACACATTCGCCAACAAGGTAAATCCTATTTTACCTCTGCTCAGGCTATTTTCGATCTACAAATCTCGCCCGGAACATTTCGGAAGGGGGTTCATAGGTTAAAGGTGAAGGGGGACGTAATAAGCCCGGCAAGAGGGTTATATGTGATTGTTCCCCCGGAAGATCAATTAACAGGATCCATCCCTGCTGAGCAACTTGTGCCGATTTTGATGAATTATTGGAAGGCAGATTACTACGCCTGTTTGCTAACGGCTGCCATGTATCACGGAGCATCTCATCAAAAGCCACAGGTGTTTCAGGTTATGACAACTCGTCGCTCGCCACCGGTTATTTGCGGCATGATTAAAATTGACTTTATATACAAAAAATCATTAGATGCACTTCCTATAATGCAGCGGGTCGTTCGAACAGGGTATTTGAACATTTCCTCTCCAGAGCTTACTACTCACGATTTGTTCCTCTATCCCCATCATGCAGGAGGCCTCAACAACATCGCAACTGTTCTGAGTGAGTTGATTGAAGCAATTAACACTGGAAAACTCCTTGAATATGCTGTAGCAATCAACCAGAAAGCATGGCTTCAACGATTGGGCTATATACTTGATTCTATTGAAACAGAAGATGCCGCCCTGAAGGAAGATTTGATAGATAAATTGTTAACCTATTTCCGCAAAATCCATTTAGATTATATTCCTTTGGCTCCTGATGTTCCTTTTACGGGATGCTCCAGAAATCAGAAGTGGAAAATTATAGAAAACGCAACCATCGAGAGTGATAATGATTCCTGAGAATTTTCTTGAGCAATGGCGAGCGCAAGCTCCATGGCAGACATTGGAAATGATTGAACAAGATTTAGTGATTAGCCGTGCTTTGGTTAACTTGTATAACAATCCTAAAGTTTCCGCATGCCTGGCATTTCGTGGGGGAACTGCCCTTAACAAGATTTTTATAAATCCAGCTGCACGTTATAGCGAAGACATCGATCTTGTGCAAATCAAGTCTGAGCCTATAGGACAAACGCAGCAAGCTGTTCGCGACGCTCTTGATCATTGGCTAGGTGAGCCTCAAGGTAAACTTACTAAGCGCGGATTGAAACTGACGTATCGTTACCCTGCTACAAATAATTTGAGAGGCAAGCTAAAAGTCGAGATAAATACGACTGAACATTTCCATATCAGGCCTTTGCAAAAAGTTAAACATGTTGTTAGCTCTCCATGGTTTGAAGGTTCTTGTGATTTGGTCACATATGAAATCGATGAATTAATGGCCACTAAACTGAGTGCGCTTTATCAGAGAAACAAAGGACGAGACTTATTTGACCTATGGCTTGCTGAAAAGCATGGGTTAATTAACCATGCTAATACGGTCAGCATTTTCAATGAGTATTGCAAACTGACCGGCAGCCAAATTAGCAGGGCCAATTTTGAGCAAAACATGCACGAAAAATTTTCTCGATCAGATTTTAGAAATGACATTCTTCCCCTGTTGAGTCCTGGCGTTAACTGGGATTTTGAAGAGGGATTTCGGATTCTACATGAAAATTTTGTTCGACAACTTAGTGGTTCGCCTTGGAAGGGTCTTGCTAGGCAAGCTTGAGGCATCGGCTGTTCAAAAACTGAAATCTCCTGAATTCCCCCGCGCGTCAATAGTTTGAGATTGTTATGCACGGATATATCCCCAGATTTTGTGGAAAGAATGAAAATCTCAGTTCGTTAGAAACAGTCACTTACCACCAGATCGAATCATCCAATTTGCAACAAATGCTTTTGCCAAGTCTGGGCTGGAGATGATAACGAGGTTTTCAGCATTTTTATCTCGAGCGCCCTTGGAATAGTTGTACGAACCTGTCAGAACCAATGTGCCGTCGATAAGGATAAGCTTACAATGTTGCAGACCGCGGACTTTATCAGGGATTGTTTTAATTCCAAGGATCCTGAGTCTTGGTATTTGCGAGTACCTTTCCTTAGCGGCTTTTTTGTCGTAGATGATTTTCGTTCTTACGCCTCTTTTGTGAGCGGCGAGCAATGCGTTGGCGATGTTTTCTGAGGTGAATGAATAGGCTTGCACGAGGATTTCTTGTTTAGCATTCGCTATGGCAGTTATTATTTCCGATTCACAGTTTGCTCCGGGTGTGAAGCAAGCCCTGACGGATGAAGGAACCAATGAAATGTTTTTCGCAGCATTTGTCCATGCTGAGTATCCAACAAATAGTCCCGCAATAAAGGCTACTGGCCAGATCATGTTTGGCGGGATTTGAAGCCTTAAAGACGGCGTGTTTCTTCGTCTAGCTTTAAGCATAGTTGATGCATTTCCTGTTTAGATGGATTCTGGATTTAACTAAATTATGTAACCAGCTTGTCGAGTTTTCACCCGTATCTCAGCAGCCGCTCTCCGATTCTTTCGTAGTCTGAGATGGTCGCATCCGATCTATCAAATGTTTCCAAGCTATGTGACAGAAATCCCAGAAGCCTTGACGCTTTGTGCAGCGATTCGAAGTCCTGGAGATCGTCGCCGACTTGGATCTGGAATGCATCCAGGATTCCAGATTTTTGCAAAAGGCCGCCGGATTGAATCAATAATCTAGTTCGGCTTTGACGCTCAGAGTTGTGTTGGTTTTTCATGGAAGAGGTTCTCCTATTGCGTTGCATTTTAAGATTGTTGATTCGCTGGATTTGTTTGTGGAGCCTTACTTGAAGTGCCACCACTTTTACCTTTTTGCCGCCGCAGAAATTTCCCACCGGCGATAAACCACTCCTCCGCAATTGGATCGTTCGTTGAGATTTTGTCCTGGATAAATAGTAGAGCTCCCATGAGCTTCATGTGGTCGATATGAGCTAGGTTGAGCCTGGAAAGATCCCGAGCTATATCCATATTTCTTTTTTTGATGAGGTCACTTTGTTTGGATTGAAGTTCAAGTATTTTATCTTCTAATGCACGTATTTTTAAAGAGGCAATCATGGATGTAACTCCGTTTTTAGTTGATGTAAATTTGCCTCTTTACCTTTTGATTATACTAAATCTAGAGTCCGGCCACAATGAGAGAATAATCTTTAGGCCGGAATTGCGAAAAAATTATTTAGGGGGCTTGTCAGCCGAAAACACCTTCTGCTTTCAACCATCACTCAGGCGCCGTTTAGGCTGATTTAGAGGTGATGTGCGGGGCTTGGGGGTGGTTGTAAAACTATAATCCATATTCATCCTAAGAGGGTGCGCACTTATGCGCCAAATTAATTTGGCTTGCGCTTGATGGCCACGGGCGTGTATATTTATTGCTGTACGAGGCACGTACATTTTATTTCCCATAGACGTTTGCGCACCGAAGATCTTGGATCTTCACAGATTGATAGACGCCCAACTTTAATCAGGGTGCGTTACGTCATGGCCATTTGCTCGGTCAGTCTTGGGTTTATATCGCGAAGCGAAGGACGGTCTTCCGTTGGCTTTGGTGCGTATATTTCTGGCTCAAACGGACGCGACGAGCGTACTGGGGTTTCCTATAACTATTCCAACAAAAAAGAAGTTATTTGCTCTCGTATTCTTGCTCCTGAGGGTGCACCAGAGTGGGCTTTGAATGCTCATACTTTGTGGAATCAAGTTGAGAAATTCGAGGATGAGCTGGCGACCTTTCGGTTTGCTGGGCATGAGAATCCCGAGAAGAATAAGCGCAGTTTGGATGCGCGTGAGAAGTTAATTTCCAGTGCTCAGACAGCGCAGACGATTATGTGTGCGTTGCCTTTGGAGCTGACTAGCGAACAGGCTGAAACTTGTGTTGAGGAGTTCTTGGAAGCTCGGTTTGTGTCACGTAAATTGGTGACGCAGTATGCTATTCATTGGGATAAAGGTAACCCGCATTTCCATGCACAGATCACACGGCGGGCGCTTGTGGATGGCAAACTTTCTCACATCAAAGACCGTGAAATTTCTAGCAAGCCAGAGCTGATGAAGACCCGAAATGCCTGGGAGGTGGTGGTCAATAAGCACCTAGAGTTGGCTGGGCATGATGTGCGGATCGATGCGCGGTCCAATGAGGAAAGGGGGTCGTTGTTTCTGGCAACACAGCATGAAGGTTGGCATGCTCAGAAGCTAGCTGAGCGCGGAGAATATTCAAGAATAGTGTCGGACAATGAGGACGTCCGGCAACAAAACATTCAGATCATGTGCGAGCGGCCGGAGGCTTTGATCCATGAAGTTGCGCTTAAACGAACGACCTTTACGCGCAAACATATTGAGGATGAAATCATCCGCCGCGTGGGTGGTGATGAAAGGCTTTTTGCGATTCTTAGGGCAAAGGTGGAGGGTCTTGAGGTTCCTTCTGAACTGATTTTAAAGCTTACCAATTCCGACATCGTTTATGAAGGTTATGCATCAGATGTCCAAGGGCTAGCGGCAAAGCTCACGGATAAATTATTGGCTGATCGAGGTGTTGCGCATGAGGTGGGCCAGAATCTCAATCGTCAGAAGATCTATACATCCACCCAATATAGGCAGCAGGAAGAATCCTTGTTGGGGATGGCAGATAGCCTTGATCGGAAGGCTTCGAAAGTTATTTCTGCTGAAAAGATTGATGCGGGAATTGCGAATTTGCAAGGGTGGATCTCGCGAGAAAAACATACAGATTTCAGGTTTTCTGACGAGCAATCGGAGGCTATTCATCACTTGTGTTCTGGCAGTGATATTCGGGTTTTAAACGGTAAGGCAGGTACCGGTAAAACCACTTTGCTGAAGGCGGTGGCCCAGATTTATGCAGGCGAGGGTTACAACGTCATCGGTACCTCGTTCCAGGGTAAAGCTGTGGAAATCATGGAGCAAGAAATTGGTATTCCATGTAGGACCATGGATAGCCTTAAATACAGCTGGGACAAATACGAAGAGAAGAAGGCTGCTGTAGAAAGCGGGCGTATGTGGGGCAGTCCTTACATTCATGCGTTTTCCCGGATGAAGGAGTTGGAAAAGAACCGATTTACCAGCAAAGATGTGATCCTGGTGGACGAAGCCAACATGATTGGCGGGGCTTTGTGGGAGCCGTTCATGAAGGAAGCCTCATCCCAAGGCGCTAAGATTCTCATCATCGAAGACCTAGCACAAATTAAATCCCGCGACCCTGGCGATTTTGGCCGGCTGTTTGCAGAGCGTTATGGCTGCGCTGAAACCCGTAATGTTGTGCGGCAGAGGGTCGAATGGCAGAAGCAATGCTCGGTGATGTTGAATGAGCACCGAGTATTAGATGGTCTACAGCCCTATCAAGCGAACGGTCATATGAGGTGGTTTGAAACTCAAGTTACTGCCCATGGTCAGATTGTAAAGGATTACGTGGCGCATCTGAGAACTAATCCTTATGAGACGCGTATGGCCCTGGCTTACCGTAACACCGAGGTTTACGAGCTCAATCAGCTCATTCGTTCTGAACTTAAAGCTGAAGGGCTTTTAAAAGAACACTTCCAAGTAAACGGCTCTGAGTACTCCATCGGCGACGTGATTCGTTTCACCCAGAACGATCATCATGGCCGGTTTGTCAAAAGCACGAACTTTTGGTCGGAGCATAATAAGGGCGTTAAAAACGGGACTATTGGAACCATCATTTCTTTCGATGCCCGCCGGCAAGAGCTGAAGGTAATCCTAGAGGGCGAGCGTATCGTCAAGTTCAAGGCTGAGGAGTACAAGGACTTCACGCTTGGCTATGCCATGGGCGTGCATAAGTCTGAGGGTTCAACCTTCGATAAAACATTCGTTTCGCCTGATACTTTGATGGATCCATCTACAACTCTGGTCGCCATGTCGCGTCATCGGCTGGACTTGCAGATCTACGCTAATCACGAGCAGTTTGTCGATTTTAAGGACTTGGTGGATCAGCTGAGCTATGGCGGCGTGCGGGAGACTTTAGCCGATTATAAGGTCTCGGACGAGCAAAAGCCATTTTTAGCAAGGGTGCAGGACTATAAAGATCTAATCGCGGAAGTAGGTACTTTGCGGGAAGAGATGGAGTGGACGGCACAACATAGTAAACCGAAAACAAGTTCAGATAAGTCCGGGATCATAACGGACAAGAAGCCAGAACCTATCTATAAACAAACCGCTTATGATGCCTATCAACAGCTGTTTGAGCAGAAAGAAGCAGTGGCAAAGGAAATTCTTGCCGATTGGGACAGGCATGTGCCTTACGTGCGTCTTGCAGGAATCAGGCGCGATGTGCTGGAAGTGGATGCGGGCCATCGCACTCGGTTGCTATCTGATCTTGAGCACAGAGCCTCCATATCAGCGCAAGGTTATATGAGTCTGGTTCGGCAAACCAGAACCCTTTGGTCGAAGATTGAAGGTACCCATCCAGGCGGACTTTCACAAACTCATGAGCTTTTTAAAGATTATGCTGAATTTAAATCAAAGCGGGATTTCTTGGCCTCAGTTATCCATGAGAACCCTCGCCTCTATCGGCAGTTTTTCAGAGTTAAGCAGGAAGAAAATACTGAGACCCATCAAGACTATTGGGGCGAGAAAGTGACTCCGGAAGAAATGGTCTACTTTTCAGGCGTCAAGGATCAAGCCAAGGCTCATTATAAAGAGCACACGCGCAATACATATTACGAGGGTCTGACTGATCAGCAAAAGCAAGACTTCAAGCTGGTGGAGTCATATGTACAAATCCGTAACCAAGCAGCCACTATCTTCGGCCAGCTGAAAAAACTCGATGAGAATGCGTTTCAGTTTTCTTTCAACACCCGCATCACTCAAGACGAGTTCAAAAGAACGCAAAGCTGTCGAGATGAGCTGGCTTTGCAGCTTGTATCTACAGGTGGACAACTTCAACCGCATTTCGAGCAATTAAAGATTGACGAGAACAAGCTGCTAGAACATGCCATCTGTGGCCAGACAAGAGCTATGGTTAAAGAATATAAAGACGCCAGCACAGTGCAAGATCGCTCGGCAATCGCAGATAAGCTTTTGTTCCAACAATCACATCAGAAGTCCAAGCAAATTATCAAGGAAGCCGACCTCGAGTTTAATCGCCTGAAATTTGACGTGGCATTCTATCAGGGCGTGCAGGAAGGAAAGATTGACGGATCATTGGGCCCTGATGAAGTTTACAAGCCAATCAAGGAATACATGGAGCCTTCTCGCGAAGTTGCACGTCTTTGGAATGTGGTCCAGGCCAAAGCCAAAGAAGAAAAGACCCAAGGCGAGCCCATGGATATCATGAACCATAGTCCTATGAAGCAAGAATGGCTACGTATGATTCAGGTGCGGAATGCGAACGCAGCAGAGTTAGTGCAGAGTTCCGCTGCGATGGCTACAGTTTCTAACATTAGGGAAGGGATCGACACCAAGATTCACCAACAAGCTGCCAAAACGCAAAAACTAACGGCACAGGCAATGCCGCATATGCAGTCCGAAAAACAGAACATCAGACTAGACTTACAGCAGGTAAGTGAATCACAAGATCGCATATTCACACAGAATATTCCTGTCGATAAAGTCCTAGAGGTGGCAAAAGACCGCTACCTGGATCTGGTGCCAAGGATCCTTAATCGCAATCCAGATATCAAGGAAAGCAACAAATCGGTGATGTCCTTTGGCAGCCTCAAATTCACCCTCACAGGCAAGAAAGCAGGCTTATGGTATGACTTCAAAACCATGAAGGGCGGCAACATCATCAGCCTCATCGAAACCGAAAGGGGCATGGATTTCAAAGGTGCACTTAATCACCTGGCCGGAGAGCTCAATGTGAAATCCTATGATCATATTCACTCAACGCCTGTCAAATCCCAAAGAGAGATCTCCGCAGAAGATCTGGCCGACAAAACCGCTCGCCTGCAAAGTGTCACTGACCTCTTCGCCAAATCCAAAGACATTCAAGGAACCGTGGCCGAGACCTACCTACGCCAGGAACGTGGCATCCAAGGAACTTTAAGCAACGACCTAAGGTTCCTGCCCAAGGGCACAGAATTCACCTACAATGGTAGAGTCACAACCTTGAGCCAAGATTGCTTTGCTGCCTTTGGTCGCCAAGCAAAAGGCGAGATCTCAGTAGTGCAAGTCACAAAGCTCAACAATGACGCAACCCGCGCAATCGACAAGGACGGCGATAAACTCAAGAAGCTACAATACGGAGTATCAAAAGGTGCATTCGTAACCATCCAAGATGGCAGACAAAACAGAGTCTTCATTGCCGAAGGTCTAGAAACAGCTCTCTCAATCAAAGAAACCGGTATAAGCGACAAGATCGTCGCCGCCTTGGGCATACATAACATTAGCAATTATAAGGGCCCCGAAAACACCATTATCATCTGCGCCGACAACGATGACCATAAACCAAATTCACAGACCTATAAGGTTATCGAAAACACAGCTGACAAATTCAAGGCCAATGACCTGCAGGTAGACATCATCAAGCCAGCGACCCCAGGCCACGATTTCAACGATGTGCTAAAGGAACAAGGCATTCAAGGTGTAAATGCACACGTAAAACCATGCCTGGAAGCAAAGTTCAGAACCGGCCTGACATCCTCTGAGCTCAACAAAGAAGCATCCTACTTTGAAGGCCTCTTTAAAAAATTCGAAGCCACCAAAGAGCTGGATGTCATGGAAAGAACAGAAATCCGACACCAAATCCGCGACCGACTGGATGCCCTCAATAAAACCCTAGGGCCCACCATCGCAGATATCAAAGCTATCAACGAACCCGTAGGCACCAAGCTGGAGCAAATGCACAGCAGGCAGCTAGAGCGTGAACAATCAATAGATAGGGGGCGTGGCATGGAGATGTAAAAATAACCAGACTTTTAGACGTAATTCATGAGAGGCAAAATTATGAAATACTAAGGAATACCCTAATGAAATTTGGATACGCAAGAGTCTCAAAAACCGAACAATGCCTGGAAGTTCAAATCCAAAAACTAAAAGCCGCAGGCTGCGATGAAATCTTCATGGAGAAAGCCTCCGGCGCCAAGAATGACCGTAAAGAGCTAATGCGGATGCAAGATAAGCTACGCAGAGGCGACATAGTCTGCGTGGTACGTCTAGACCGCCTCGGCAGGCGCATGATGAAGTTGATAGAGCTCATCACTGACTTCAAAGAGAAGGGCATAGATTTCGAAAGCGTCGAGAACTCGATTGATACTTCAACTATAACAGGTATGATGATTTTTAACATCTTTGCTGCATTTTCTGAGATGGAACGGGAACTTATCCGAGAACGCGTAATAGCTGGCCTTGAGATAGCACATCAAAATGGTCGGTTTGGAGGCAGGCCAAAATCCGTTACCCCAGAAAAACTCGTGACCATCCTATCCCTAAAAAAATCTGGGGAGTTTTCTGTCAGCAGGATTTGTGATATGGCCGGCGTTACACGGTCGGTGTATTATAGGGCTATAACGGGTGCAGCTGAGAAACAGGATAAAGGCGGGTCAGTAGCAAAAGCGTAATTGAGGTTGGGCTTTTAATAATTGCGTCGGATCATTTTTAGGCAAATGGTATCGGCAGATTTCGCTGTTCCGCGGAGTATAGCAACTCTATACTCCACGGAACAGAATCTGTTAAAAGGGGCTATTTAGCTGCCAACTGAATAATAACGCCACCTAACCAATGAGTCTGCTTGTGATAAGATCATTTTTTTCTTTGCCATCATATCGATACCATGCACACCGTGCCGGAAACCCAAAGGCAGAATCTGTTTTGGAACCAGAGCTATTGGCATTAGTAAAGGGATGCCTTCAGGAGACGAAACTCAAGATCCAGTCGTAACAAGGATCTCCGCATTTCTGACCGTGCCACAACCGCCTGATTTTGAGAGCCTCATGTAAAAAATGTCAAATAGCTCGGTAGTTATTTTGGGTAATCATTAGCAGGGCGTTTTGCTTTAAAACGAAATCCAAGTGTAACATTCTCGATGCTTTTGTCCCAAGTTGTCATGCCTAATTTCTCATATGTAGGTTTTACGGAAACAGTAAGATATTTATCAATAAGACTATATTCCCACATTGGTGTAATCTCTCGATCACTATATCGCGAGATTACGGCCACGGGGTTAATTTGCTCATCCCACTTTGATAAGAGCGTCTCAAGACCTTGTTTGTCATATATCGATAATGTCATGAACTTCATTCTACAAGCTATCATAGATTTCGTTGCTAAAAGAAAGTGGCATTTATCCTGACGAACAGCAAAAAAGCTCTGCACGTTAATAGTGATGTCAAGATATTGGCAAGCGCTAATATCCTCTGGCAAGCTTAAACTAACGTTTGAAAGATTTTCCAATGGAAGCAAAGAAAGGATACATAGTGGATCCTGATCGAAAACACTACGCCAGCACCTCAAGCGACCATTAAAGAGTTTTTTGTATGATTGCTCATTTTGTGGGGTCACACCTAGATAGGCTTTCCAACCAGGCTTTCAAGGCTTTACACTGTTGTTAACCAATGCGCGCCATTCAGTGTGTACGAGTGCCACATCAGTCAAGCTTTGAGCATTAACGATTCTATCGACTACAACTTGGTTGATGACTTTTTCTTTAAGCTCTATCGGGAGATCCTCAAACGGAAAAGTTTCAGATGCAAGGGCTAAGTCATGCCCTAAATATAGAGATAACAAAATCACCGAAATGGTAATAACTCTAGTTATGCCTAACAATATACAATCTCCATATAATAACCAAACCTAGATATTTTAGTATAAGCCAGCCTGCACATCGTATTTATTCATTCACATTTGGTAATGGCTCATCAGAAAAAAATCTCAAATCGCATTCAGGCAGTTTATCCTTAAATTCTGCGATTATAGCTTCTTTCTGTCCTTCGTAATCCTGATGCAGTCTTACCTGTAGATTCTTCAAATTCGGCAAGCGAGTTAACTCGAGAATCTGATCTGTGGCAACTATATTCTCAAGGCGCAAGGCCTTTAAGCTTTTGCTTTGTGTTAGCCACTTATAGCCGCCTTCTGTCAAGTTAACGATATTCTTCATGGCGATTAGGTGAAGCTCTTCAAGTTTAGGTGAATCAGGAACAAAGCACTGTAATTGATGATCCACATCCTCCTCACTAAAACTTAACTTGCAATGCGTAAGCGATGGCATTAAAGGCCTACGCATACGTTGCTCTTCGGATAGGGACCTTGCATAGATGAGACTTAATGCTTCATCTGGATTATGAACAATTAATGACAGTCGTGAAATCTGTGTTAGCTGCTCAAGACAATCAATACCGCCGCATGGATAAAGCGGATGTTGATGGTGAAATGTATGCAGTATAGACAGCGTCCTTAGGTGCGGCAGTTTAGTTAAACTCTGCAAATAGCGACAATTATCAGTTGAGTTATGAAAGGCCAGCCTCAGGTCTTGCAAACCTGTTAAACCCTCAATAAAAGGTAGGGTTTTAATTTTACTACTTGTCTCATCAAATAGAACGTTACAGGCAAGGGATAGCGTCGTAAGGTTTGTGCACCGTCCTATGATCTCTAAATCGTTACCATACATTATGTCTGCAGCGTAGCTAAGAGAAGTCAATTGTGACATAGCAGCTAGACGTTTAGATAGATAGGGCACCCGCCAATTCGCTCCTTCTTCAACCATAATATTCAAAGTAGTAATATTCCGCGCTATGGCAAGACTGTCAGCCAAAGGTATTTTTATCCCCGCCTTTTTGCCATTTTGGGTGTAGAGATCAACCTTCGTCACATCCATGGGAACGCTCAAGGTTATTTCTTTTGTTGTCGTGGGTGGCAGGCCCCTTTGCTTGCCATCTTCTAATAGCTCCTGTGGGCTTGAAGCAACCAGATTACCTGCGAACACTACCCCAAGACATGTGGCTAATAGTAAAGTTCTCTTCATTTCCTTTTTTTCCTTTGTATCCACATCGGATTATTTGGGGTCATCCCCATCAAAACTGATGCGGCAATTAGGAAGGTTTTCCTTGAACTCTGCCCGAATGGCTGATTCTGAAGTCACACAGTCCTTATCGTATATAGCTGCCAATAGCTGCAGATTTCTCAGCTTTGCCAGAGCAAGAACTTCTTCTGTAACTTTTATTTTCGGCAGCCTTAAGGTTTTTAATGACTTAATATCAGTAAGACGACGATATGCATCTAAGGCCACTCCTGAGGTCTTGCTGAAGGAAAGAAGGTTGAGTTCCTCCAAGAATGCTGATCCTGTTGCAAAATAAATAAGCTCATCTATTACGTCTCCATTAAACCTTAGCTCAAGCTGTAAGAGGGAAACTAGGGGAGGCCTACAACCGTTTAGCTCTTTTGCAGGATCAGTTATGGTCAATGAAAGCCTGGTAAGGTTCACAAATGGGTCAAGGCAGGCAAAGTCTTTGCAGAAACTGTCGTGACGTAATCTTCCGATATTTAAGGATGTTAACTCTGGTAGCTTTGATACGCTTTCTAGGATTCCACAATTATGCCCAATAACATTTCTGAAAGTAAGATCGGTAAGTTGCGTTAACCCCACAAGAAAAGGCGGAGGCTGCTTATGTGGGTCGTCGTAGCTCTGGAAATCCAGTGTCAATGAAGTCAGTTGCGTACAGTGTCCGATGATATCCCTTTCTTCGCGATGCAATTGTGTAGTTTTGTAAGCAAAGCTCTTCAAAAGATGCAACTTTAATAGAACATCGCTCAGATAATAATCTCGAGGATTTGCATCCTCATCTACAGTGATTTTTAGAGCTGTGGTGTTCTGATCAATGGCAATGGGTTTTGTCATTGTCGGCCAAGGATTTTCTCTCTTAAAAAAATCACCCTGAGGGGTTGTTACAGGAAGACCGCCTTCTGAAGACGCTAAGGGATAGTTGAGGGTCAATTCCATGGTATCAGGAAGAGCCAATTGCGCTGGCTCATCCATGGGTTTTAAATTTTCCTCAGCTCCCGTACCTCTGATCAGCTGCGTGCTCGTTGTCTTATCCGGGCTTTGTGAGGAAGGGTTAACTCTTGGTTCGTTGAAAAAAGACGCCGAAGAGGAGCCTATGCAGGCTAATCCCAGAAAAACAGAGAGTGGTAAAGCTTTAATCATTGTATTTTGTCGATTGGGCAAAATGTTACTTATCTGAGTCACGTTTTATTTTCCTCCAACCATTTTCTTCTAACCATTTGGGTGTGTCAGTATTGGAGTAGAAGGCGCTGTATCCCTTCTGAATGTCAGCCCGGGCTTCTTCCTGAATTTCGAAATCAATTTTATCTTGTGCATCTTCGAGGCTCAGCCCGTCTGCCAACATCCATTTAACTATGCGACTTATATAGTTATCGATTTCTGCCGGAGGTGTATTTATGCTGGCACCAAGGATACTTCCCCTGTAAATTCTAACTGGCTCCACATATCTGTAATATGCGACAAGCACTGGTGCGAATGCTTGGACAAACTCATCATCGGAAGTTTTGCCTTCGGACAGGAGCTTCTGGACGTCGTCGACTTCAACTATTAGGTAAATCAGATCTGCAAAGATTGATGCTTGCTTACGCATAAAATCATTCAGAGAAAAGTACTTGTCCATGATGTGGCAAAAACTTTCTCGTGCTTCTTCCAAAGAAGCATTTGTGAGCCCCAACCTTGCTTCTTCTTTAAACTGCCTAGATGCGTATGCAGTCCATTTATCCAGCAATAAACATTGTGCTGTCTTGACTCTTTCCGCAAACAGCTTTCTGGTCTCATCTGTGGTCAGAGGATAGCGCCACCCATAGAACTCTTGGCCAACTTTCAAAGGCCGACCTACACCAGCCAAGATCCTCTTAGCCGCCAACTTATAATACAGTGTACGCAAGGATTCGGAGTCAGCTATAAAACTAGAAGGAGCATCAAAATACGGATGAGTCTTTATGGCAAGCTCAAACCCCATATCCATATTTCTGCCGTTTTCAAAGGCAAGATTAGTGGCAGTGGCAAGTAGCTCTTTAGACCCACGAAAAGCATCAAACACACTGCTCCTGCTGTAATAGGACTCACACTCTAGTTCGAAAAACGTCTTTTCTGGGTCTTCTGTGCTGATACCCAGGTCTTTTAAAAGTTCTAGATCGGTCATTGGCTGCGAAGTAGTTTTTTGCTCTTCAAACACTGTTAAAGCTTCAGGGGGCAAGCCATCAAACTTACTCGCCCATGACTCAGTTCCGCTGGCCAGCATTAACGCTAGATTGGTTGTAATTAAATAATATTTCTTCATTTTATACTCCTAAATAATATATTCATAATATGCATATGGTTGTTATTTATCATTTGTCAAGATGGCTCCGCCTATTATACTTAATATCCACTAGGCCAACATTGATGTGCTCAATTTCTATCACTGGTTTATCGCTAAAAATTATCTTACCAGCGATTTTCATCGGATATTGGTTATTTGCCAACCACAAAGTTATTTCTTCGATGGGACAGTTTTTGTTCAAGGATCTGATAACCAGATTGCTGTGCGGCCAGATACACCCACCAAGAATCAGCTCATCGGCTTCTAGAGTTAAAGAGCCATTTATTTGATATAGGTCCGTCGAACACAAAATTATGCTGCTAGAAAGCATAGAGTTTGCGGGTGAATATAACCAGGGCTCATGAGCATAAACTATTAGACCTGCCAGATCTTCGACCAAAAACTTCTCACATTTGAGGTTATCCGGCATATGAAAGTAGCTGTTGAGGGTTACTAATCGATCTGTTGAAAGCAGCCCAGCCCTGGGGCCAAGTATTTTAAGTATGGTATACGTATCCTTATTCTTAGGCGCAATGGCACCTAAAGTCATAATTCCTGAGTCAGATGTAAAGAGATCCCTCTCTTCCAACTTAAATATAACTGGGGTTTGTTGAGCATCCTTAACAAAGGAGGATTTGTATTGAATAAATTTATCACCTACTTCTGACGTTTCAGTACTAGCAGATAAGCCAATTCCGCGGATTTCAACAGATTTGGGCTCCTGCACTTCAGCTATTTTCGGGCGGTTGGCTGTTTCAGCTTTCCTGCGCATGGCAATTTCATATAAGTCATACACGCCAGAACTCGCCAAAGTTTCCGTCGAACTTGCAAACAGCAAGGCTAAGCTGGGTGCTGCTAATAGATAATTCTTCATTCTATACTCCATTTATTCGTTTGCTTGAAAAATATCTGACCAAGCATCTTACTACTTCGCTTGGCTGTAATGTTCGTTAAGCCATAGCATCAAAGCCTTAGGCAAATAATCGCTAAATACTTTCTTCTCACGCCTTCTCTCGTATGCAAGCGGTACTTTTAGATCTAGGATATCGATCAACTCTCGTCCACTTTGGGCTTGTCTAAGGGAGTAAGCATAATCATGATTCGGATATTCTCCATCTTCTCGCAAGTCTGCATATTGCAATGCCATAGAATAATATCTTTTTGCCTCTTCCGATGACAGGCCAACTTCTTCGGCCCGTTTATAATAATCTCTTTCCCGTATATCACACCCTTCTTCGTACCCCTTATACGGTTTCTTATCAGAATTTTTCAGGGCCCCCACAAAATCAGTAGTAAGCATCAAATACTTATGGCCAGATTTTGCAGGTTGCGAGATATCTAACGTAAAATTCATATTTACTGCTTTAGAACGCGTATCCAGAAATACCTGGATATCTTTTTCTTCTTCATGATGTTGCCCATCAAGACGCTGCGCCGGCCCCGATAGCACAACAGCATCCTCAGCGCTAGACGTGTCGCTCGCTATTGTTGGCACGCTACACGAACTAATTAAAACTAATAATAAATAAAATTTCTTCATTCTGTACTCCTATATAATACAAACGAGCCATTTCTCGTTTAATTGAACTATGTATGCATGGGAAGAGCCTGTCCAGGCTAAATCCCAGCAAAGCAGCACCGCCTTCAGATTTTCCTCATTCAAACTTGAGGATACTAACCACTGGCTGATGATCTGACGCAAAAGCCGGACCTTCCTCATGGTGGTCGAGAATATAACTTTTTACAGACTCTTCGGTATATCCGTCGGCTGGAATCCCAAATACTGGAGTCGGGCTTAGAAAGCTGCAAACGTCCGTAAAGCCGCTATAAAATACATGGTCTAGATGTCCCCCTAGTGCTTTGCATTCCGCTTTAAATACCTCAGCTATTTTAACTTTGCGGACCTTGGGCTCAAGAGCAACCAAGGCTTGAGTCAAGTTCAATCTCTTTTCGTCTGCTCCAAAATCATACGGAAAAGCAAAAAAGGAAGAGCATATTTCTTGATGTGGTTGGCCCAAAAGGTGCAAGCTTTCCGTGCCATGTTTCATTACGCCTCCATCTTTGATTAATCTTATCTGGTCAGCCCCACCCCAATCAGGAAAAGAATTAAAATCACCAGTCATGATGATACGACCTGACGGGTCTGCAGCTATAATATCTTCTGCCCACTTATTCAACAATTCAGAAGCCTTCAATCTATGCTCTAGGGTGATTCCCAGATGACAATTAATGGCATAAATATTGTGTCCGAACTGGTCACTAAATTTAGTTAAGTAGGCTGATCTTTCCCATTCTTCCCCAAAGTTATGCGCCTTGATTGCCGGTAGACGGGCTTGGTGATCAGTATGATCCGTTGGTGTTGAAGGGGTTTTGGTAAAGTATCGGGACTCGTGGCTTTCAATTTTTAATTTACCTTCCCTGACAGCCGAGATGTATGAAAATGCTCGATCAGTAGGATTATATCCCGCTGCTGATGCTCTATATCCCTGATCAGATAAAAATGCCAACAAAGGATCGATAGAGTTTACCTCGTCTCCAAATTTAGTTTCGAATTTGCGTCCTTCTTGTATGTGAATGAGGTCAGGATTTACTGTCTGTATTAGGATTCCAAGGGATTTTAAAATCATAGGCATTCTTGCCCCAACACGCCATTCTGGATGTGAATCGCGGGCATATCCCTCCTCAGTACGAAGAATATTGGTGTCAATATTGAAGGTCACCAAGCTAATGTGCTTGCTACTATTTTCGTCCAGCATATTCTCACTAGCAAAAGCACAGTTGAATGATGAGATAATAAGTCCAATGGTTATTATTGCATTTCTCATATTAGGTCCAATCTTTAAAGTTAAATTCGTGCCCATCAAACAATATAAATGCTGGACACATTTTCGATTTGCCTAGCATACCTGCTCTATTTTGACTTGTATATAAGTAGAAAACACCTAGATGGTGGGCTAGGTGTTTTCTACTTAGAGACAAATCTGCGTGGTATTATTATGTTCATGGAATGTGGGCTTCAATATCTGTGATATACCTGGTTAAATGCAGAGTTAAGTCCAGTGCTTGTGTGTTTTCTAGAGATAAGGCAAACAATGAAAATTAAGCCCATATCCGTCCTACTATTTACGTTTTCCCTTGCCGGATGTACTGGAGCAGACAAATCAGCCTGCTTTATTTATCAGAACAATCAACCTCAGCAAGCTTTTAAATTACTAGAGAAGCTTGCCGCAAGCGGGGACGCTGATGCCCAGTTTTTGGCGGGGAGAATGCTTGAATTGGGCGAAGGTGTTGATAAAAATGTTCAACAAGGCATAAACTGGTATCAAAAAGCCGTCGATCAACAACATAGTTGTGCAATGAATAACTTGGCCGTTCGTTATAAAACTGGTGATCATGTACCCCAAAATCATGCATTAGCCTTTCAGCTGACGCAACAGGCTGCACGATCAGAACACCCGGTGACACTCACTTCTTTTGGGGAGATGTATGACTTAGGCCAAGGAACACCAGTTAGTAAGGAAAAGGCTCTCCGTTATTATCAACGGTAATCCCCCCATTTTTAATGGGTTTATAAAGTAGAAAGTTCTTTAGCTGCCCCATGCAGCTTTTGTTTTGGTGTAATTCCACCTAACCCCATATTAGGTCTTTCGTTGTTATAATGCCATAGCCAATTTGTGGCT
>JBGSQK010000052.1:0-5293 GCA_041738135.1 Alphaproteobacteria bacterium
CGGAGCTGCTGGCGCTGCGACGGGAGCCGCTGCAGCAGGCGGAGCCGCGGCCGCATCCACAGGATTAATCGCAAGCATCACCAGCAACGTAATGTTCATAGGTGCCCTACAAGCCGGCGTCACCACCCTAGCCACCGAAGCCACCTATGCGGGCATGAACTACGGCACGGACGCAGGCAAGTTCCTCAAACACATGACATCCACAGACATGGCTAAAACAGTACTCATGTCCATGGCACAAGGCGGAGCAACCATAGGGGTAACACAGGCTACCGGTGTAAACGGCATCCAAACTGATTTTACCCGCAAACTAGCAACCAACGCTGTAAGAAACGCCGTCTCCTCAGGCTTCGCCGTAGCTCAAGGCGCCGACCTCAAACAAACCCTCATGCAAAGCGGCCTTACGATTGCAGCAAATACCATGCAAGATGTGGGGGCGGGTCACATTGGAGAGCGGCAAAGTAGCGGCGTGACTGATTATCTGCAACATAAAGTTGAGCATTTTTTAGCTGGTGCGGCGGCTGCTGGCCTAGCTAACGCGGGCTCCAAAGATTGGCTTGAACAAGCGTTCACAGGCGGGGTTGCCGCAGCTGGATCAGAGATCATGGTAGATGCTATGTCTGGCTTTGTAAGGAGAGGTGCACAAGCTAGAATCAATGAGGAAATAAGGCAAAAGGGCGAGATATCCGATCAACAAGTAAAAGATATTGTGCATGACGAAGGCCGTAAAATTGCCTCTGTTGCCAAGATCATGACCGCATCAGCAGCCTTTGCGGGCGGTGCGGACGTGGAAACGGCCGTTACTTCTGCAGATTCCGCCTTGGATAATAACTGGCTGCAGGTTGGTTATTACGCGGTCGTGGGTGGCCTTGCTGTCTATACAGCCTATGACATTTACGATACCTATCAAACCGAGGGTCCCGAGGCAGCCCTTAAAAAAGCCGGCGTAGAAATAGCATTGGCAGCCACAGGTGGCTTCATAGTGAAAAAAGGCGCCAGCCTAGCAGGCAAAGCCTACCCCACAGCCGAAGCACTCTGGGCAGCCTATGTAGAAACCAGCCCCGGAATGATGGCCGCCGGCGCAAAAATCAGCCAATGGGCAGGCTCAGCCAGCACAGCAGCCGGTAAAATGGTGGATGCGGTGGGTAAAGCCCGTATCGGGCAAGCAGCTACCAAGCTTGAAGAGGGGGCTGCTCGGGTTAAGGGGAAGATTGTTGAGAAGCTTAATGTAAAAAGCAAGTTGAGCGGTGGAATTGGTAAAAAAGAATCAACCTCTCTAACAGAATCTGTTGTTGAAGACACTAAAGAGATGAAGATTCTGCGGGGTAATGATGGTAAAGTGAAGGGTGTTAAATATACCCAGGATCACCATATAATAAGCGACAAGAATCCTTTGACAATGAATCACGAGTTATGGGAGAAAGCGGGGGTTGATATTCAGAGCAGGGCTAACAAAATGCTATTACCGACTAAAAAAGGAGCTGCGCTCTCGACAACTGAAAGATCCGTGCATGATGGTAAGCATCTGAAGGATGTCAATGAGCATTTAGCTGATCAAATGGACGTTAAACTGAAGTATGGAATCCGTAATTCGTGGAGCCAAAATCAGTTTAAAGAGGCATTGAACAAGATTATTTCAGACGAAAGAGCTATGTTAAAATCAGGTCATAGGATTTTGAATAAAAATCATCGTGAATGGGCCATCCCTTTAAATAAAAAGGATAAGTAGTAATGTCAAATAAAAATATAGTTTATATTTGGAGAATTCCTGCTGATTTCCCAATTAATCATATATTAGAATATCGTTGGAAAGAAAGGCGAACAGATAGTTCCATATTTATGGATGGAAAGAGGCTTCCAGTTGAAGCTACACGTTCAATTCAAACAGAGAATAATATGGAACATCCAGATTATGACCTGGTCTTTAATAGTAATCTCACTGAAGAAAAACTACTGAAATATGATTGCATTCCCAACTCATTGGGTGGAAGGCCTCCAATTGTGAACAGTAAGGTCTTAGAATTTTTGAAATTAGAGTGCCCTGATGATTTTCAGGATTTTACTATCGAAATAAATGGCTTCGATAAATCCGGAAAATGCTATAGTAACAAAGGATATCATCTGCTCAACATTGTAAATTGTGTAGACTCCATAGATAAAGAAAACTCTATCTGTCAATGTTACCCAAATGGTGAAGTGGATATATTAAAAAAACTAGTTTTGAAAAAAAATGCCTTGGGTAAACACCACATGGCACGTCTTGATATGTATACCCCTTTATTATTAGTTTCAGATAATATTGTTTCTATTTTTAAAGCAGAAAAAATTAAAGGAGTTTCTTTCTTAACAGATTCAGAGGCGTTTCCATACACACCTACCGAAGAAGTAATTATTGGCTTGTTTAAAGCTAATCCCGAAGCCGCAAAGCGATATTTCGTATCGCAACTCAATACCAAAGAAGATTACGAATTCCTCAAAACCAGAGTCCATAAGGTGCCGCAGGAAATCCTGGAGGCACTGATAGAAATGACGCTTTCTAGGTCTTCCTTCCATGCCGCTCAATGTACTGAATTGTTAGGGCTCCTAGAGAAGGGCAAATAGAAAAAATCGCTGTTTAGTACAAAAGAAAAAAAATGCTCCGCAAACTAGCCACCAACCTCTCCTTAATAGCATGGTTCTTCACCACAGGAATTGTCGGCGAAGCAATTGCTACTGATTGTTTGGCGGTCCGATCAATCATAGCACCTTTCAAAAACCAATTAACCACCCGTCTTAAAAACGAGCAGCACACCAACCGTTTTGTCAGTGCCGCCGCAACCACGGGACTTGCGACCCTTACCGGCAAAGCAATACTGGTGGGCGCTGTAAATGCCGGTGTCACCACCGAAGCCACCTATGCCGGCATGAACTACGGCACGGACGCAGGCAAGTTCCTCAAACACATGACATCCACAGACATGGCTAAAACAGTACTCATGTCCATGGCACAAGGCGGCGTGGGCGCAGGCGTGTTAGATGCGTCAGGCGTATCAGGTATAGAATCTGACATAACCCGCAAGCTAGCAACCAACGCCTTAAGAAACGCCGTCTCCTCAGGCTTCGCTGTAGCCCAAGGTGCCGACATCAAACAAAGTAGATACTATGTCTGGCTTTGTAAGGAGAGGTGCGCAAGCTAGAATCAATGAGGAAATAAGACAAAAGGGCGAGATATCCGATCAACAAGTAAATGATATTGTGCGTGACGAAGGCCGTAAAATCGCCTCCGTTGCCAAGATCATGACCGCAACAGCAGCCTTGGCAGGCGGTGCAGACGTGGAAACGGCCGTGACATCAGCAGATTCCGCATTGGACAATAACTGGCTCCAGGTTGGCTATTACGCGGTCGTGGGTGGCCTAGCTGTTTATACAGCCTATGACATTTACGATACCTATCAAACCGAGGGCCCCGAGGCAGCCCTTAAAAAAGCCGGCGTAGAAATAGCAATGGCTGCCACCGGTGGCTTCATCGTGAAAAAAGGCGCCAGTCTAGTAGGCAAAGCCTACCCCACAGCCGAAGCACTCTGGCTGGCCTACGTAGATACCAGCCCAGGAATGATGGCTGCCGGCGCAAAAATCAGCCAATGGGCAGATTCAGCCAGCGCAGCAGCCGGTAAAGTGATTGATACGGTGGGTAAAGCCCGTATCGGGCAAGCAGCTACCAAGCTTGAAGAGGGGGCTGCTCGGGTTAAGGGGAAGATTCTCGGTCAGATTGATGCAAAAATAAAATGGGGAAAAGGTATTCAAGAACAAGGCATGCCTTGGGAAGATTATTTGGAAAGCCAATTATCTAAAGGAGCTAGGTTGCCTAAAAATTTTAAAACGTTTGATTTTTTTGAAGATGCGACTAAAAGAGCTATTAGTGCCAAAACGCTAAACACTCAAACAGCATCTAGGCTATCAAAACCTGAACAAATTTATTCTTCGCTGAAGAAGAATATTGATTCTGTTGCGCTATTTGATCAATATGCTTTAAGCGGCGTTCAGCTCTCTGCTAGACAAATTTTATCAAAAGAGGTGCATTTGGCTATTCCTAAAAATACTAATATGGCCCAAATGGCTCAAATTGAGAAAGCTGTCGATTATGGAAAACTGAACAACGTTAAAGTGATAGTTAAGGAGACTAAATAATAATGTCTGATAAAGAAAATAATAAAGCTATAAATGCAGATTGGCAACCTTCAGTCTCAGTTAAAAATAATGGTACTTTTATTGTTGTTGACTCATATTGTGGGCTTGGCCTATCAATGATAGATCCTTCAGTTAAATCTGAAATACTTATTATTGACGTTTCTGATAATATTCTAGGCGAGGTTATTATTAAATATCTTGAAAAGAGTCGTTTATTGACTTTGGATGAATCTGTCGGATTGCGTTTGAATATTTCTCAGAATTATAGGAACTGGGTAGAAAACCTTATTATTTTGAGTGGCTACAAGTCTAAAAAGAACTTATTCAACAAGATGAAAAGTTGTACCGTTAATTTGGATGGTAGTTTTATTATTATAGAACCTAGCTGCCACGAAAAATTAGAAGCATGGAGTGGAAGAGGTATAACAGAGAATGATTACGTAAAAATTCCAGAGAATTCTACCCCAGCTGAAGTAGGCGCGGCTTTGAGACTCGCGTTTAGTAGATGTACTGGTATGGGCACTTGACGTGATAGATTCTGGAATATGAAGGGTTTAGATAACGAATTTATAAATATATGTAAGGAAATAGATTCAGAAATCAAAAATGATAAAGAGTGGTCATTGATTGAATCCTGCAACATGTTTCAAACTGAACATTACTGTGGTGGGTATGATGCAACTGAGGAAGCTTTTTGCTTTAGTTATTATGATGTTGATGGCAATGAGTTCTGGTTTCAACTCAATCTAGTTGATATCAAGAAAATTTTAAGTGGTGATATATTGTCTGTAGAGATTTTGAACGCCCAAAAAATATAGACATGGCTTGACGTCACTAGAACGAGTGGCTTGAGAAAATGCTAGGACGCCTTTTTAAAAAGAAAGGGCTAAGCAGGAGCTTATATCTAGGGGTGAAAAATTTGAGTAATTACAGTAAGATCTGGACAATTCTTGATGCCTTCTTTCAGCAAAATCCTGATGATGCAGCTGGAAAGGTCGAAAAAAGAGAAATTGAAGAAGCTGAGTACGCTTTAGGCTTAAAATTTAGCGAAGATTATAAACGTTTTTTATTGAGTTACGGAGGTGCGCTCATTGGTTCAGATTTGGTATATGGATTAAGAAAGCAA